>NZ_QKTS01000013.1:0-112159 GCF_003234525.1 Curtobacterium sp. MCBD17_021 | reverse complement strand
GCGCGGGGCGGGGCGGGGCGACGGTCAGGCCGACGGTGTCAGCACGCTGTCGATGACCAGGTCCTTCGCCGGCCCACGGGCCTCCCAGCGGACGCGCCAGCCGTCGGGCGTCCCGGTCAGGAGGCCCGTGTAGTCGTCCGGCGCACACGCGTGCTCGACCCGCGCACCCCAGATCCAGTCGTGGAACGGACGACCGTCGGCGAAGTGCACGTGCCACCGGCCGTCGCGGCCCGGTCTGACCGCGAGCGTCCGCCACACCGGGGTCGAACGGGCGCCGAACACCATCGTGCCGGTCTCGTGCCAGTGCACGGACCCGTCGTCGTCGACGCGCAACACGGTCGAACCCGTCACCGTGCCGGTCACGTCGGCGAGCCGGTCGTGCACCGTGCGGCGCAGGTCCCACCGCCCGAGCAGGTCGGTGGGCAGCAGGAGGGTCGTCGGCGGTGACGCCTCGGGCGGGAGCACGGCCGCCGTCACTCGACCCGGTACCCGGCCTGGGCGGCGAGCAGCGGCGCGAGCGTGAAGAGCTGCTCGCCGCCGATCGTCGCACCGCGCAGCCCGTCGAGTCGCTCCACCCGGTCGAGGTCGGCGCCGCGGAGGTCGACGTCCTCGATGCGCGTGGCCACACCGGCGACCTCCCGGATCGAGCTGCCGGGGAAGGCGACCCGCAGCAGTCGGGCGTCGGCGATGTCGATCTCGTCGATGACACAGTCGCGGAACACCACGTCGGTGAGGGCCGATGCCCGGAGGTTCACGAACCCGAGCTTCATGCCGACGAACTCCACCGCGCTGAACGAGCCGTCGTACAACTCCGCCGATCCGATGCGCCCCCCGGCCACCCGGACCTCCCGCCAGGCACCGCTCTGCGCCCGGAGCACGGGGGCGTCGAGGACCTCGATGACGGTGTCGCGGACGCGGAACCCGCGGAGGTCGGCGCCATCGGCGCGCAGGGTCCCGACCACGCACTCCTCGAGCTCGAGGTCGGGCAGCCGCTCGCCCACCACGTCGAGCAGCTCGATGTGCTTGCCGTCGATGCGGTCGCCGGTGAGCACGTCCCCCGGGCCGGGCGACCACGGTTCGAGGTCGGTCGGTTCGGTCAGGGTGATGCGGGGCGCCGAGACGCCGGACTTCCGTGCCATGCGCCCAGTCTGCCGTGGACCCCGGACGGTCGATTTGCCCGGTCGGCCACTGCACCCTAGCCTCATGCACATGAGGATCATTATCAGTGCAGGGGTCGTCACGGCTGCCCTCGTGCTCACCGGCTGCGCGAGCAGCACGTCGTCCGACGGACCGGCGTCGGGACCGACCACGGGGACGACGGTGACCAGCTGTGGCACCGAGCTGAGCGTGCCGTCGCCGCCGGAGCGCGCCGTGACGCTGGAACAGGGCGCGACCGAGGTGATGCTCGCGCTCGGCCTGCAGGACCGGATGATCGGTACGAGCTACCTGACGGACGCCGTCGCCCCGGAGTGGTCGGACGCCTACGCGGGCATCCCCGTCCTGGCCGACCAGTACCCGACGACCGAACAGCTGCGCGAGGCCGACCCGGACTTCGTCTACTCCATGCGGGCATCGGCGTTCGCGTCGGAGGCGGCCGGGAACCGCCAGGAGCTCGTCGACCTCGGTGTCCCCGCCTACCTCTCCGCGAACGACTGCGAGGACCAGACGCTCATCCCCGACGAGGTCGGCTTCGACGCGATCCTGGACGAGGTCTCCGACGTCGCCCGCGTGTTCGGCGTCGAGGAACGTGGTCGTGCCCTCGTGGCCGAGCAGCGCGCCACGCTCGACGAGGTCACGGCCGCGGCCGCCGACACCGGAGAGCCCTCGGTCGTGTGGCTGTACTCGTCCGTGAACGGTGCGCCCGTGGTGGCCGGTGCGAACGGACTCGCCGACACGATGGGCAGCGTGGCCGGTGCCACGAACGCCTTCGCGGACCTCGACGCCCAGTGGGGCGAGACGAGCTGGGACGAGATCGCACAGCGCGACCCCGACGTCATCGTGGTCGCGGACCTGACCCGCGGGCTGCCCGGTGACAGTGCCGACGACAAGATCGACCAGCTCCGCTCGGACGCCGTGACGAAGGGGTTGCGGGCGGTGCAGGACGACCACCTCGTCCCCGTCCCCGCGACCGAGCTCGACCCCTCGGTCCGGAGCATCGACGCGCTCGAGACCGTCTTCACCGCCCTGACCGAGTACTCGGAGGAACGACGATGACCACGTCCGCCACACCCACCCCTGACGAGACCGAGCACGCGCTCCGACTCCTCGCCGCCTGGGACGTCCAGCAGGCCGCCTACATCACGAACCGCGAGCAGCGCTTCACGATCAT
Organism: Curtobacterium sp. MCBD17_021; assembly: GCF_003234525.1. Taxonomy (NCBI): domain Bacteria; kingdom Bacillati; phylum Actinomycetota; class Actinomycetes; order Micrococcales; family Microbacteriaceae; genus Curtobacterium; species Curtobacterium sp. MCBD17_021. Next base: position 109,830 of record NZ_QKTS01000013.1, on the reverse strand, counting down.
GCTCGACGTCGTCGACCACGTCGTCCCCGAGGGCGGAGTCGTCCTCGACCTCGCCAGCGGACCGGGGTCGATCAGCCAGCGCGTCCTCGAACGCCGCCCGGACATCACCTGCATCGCGCTCGACCACGATCCCGTCCTCCTGGAACTCGGGCGGACCGCGCTCGCCGGGCGCCGCGTGCGCTTCGTCGACGCCGACCTGTGGGACCGCGACTGGACCGCGGGACTGGACGGTGCGGTGCCGCACGCCGTGCTCAGTTCCACCGCACTCCACTGGTTGCCGTCCGACGTCCTCAGTCGCGTGTACAACGACCTCGGCTCGCTCCTCGCTCCCGGCGGTGTGGTGATCAACGCCGACCACCTGCGCCACCTCGACGGTCGGACGCTGTTCGAGGAGCTCAGCGCGCGCGACGACGAGCGCACCCAGCGCACCGACCGAGCGGCGGGTGCGCTCGACTGGGACCAGTGGTTCGCCGAGGTCGTCGCCGTCGAACGGTACGGCCGGCTCGCCGCCGAGCGGGACCGTCGCTTCGCGGACCGCCCGCCGAACCCGGAGCTCAGCCTGGCGTTCCACGTCGCCGCCCTCCAGGTGGCCGGGTTCGCCGAGGTCGGGCCGGTCTGGCAGCACCTCGACGACTTCGTCGTCCTCGCCCGCCGGTGACCCCGCGAGCGCTCCGTGCGGCGGCCGTGCTCCCCGCCCTCGCGGTCGCGCTCGTGGTCGTCGTGGTCGCCGGCGTGACCCTCGCCGGTGGCTCCATCACCTGGACCGGGACGATCCGGTCGATCGGCAGCCACCTCGGCCTGCCCGTCACCCCGCTGTCACCGCTGGCGGACTCCGTCGTCTGGCAGCTGCGCCTCCCCCGCGTCCTGTTGGCCGCAGCAGCGGGCGCGGGGCTCGCCGTGTGTGGATGCGTCCTGCAGGCAGTGACCCGCAACGTGCTCGCCGAGCCGTACCTGCTCGGGATCTCGTCGGGCGCGTCCACCGGTGCGGTGCTCGTCATCGTCCTCGGCATCGGTGCGGGCTCGGTGACCCTCGCCGGCGGAGCACTCGTCGGGGGCCTCGTGTCGTTCGCGCTGGTGTTCGCCCTGATGGGTCGGGACACGGCGGACACGAGCCGCGTGGTGCTCACCGGTGTGGTCGTCGGTCAGCTCTTCGCCGCGGTGACCTCCCTGGTCGTGACGGCGTGGGGTGACGCGGACGCCACCCGCGGCATCACCTACTGGCTGCTCGGGTCCCTGGCCGCCGCCCGGTGGCCCTCGGTCGTGGTCTGCGTCACCGTGGTGGCCGTGGCGACGGCGGTCTTCGTGCTCGTCGCCCCCGCTCTCGACGCCTTCGCGTTCGGTCACGACGCCGCCGTGTCCCTCGGCATCGACGTCCGGTCGCTGCGCCTGACCGTCCTCGTCGGTGCGGCCGCGACGACCGCGGCGGTGGTGGCGGCCGTCGGCGCGATCGGCTTCGTCGGGCTCGTCGTGCCGCACGCCGCGCGGATGCTCGTCGGACCGGGTCACCGCCTCCTGTTGCCGGTGTCCGCCCTGGGCGGCGGCGTGTTCCTCGTGCTGGCGGACCTCGTCGGTCGACTGGTGCTCGCGCCGCACCAGATCCCGGTCGGCGTCGTCACCGCGCTCATCGGCGTCCCGGTCTTCCTGGTCGTCCTGCGACGGGGACGACGCGCATGACCCGCGAGCAGCCCGGGCGGACCGGGGGCCCGTCATCCCTGGAAGCGCGTGCGGTCTCGCGCTCGGTCCGCGGCACCGCACTCATCCACGACGTGGACCTGACCGCCCAGCCCGGCGGCGTCACGGGGATCGTGGGTCCGAACGGGTCGGGCAAGTCGACGCTCGCCCGCTGCCTCGCCGGGGTCACCGCGCCGGAGCGTGGGACGGTCCTGCTCGCCGGCGAGGACCTCCGGGGGCTCCGGCGCCGGGCGGTCGCCCGACGGCTGGCGTTCGTCGAGCAGGCGGGGCACACGGACATCGACCACCGTGTGCTCGACGTCGTCCGCCTCGGTCGGCTGCCGTTCCGTTCGCGGCTCGGCGGCCCGGACGCCGACGGTGACGACGTGTGCCGCGGAGCCCTGGCCGACGTCGGGATGGACGGGACGGAACACCGGCGGTGGAGCGGCTTGTCCGGTGGGGAACGACAGCGCGTCCAGGTGGCACGCGCACTCGCGCAGCAGCCCGAGGTGCTGGTCCTCGACGAGCCGCTCAACCACCTGGACATCCACCACCAGTTCGAGCTCCTCGACCTGCTCGCGAGCCGGTCCTGGACGGTCGTCGTCGTGCTGCACGACCTCGACCTGGCAGCCCGCTACTGCGACCACCTCGTGGTGCTGGCCGGCGGCCGGGTCACCGCCTCCGGCCCCCCCGGCGCAGTCCTGACCACCGAGCTGCTCGAGCAGGTGTTCCGGGTGCACGGCCGGGTCCACCGGGACACCGACTCCGGCACGTCCCGGGTCGACCTGACCGGCTCCTTCCCGGGCGCGTCCAGACCGACCTGAGCGCCGTCAGACCCCGGGATCGGCCGACCGCGCGGCGACGCGCAGGGCCTCGGCCATCCGACCGGTGAAGTCGATGAACAGCTCGAAGGACTCCGGCGACACCGCCTCCTCGAGCACGCCGCGGTAGGCCGCCCGCACCGCTCCGAGGACGGCGACGCCGTCGAGCGTCAGTTCGATCCGGACACTGCGCCGGTCGTCCGGGTTCCGCACACGGTCCAGGAGTCCCTGCCGGGTGAGCCGGTCGAGGAGTGCGGTGACCGCCCCCGTGCCCATCTCGAGGTACCCGCCGAGCTCCTTCGGTGTGCGGTCGTCGTCGATGGCGCCGAGGAACTGCAGCGCGCGGAGGTCGACCGGGTTGAGGTCGTGGCGGACCGCCAGGTGCTGCATGAGGTGCGCGTGCTCGACCTGCGCGCCGTAGAAGGTCGCCACGGCCTCGTCGAGGAGTCGGTCGAGGTCGGCGGTCGAGGGGCGCCGAGGAGGTGCGGTCACACCACGAGCATAGTCGACATCCGTTCATCACGAAGATTGACAAACTCGAAAATAGAGGCGTACAGTCGCTGTTACCTCGAATTTCGAGGCGTCACGATCAGGATGGAACCCCGGAACATGCGTCGCCCTACCCGCACCCTCGCTCGCCTCGGCACCTTCGCCGTGATCCCCGCCGCGCTGCTCGCCGCTGGCGTCGCCGTCTCCACGGCGAGCTACTCGGCCTTCTCGGCGACCTCCTCCGATGGTGCCGACAACTGGTCGATGGGCACGGTCGCGCTGACGAACGACGCCGCGAACGGCGCGCTGTTCTCCGCGTCGAACCTCAAGCCGGGGGCCACCGGCACGAACTGCATCGCGGTGACCTCGAGCGGCAGCCTGCCGAGCGCCGTCCGCATGTACGCCAAGGACGTGACCCAGACCAAGGCCCTGGCCTCGTCCGTGACCCTGCAGGTCAAGCAGGGCACCGGTGGCGGCTACGGCACCTGCGACGGCTTCACGGCTGCGACGGGCACCGAGGGCACTCTGTACGACGGATCCCTCGCGACCTTCGCGTCGACCCGCAAGGACTACGCTTCCGGCCTCGGCACCTGGAAGACCGCGGGCACGAAGCCCGAGACCCGGACCTTCCAGATCACCTACACCGTGTCCCCCGACGCTCCGGCTGCGCTGATGGGCGCCACCGCCAGCCTCGGCTTCACGTGGGAAGCCCAGAACCTCTAGCCCGTACCCGGGACCGCTCACCCACCGGACAGGAGGATCGGGATGCGCTCGTCGTCGTGGATCCGTTTCACGGTGGTGCTGACCGCTCGCGGCGTCATCGCCACGCTCATCGGCATCGCGTTCTGGGGCGTCGCCCCGCTCGCGCTCGGGTGGCACAGCACCACCGTGATGACCGGTTCCATGCAGCCGTCCCTGGTGCCCGGTGACGTCGTCGTGAGCAAGCCCGTCGCGACCGGTGCGCTCCGGGCCGGTCAGGTCCTGCTCTTCCCGGACCCCGACCACGCCGGCGTGCTGCGGTTGCACCGTCTGCAGGACGTGGACGCCCACGGCACCCTCGTCACGAAGGGGGACGCGAACCCGGAGGCCGACTCGACCGCCGTCGCACGGTCCTCGGTCGTCGGTGTCGGCTACCTGCGCGTCCCGCTCGTCGGGCTCCCCGTGGTCTGGGCCGCCGAACACCACACGGCGCGCCTGCTCGCCCTGGCCGCCACGCTCGCCGTGCTCGCCGCGCTCGCCGTGACACCCGCCGTCCGTGCGCGGCCGGACACCCCGACCGGGCCCCTCCGGTCACACGGTCGCCACCGTGCCGGACGTCCGGGACGACCGCGCACGACCGTCGCCGTCGCCACCGCCGTCGTCTGCGCCGTGGTCGGCGTCGCCCTGCCGGCGCCCGCGGCCGCTGCGGCCTTCGCGGCGACCACGACGACCGGGGCCAGTTCGATCGCCACCGCGGTGGCCACCCCGGCGACCGGGCTCACCTGCACGAACGTCGGCAACGCGGCGGTCGACGTGGGATGGGACTACTCCGGGGTCGCGCCCGAACGGTTCTCGGTACTGGTCGACGGGGCCGTGAGCGGGATCAGTGCCGCTGCCGGCGAGCACGACGTCATCCTCGGCGCGTCCGACTTCTTCATCTGGAAGACCTCGACCATCAGCGTCCGGACCGACCTCACCGACACGTGGACGGCCACGTCGTCATCCACCGTGCGGATCACCACCATCCGTCTGTTCGGACTCGGCCGCACCTCCTGCGCACGCTGAGCAGCGGCGCGACACCGGTCCCTCAGCGCACGGCCGGCCGTACGCCGCACGGTCGGGGCGCGGCATGTCGAGCCCGCGTCACCGTCCGGCGGCGTGGTGCGCGGCGACCTGTGTCGGTGAGAGCACGGAGCCGTAGACCGCGGCGAACCGCATGGACCCGGAGAAGGAGTACGAACCCGCCCCCGGCCATCCGGTGATCGTGTCGTACCCGACGCGGAAGTACCCCGTGGCGTTCTCCGGCGTGGTGAACGCCGCGTTCGACGCCACGAGCACGCCGTCCGCGTACAGCCGCATCCCCGTGGTCGGCGACATGGTCGACACGACGTGGTGCCAGGCACCGTCGTTGTAGGACCTCGGTGACGTCACGACCTGCGTGGTGGTGTTGTACGTGCCGAACACGAGCTGTCCGCTGGTGTTGAGGTAGACCTGCCGGTCGTGTTGACCGGACGTGGTCACCTGGTTGCTGCCGAAACCGATGAGGAGCCCGCCCGCCACGGTGGTCCGGAACCACACCTCTTCACTGAAGGTGGTCGGGTTGCGGTAGGCGTTCGGCGTGGAGACGAAGCTCGTCGAGCCGTTGAGCACGTAGGCGCCACCGGCGTCCCGCGGGCAGGCGTTCGGGCTGGCCGTCGTCGTGGCCATCGCCCCCTGGTAGGTGCCGTTCGCACCCCTGCCGGACGAGTCGACGGCCGTCCGTGATCCCGCGGACTCGGACAGCTTGTACGCGAACAACGCGGTGGCGGCGTCGGCGTCGACGGCGCTCGAGCACGTGAAGTACGCGGCCGTGCCGGCGCTGTTCGTCCCGTTCGTCACCTTCGCGCTGAAGGCCGACCGGGTCGGGGCGAACTGGTTGAGGAGGACGACCACGGCGAGTGCGACGACCAGCAGCAGCGCGACGACCTTGCCGTCGCGGAGACGCCCGGGGTTCACGACGGCCGCACCGTCTCGACGCGGCCGACCGCCAGGCACAGCACGAGCGGGACCAGGCAGGCGGCGACGAGCACGGCCCATCCCATCGGGTCGAGGTCGATGGTCGACATGAGCTGGTACTGACCGTGGCGGTTCAGCTCGGTGATCGTCACCCGACCCACTTCGCCGTCGACGAGGTGGACGGCGTTCCCGCCGACCGCGTCGACCCGGACCGGGAAGACCCCGGACGACACCACGGTGGCCTCGACGGAGCCGGGCGACGTGCTGTTCGAGATCGTCGTGACGTTGACGAAGGGCTTGAGCAGGAAGGCGGCGTACGAGACGGTCAGGGACGCTCCGGCGATGCGGAGACTGCTCCGGGTGACCCGATCGGTGAACGCACTGGTCAGGGCCCAGATGAGCAGCGTGCCGACCAGGAGGATCGGGGTGGCCTTGAAGAGCCAGCCCAGGTGCGGGACGAGCAGGACCGGGGCGCCGATCAGGTCCTCCTGCGTCAGCGTCCACGGGTCGACCGCCCCGTTCACGTCGCCGCGGGCACGGATGCCGCCGTCGGGGTCGATCGCGACGATGCGGTGGGTGTAGACGACGTCGGGGTTCGCGGCGACGCTGTAGGAGACGATGTCCCCGACACGGAGCGACGACGCCTGGACCGGCATGTCGAGGACGAGCGTACCGACGGGGGCTGCTTCTCCCATCGACGGCGTCTCGACGACGAACCAGCGTCCGCCGTTGGTGAGGAACAGCATGGCCGCGGTGAGGAGGACCGCGGCGGCCGCGGCGACGCCCCAGGCCAGGACGGTCTCGGAGCGGCTGACCGCCCGCCCGCCGAGCAGCGGCCGGGGGAGCGTCCCGCTGAGCGGGATGGCCGACGTCTGGCTCATGTGCTGCTCCGTCCGGGTCGCTGCTGGTGGAGTGGGATGGCGACGCTCGACCGTAGGGGGGTCGGTCGAGCGTCGCCGGTCTGGGTGGTGTTGATCAGGCGGTGAAGGTCCACGTCATCGGCACGGAGGCGGCGAGGCCCTGGTAGGTGTTGCCGGCTGAGGAGTCGAGCGTGACCGCGAAGTTGAAGGGGACGCTCGTACCGGCGGCGGGAGCGGTGGGCAGCGAGATCGCGGCGCCGCCCTTGAAGCTGGCGAGGGTGCCGGAGAAGACCGTGGTGGAGCCCGAGGTGATGACGAGGTTCATCTTCGCGCAGAGGTCGGTCGCGGTGCCGTTCGACGTGCCGTTGGCCGTCTGCGTGCAGGTGGCGCCCGGGGTGAGCGTGAAGGTGTTCGCGGCGGCGGTGCCCGTGTTCTTGATCGTGATCGGGGTGTTGACCGTGTTGCCCGGCGTCATCGTGGTGCTGCCACCGAACTTGTTGATGGTCGAGCAGGTCGCGGAGTTGGTGGAGACCGAGCCGCCGTCGGTGCTGAGACACGTGACCGACGCGTTGGCGTTCTGCTCCTGCATGATCAGCGTGCCGCTGGCGGCGGTGTTGCTGCTGTTGGTGATGCTCGCGGCGAACCCGGAGAGGGTGCCGGTGAGCGAGAGGGAGAGGAGCACGGCGGCGAAGACGCCCGCGAGGAGCGCCACGGGGGCGAAGCGGAGGCGCTTCAGCGGGGAGGTGCGGAGCTGGTTGGACACGGGGTACCTCGATGTTTCGTCAGTCAGAGTGGGCCGCAATCGTTCAATGAGGTGATTGCTTGATCATCAAGATAGTGAGTCATTGAGCAAGCAGGAAGGCCACGACCGTCCCCAGAGCGGGGGGCAGTGCAGGACGGGAGGCGCGACCGCGACCGCCACGGGCCCGCCGGCCCGGTACTCTGCCGCAACGAGAGAGACACGGAGTCGAGCTGGTGACGGAACAGGACGAGGACGGCACGACCGACCTGATGCTCGCGTTCGACGCCGTCGTCCGGGCCAACGCGGGCCTCGTCGGTCAGCTGAGCACCCGCGCCGGCGTGCACGAGAGCGGGCTGCGGGCGCTCGTCCTCATCAGTGACACCGGCTACTCGACCCCCACCGAGGTCGCCGGGTTCCTCGGCCTGACGTCCGGTGCGGTGACGAACATGATCGACCGGCTGTCGTCCGCCGGGCTGCTCGAACGCACGCCGAACCCGTCCGACCGGCGCGGCTCACTGCTCCGCCTCCGTCCGGCTGGCGAGGACGTCGTCGCCGACTACCGGCAGCGGTACGCAGCCATGCTCCGCGCCGTCGACACCCGACACGGCGGCGACCTGCACACGGTCCTCAACGACCTGGCCACCGGCCTGTTCGAACAGGCGGCGACCGCGGCACCGGCACCGGCACCGGCACCGGACGAGCGCTCGCGCTGACCCGCGGAACACACCACGGGCGGACGACGACGGGCGCCCCGGTCGGCGAGGACCGGGGCGCCCGTTCCGCGTCCGGTCGGTCAGACGCCGGCCGTGCTCCGGATCCACGAGGACGCCTGTGCGAGGAGGGCGTAGTTCGACCCGGCACGGGTGTTCGCACCCGGGTCGGCGCTGTCACCCGTCGAGCAGACGCCGACGACCTTGCCGTTGACGATCAGCGGACCACCGGAGTCGCCGTGGTTCGAGGCCCCGGAGACGCCGGTCACGTGCTGCGCTCGACCCCGGAACGCGTCGGTGCTCGCCCCGGTCAGGGACACGGTCGCCTGGTACAGCCCGTCGGACTGCACGGCGTTCGCACGGAGGCCGTAGCCCTGGATCGTGCCGGTGCCGCTCGACTTCGCCGTCGCCGCGAGGTCGAGCTGCGTGTACGAGGACAGCGCGTACGCGGTGCGCAGGTGCACCAGCGCGATGTCACCGGCCGGGGCGGCGGTGACCCGGTCGACGGCGACCGGGGCCCCGCGGTTCACCGTCGAGTTCGAGTGGTAGACGTTCATCGCCCCGATGCCGTCGATGCAGTGCCGGGCGGTGAGGACCCACGACGCCGTGATCTGCTCGCCGGTGCACGTGCTGACGTAGCCCGCGGGGATGTCGCCGCCCGAAGCCTCGAGCTGCACGATCGACGACGTCGTCGGCGCCTTCTCGCCGCCGACGACCCTCGTCGACGCGGTGAGCGCCGATGCCGGCGCGGCGGCGAACAGGCCGGCGGCGATCACGGTGGCCGCTACCGCGGCGGTGACGGACTTGTGCATGTCGACTCCTTCGTCGATGGGGAACGAGGCAGTTGCACACGGCAACTGCCTCGTATCCTCACCCCCGTCCGAGGGTCGCACCAGTCCGCTCTTAAGCGGACCTCAGCCGCGCAGCGGCGGCGCCTCGGGCACCCGGTGCTCGTCGGCGAAACCGGCCACGAGGTCACGCATGGCGTCCTCGGCACTGTGCCGGGCCTCCCACCCGAGCACGTCGCGCGCCCGGTCCGTGCGCATGACGGGCACGCCGGCCGCGATGTCGACCCAGCCGGCGTCGGTCGGCTGGAGGCGCAGTCGCCAGGTGAGCGTGACGAGTCCGCGCACGAGCCGCAGCGGCACGCGGACGGCACCGAGCATCCCGAGGACCCTGGCCATGCACGGTGGGGTGAGCACGGGCGCGGCGGCGATGTTGAACGCTCCGCCGGCCTTCCGGTCGATCGCGCGCCAGTACGCGTCGGCGAGGTCGTCGGCGTGCACGGCCTGGAACACGAACGGGTACGGCAGGGGCAGCACGGCGAACCGCAGCCACCGGACGGCCCGCATCGGCACGAGGTGGCCGAGGAAGAGCCCGCGGATCTCGGCGGCGGCGTCGCGCTGGAACACCAGGCCCGGGCGCAGCCGCGTCACGACGACGTCCGGGTGCTCGCGTTCGAAGACGTCCATCGCGCGCTCGTTCTCGGCCTTGTGGACCGAGTACGTGGCGGTCGGGATGCCGTCGGCGGGCCAGGACTCGTCCACCGGGGTGCGCTTGCCGTCCACGTCCACCCCGCGGTAGGCGCCGACCGACGAGGCGACGACGACCTGCGGGACACCGGCCGCGGCGACGGCGGCGAGCACGTTGGCCGTGCCGGTGACGTCGGTGCGGTGCTGCGCCGGGATGTCGTGCGTCGGCTGCAGCGCCCACGCCAGGTGCACGACGGCGTCCGCGCCGCGGAACACGGCGGTGAGCCGGTCCACGGCGTCGGTCGCGCCAACGTCGACGGTGTGCCAGAGTGCGGCGTCGTAGGGCTGCGCACGGAGGTCCGGCAGTCGTCGGGCGACCCCGACGAGGTCGGCGCCGGCGTCCCGGAACCGTCGGAGCAGTGCGCTCCCGACGTTCCCGGTCGCGCCGACGATGACGACCCTGGTCATGCCGCGGCCGAGGAGCCTGCGGGCAGCGCCGGGTCGAGCACGACCTTGATGCAGCCGTCCTCCTTCTTCTGGAAGACCTCGTACATGTGCGGGGCGTCCTCGAGCGAGACCTTGTGCGTCGTCAGGTCGAGCGTGCCGAGCGGGTCCGAGGGGTCCTCGACGAGCGGCATGAGGTCGTCGACCCAGCGGCGGACGTTGCACTGCCCCTCGCGGATCGTGATCTGCTTGTCGAAGAGCGTCATCATCGGCATCGGGTCGGCCATGCCGCCGTACACGCCACTCAGCGAGACCGTGCCGCCGCGGCGGACCAGGTCGATCGCGGTGTGCACGGCGTCGAGCCGGTCGACACCGGCGGTCTCGATCGCCTTCTGCGCGAGCTTGTCGGGCAGCAGGCCGGCGGCGCGCTGGGCGAACCCGGCGGCCGGGTTGCCGTGCGCCTCCATGCCGACGCCGTCGACGACGGCGTCCGGGCCGCGTCCGTCGGTCAGGTCGACGAGCTCGGCGACGAGGTCCTTCGACAGGTCGAAGGTCTCGATGCCGTACTTCGTGGCGAGGTCACGACGCACCTGCTCCGGCTCGACGGCGAGCACCCGGTAGCCGAGGTGCTTGCCGATCCGGGCGGCGAACTGGCCGACCGGGCCGAGTCCGAGGACCGCGAGCGTGCCGCCCTCGGGGACGTCCGCGTACTGCACGGCCTGCCAGGCGGTCGGGATGATGTCGCTCATGAACAGCCACTGCTCGTCCGCGCCGGTGTGCGGCACCTTGATGGGGCCGTAGTCGGCGTGCGGAACGCGGAGGTACTCGGCCTGGCCGCCGGGGACCTGGCCGTACATCTTCGTGTAGCCGAACAGGGACGCGCCGCTGCCGTACTCGGTCACCTGGGTGGTCTCGCACTGCGACTGCAGTCCGCGCTGGCACATGTAGCAGTGGCCGCAGGAGATGTTGAAGGGGATGACGACGCGGTCGCCGACCTGCAGGTTCGTGACGGCGGAGCCGACCTCCTCGACGATGCCCATCGGCTCGTGGCCGAGGACGTCACCCTTGTCGATGTACGGCCCGAGGACGCGGTACAGGTGCAGGTCCGAACCGCAGATCGCCGTGGAGGTGATCCGCACGATCGCGTCGGTCGGCTCCTGGATGGTCGGGTCGGGAACGGTCTCGACGGACACCTTCTCGGTGCCCTGCCAGGTCAGTGCGCGCATGTGTGCGCTCCTCTCGTCGCTGTCGCGGCCGGACGGGAGGCCCGACTCGCGTCGACCCCATCGGTACGCCTGGCGCCTCGGGGCCGCTCCCAGCGTGGTCCGGTCAGCGCACCGTGTCGGCGGGCCTCAGGCGTGCTCGGGACGGGGCGCGGCATCCGTCGACGTGGCCGGTGCCGAGGGGGCGACCCGTGCCTCCTGGGCGTGGCGGACCTGACGCTCCTCGGCCGCCGCCCGTGCGTCCCGGCGCCGCTCGGTGACGAGGACGGCCGCGAGCGCCAGCGCGGTCAGGACCGACCCGACCAGCAGTGCGGTCGCCGCCGGCGGGACCTGCGCGGCGTCGATGCCGGGCACCCCCTGGCTGAGCATGACGACCGCCTCGACGGACAGCACCGCGGTCGACACGACGAGCACGCCGACCCGGAGCCAGCGCGGCGACCGTCGGATGCCGGACGAGACCCCGACCACACCGGCCGTCCACAGCGAGCCGACGAGCAGGAACCCGATCATGACGACCGAGTGGAGCACCGGGTCGCGGGTCGAGTCCGCCGCGACGGTCCCCGTGTACAGCAGCCACGAGCTGCCGACGGCGAGGACCGCGGCGACCACCGGGAATGCGAGTGCCTTCGTCAGCGGGTTGCCCGCGAGCCGTCCGAGTCGCTGCAACGGCACGGGCTCGAGTGTCCGACGGGCGAGCGTGACCGGCGCGCCGAGGACGAGCAGGAGCGGGGCGACCATGCCGATGACGACGTGCCCGAGGACGTGCGTGGTGAGGTCGTGGGCGCCGGCGTGTCCGAGCGGGCCGACGAGCACCGCGGCCACGGCGAGCAGCGCTGCGATCCACGCGACCGTGCGGGCGAGCGGCCACGGCGGGTTGCCGCGCCGACGCTGACCCGAGGCGCCGACGATGTACACCGCGCCGGCCAGGGTGAGGGCGATGAGGGTGAAGGTCCCGAGCATGCCGCCGTGAGAGTGCACCAGAGGGCTCCTGTCGTCGTCGGTCCATCCTGGCGGAGCAGGGCTCGACGTGTTCGGTGCCTGTCCGCGGAGCGGCGGTGGTCAGCCGCGCAACCGGTCCCGTTCCGCGTCCGGCAGGTGCTCGGTCGCCGTCTCCAGCGCCGCACGCCCGAGGAACCGTCCCTGCCGTTCGAGGAAGGCCACGAGCGCGTCCTGCGACGCCCGTTTCCCCGTCTCACGCAGCACCCACCCGAGGGCCGACTGCACCACCTCACCCCGTTCGCGCACGAGTCGGCCGGCGACCGCCAGCGGGACCTCGGCGTCGCCCTGCTTCGCGAACGCCAGGGTCGCCACGACCGCAGCCCGGCGGACGAGTGCCACGTCGGACTTCGCGAGCGCGAACAACGGCCCGGTCGATCCGCCGAGCAGCGGGGCACCGACGAGCTCCTCGGCCGCGAGGTCGACGAGTGCCGGGTCGTCGAGCCGCTCCGCCCGCAGGGCCGACAGGTACTCGTCGGTCAGCTCGGGGTCTGGGTGGGCACGGGCGGCCTGCAGGAGCAGCACGACCGCGACGAGCCGACCGCCCGGGTCGTCGCTCCAGAGCAGTGCCGACCGCTCCGCGGGGCCGAGGTCCGCGTACCGACGAGCCACCCGGCGCGCGGCCGCGACGTCGCCGTCGGTGCGTGCGAACGCGACGACGACGTCCTCGGCGGTGTCCGTCACGACGCGCGCCAGGAGCGGGTCGCCGACGGACCGGGCGCGACGGACGAGGTGGCACGTGTCATCACCGTCCACGATACGGCGGCGGTGCCCGGGCGCCGCTGACGACGCCGACCGGACGGGCCGGCGGTCGTCAGCGGAACGCGAGGATCGTCAGCGGGTCCTTGAGCGTGCCGTTGACCCGCGTCTCGACGTGGACGTGCGGCCCGGTGGACTGCCCCGTGTTGCCGGACTTGCCGATCTCCTTGCCGACCGAGACGATCTGGTCCTTGCTGACCCCGATCGTGCTGAGGTGCGCGACCAGGACGGTGGTGAGCCCGTAGGTCACCACGACGTAGTTGCCGTAGCTCGCGTGGTTCCGGACGACCGTCGTCACACGGCCGTTGCCCGAGGCGTACACCGGCGTGCCGACCTTCACGGGGGCGTCGGTGCCCTGGTGGTAGCGCGGGACGTGCCCGGCGCCGCGGTCGTCACCGTAGCGACCGGTGATGGTCGTGCCGTTCACCGGCCACCGCAGTCCGGTGACCGCCTTCGTCGACCACACGCGGGTGTCGGACTTGCCGTACAGGACGACGTTCGAGTCGAGCTGCACGAGCAGCTGCCCCGGCCCCTTGCGTGACGTGTGCGACGCCCAGAGCGCTTTCCCGCCGCCCTTCGGGTAGATGACGAGGTTCCCGTCCGCCTGCACCGCGGTGGTCGCACCGGGCCGCCCGGCGGTCTTCGACGACCAGGTCACCGCGCCGTTGACGTGCTGCACGAGGTTGCCGTCGCTCTGCATCGTGAGCGTCTGCTCCCGCCCGGCACCGGAGCGCAGCACCGTCTCGGGCAGGATCGTGGTGCCGGCGGGCACGCGGCTCTGGAACGTCAGCAGCTTCCAGGTGATCCTGTTCGCGGTGTCGAGCAGGCGGAGGCTGCCGTCCCCTCGGACGCCGAGGTTCTTCGTCGGCGACTTGGTCGGGCCCCACTGTGCCAGGAGCCTGCCGTTCTTGATGATCGACAGCGGCCCCTCCTTCTGCACCACCGCGACGGCGCCGTACTGGTCCGGGGTGTTCGACGCCCAGAGCACGACGTTGCCGATGCCGTACTCGACGAGGTTGCCGTCCCCCTGCATCACCAGGCGGAACTGCCCGTTGCCCGACGTCACCTGGTCACCCGCGCGGAGGGTGGTGCCCGCCGGGACGGTGCCGGTGTAGGTGGTCGCTGCGTGTGCCGGTGTCGCGACCGCGACGAGTCCCGCGGCCGCGATCGCGACGGCGGTGACGGCCGCGGCGAAACGCGATCGTGCCCTGATCATGGTGAGTCCCTGCTCGTGGTGCTGGTCCACCGCGGGCGCCGAGCGCCGGCGCGGTGCGTGTCCGGAGATGTGGCGCGTCCCTGTTCGCGCCGACGGTCAAGGCTCGCAGGGACGGCGGATGAGGGCCATCCCCGCGAACGGGGGCATGCGAGGCCGGTGACGGGTGTGCAAGCGGGTGCCGTGCCGGAGGGCGCGGGACAGGATGGGTAGATGCAGACCGCCCCGTCCCCTTCCCCCGCGTTCGTCCCGCCGTCGCCCGACCGCACCCGTCCGGACCTGCAGGGCACGTTCGGCATGACCGCGTCGACCCACTGGCTCGCGACGGCGACCGCGCAGTCGGTGCTGGAACGGGGCGGGAACGCCTTCGACGCCGCCGTGGCGGGCGCGTTCGTCCTGCACGTGGTCGAGCCGCACCTGAACGGCCCCGGCGGTGACCTGACGGCCGTGTTCGCGACGGTGGACGACCCGTCCCCCGTCGTGCTGGTCGGCCAGGGTCCCGCGCCGGCGGGGGCGACGCCGGAGCACTTCCGCGCCGAGGGGCTGGACCTCGTGCCCGGTGCGGGTGCCTTGGCAGCCGCCGTCCCGGGCGCGGTCGACGCCTGGCTCCTGCTCCTCCGCGACCACGGCACCTGGGAACTCGCCGACGTGCTCGCGCCGGCCATCGGCTACGCGCGCGACGGCCACCCGGTCAGCGCGGGGGTGGTCCGCACCATCGAGGCGGTCGCCGACCTGTTCCGGCAGCACTGGCCCACGTCCGCCGAGCGGTGGCTGCCGGGAGGCGCGGCTCCCCGCACCGGGGACGTCGTCCGCAACGAGGCGCTCGCCTCGGTCCTCGATCGGCTCGTCGCGGCGGGCGGCGCACCGGGCGCGGACGCGGTGACCGACGGGGCTCGGGCCCGGCGGATCGACGCCGCCCGACGGGAGTGGGCGGAGGGGTTCGTCGCGACCGCGGTCGACGCGTTCGTCCGCCGGCCGCACCGCCACTCGTCCGGCACCGACCACGCTGGCGTCATCCGAGCCGCCGACATGGCCGGGTTCCGGGCGTCCAACGAGCCCGCGACGACGGCGGAGTTCCGCGGACACACGATCGCGAAGACCGGGCCGTGGGGGCAGGGTCCGGCGCTCCTGCAGGTCCTGCGGATGCTCGAGCCCCTGCCCGACGAGCGTCTCGACCCGTCCACCGAGCTCGGCGCGCACACCGTGGTCGAGGCGCTGAAGCTCGCCCTCGCCGACCGAGAGGCGTTCTACGGCGACGGCACGGTCCCGCTCGACGTCCTGCTCGCCGACGCCACCGTCGCGGAGCGTCGGGCGCTCATCGGGGACACCGCGTCGGCCGAGTTCCGCCCCGGCCACGTGCCGGGCGTCGACCCGGTCCTGCCGCCGCTCCGCACCAACCACGACGTGACCGGTGCGGCCGGGGTCGGTGAACCCACCGTGCCCGGTGCACGGGTGACGTCGCCTGACGAGACCGCTGCCGAGGTCCCGGTCGAGGACCGCGGCGAGCCGTTCGTCGCGCCCGACGGGGACACCCGCGGCGACACGTGCCACATCGACGTCGTGGACCGCTGGGGCAACATGGTCAGCGCGACGCCCTCGGGCGGGTGGCTGCAGTCGTCACCGACGATCCCGGAACTCGGGTTCTGCCTGGGCACCCGCCTGCAGATGACGTGGCTCGAGGAGGGCACGGCATCGACCCTGCGCCCCGGCGAGCGCCCGCGCACCACGCTCACCCCGACGCTCGTCCTGCGCGACGGTGTCCCGGTCGCCGCGCTCGGCTCCCCCGGGGGCGACCAGCAGGACCAGTGGCAGCTGCTGTTCCTGCTCCGCTGGATCGTCGGCGGGTACACGCCGCAGCAGGCGATCGACGCCCCTGCCCTGCACACCACGTCGTTCCCGGGGTCCTTCTGGCCGCGGACGTGGGAGCCGGCGGGCCTGGTGGTCGAGGACCGGCTGGGCGACGAGGTGATCGCCGGCCTGGAGGCCCGTGGTCACGTCGTCAGGCGTGCCGGCGACTGGAGCCTGGGCCGGCTGTGCTGCGTCACCCGGGACCCGGAGACCGGGGTCCTCGGCGCGGCCGCGAACTCCCGTGGCGCCCAGGGGTACGCGGCGGGGCGTTGAACGGCCGGGTCCGGCATCCTGCGCCCCGGCTGTGGATCGGTTGCGAGAACGATCGTTCTCCGGTTGACTCGGCATCGAGGGTCACATCCGGCCCGCACCCCGAACGAAAGGAGCGGCCATGCCCACGCGCACCGCACGCACCGCCTGGAACGGCGGCCTCAACGACGGTTCCGGCCAGGTCGAACTCTCCAGCTCGAAGGTCGGCACGTACGACGTGTCCTTCCCGAAGCGCGCCGCCGACGAGGCCGGTGGCACCACCAGCCCCGAGGAGCTCATCGCCGCAGCGCACTCGTCCTGCTACGCCATGCAGTTCTCCGCGATCCTCGGCGAGGCCGGAGGCACGGTCGAGTCGCTCGACGTCAAGGCCGACGTCTCGCTCGGCCCGGACTCGGCCGGCGGCTTCAAGCTCACCGGCATCGTCCTCACCGTCTCCGGCGAGGTCTCCGGCATCGACGAGGCGGCCTTCCTGAAGGCCGCCGACGAGGCCAAGGCGACCTGCCCGGTCAGCAAGGCCCTCACCGGTGTCGACATCGAGCTGCACGCCACGTTCGAGCAGTAAGCACCGAGCACGCTCCTGACGCAAGGCCCACCCACCGGGTCGGTGGGTGGGCCTTGCGTCCGTCTCCCCGGTGACGGGATGCACAATGGTCCGATGGCCGAACCGCTCCTCCCCGGCCCGCGACCGGGCCGTCCACCCCGACCGCACTCCAGGGCCCGGAGCGTCGCCCAGCACGACATGCGCGACGTCCGCGCCCGACTGCGCGGCACGATCTACGAACACGTCGAGCCGGACACCCGGTCGCTGCGGGAGCAGTACTCCGCCCGGCAGATCGTCGACTTCTGTCTCGACCTGGCCGAGGTGATGCTCGCCTCCGGGGCCGACACCCGGAGCGTCGAGATCGCCGTCATCGCGGTCGCCACGAAGTGGAACCTCGCACCGCTCGACCTCGACTTCTCCGGCAGCGCCGTGACGATCCAGTACTCCCCCACCGACGGCCCACCGCTCGTCAAGGTCCGCAGCACCCGCTCGGACGGCTCCGACCTCGCCCGCCTGGCGTGGGCGAACCAGATCGTCGACGACGTCATCCACGACGACCGGGACATGACCAGCGCCGTGAACGCGCTCGTGGCGGTGCTCCGGATGCCGCCGCGGTGGCCGATGTGGCTCGCCGACGTGGGGTTGTCGGTCCTCGGCACCTCGATCGCCATGCAGGCGGGCGGTGGCTGGCGGGCCGGCCTCGGGGCGTTCGTCCTCATGCTCGGCATCATCGTGTCCGGGCGGTGGCTGACCGGGCGGGGCTACCCGCAGTTCTTCGTGTCCGGCGCGCAGGGTGCCGTGGCGTCGGTGATCGGCACCCTGGCGATCGGGGCCGGCGTGCTCACCCCGACCGGGGCGGCGACGATGGTGGCCGCGCTCGTGGTGCTCCTGCTCCCGCACGTGCAACTCGTCACGTGGGCGCAGGACGCGATCTCGGGGTTCCGCGCGATGGCCGTGGCTCGGGCCTTCACCATCGGCATGCTCATCGCGGCGATCGTCGTGGGGGTGCCGGCCGGCATCGCGCTGACCCACTGGCTCCGGCTCGAGGTCGACCCGTCGGGCATCGTCACCCAGGCCCTGCCGCTCTGGGCCTCGCTGTCCCTGACCGTGGTGTCCGCCGGGGCGAACTGCTTCGTGCAGCAGGCGAGCGCGCGGGTGATCCCGGTCGCCGTGGTGCTCTCGGTCGCGGCGGGGGCGGCGCTCTGGCAGCTCAAGGCGTTCGGGCTGCCGTTGCTCGGGGCGACCTTCGTCGCGTCGGTACTGCTCGGCGTGCTCTCGACCTACGCGGCCGTGCGGATGCGGACCGCCGTGGCGGCGATCGCGGTGCCGGCGTTCTGTGGTGCACTGCTCCCCGGTGTCGCGGTGTCGAACGCACTGCTCAACGTGATGAGCGGGTCGTCGAGCTCGGTGCTCGACTTCGGGTCGGCCGTGACCGTCGCGCTCGCGATCGGCGCCGGACTCGTCCTCGGCGGGCTGTTCGCGACGCCGGGTGCCCGCCGAGCGCTCCGTCGCGGTCGTCGGGTGGAGGTGCACTCGGTCCACAGCGACACCACCGCGATGCCGGTCATCCGCGACTCGGGCTACGACCCCGGGAACGGGTCCGTCCCGCGCTGGTGACGCGCCCGCGCTGCCGCCGGAGACCGCGTCACGCAGCCGAGCCTCGCTCCGGCGGACATCGTTCGGGCTCCTGGCCACGGGACCTGTCCGCCAGCGCGAGGCTCGGCGCGGGCGTGGCCGCTAGCTGGCGTCCGAGACCGCACTGGAGACGGCGGTCGGGGCGTCGTACTCGCCGTCCGGGATCGCACGGAGCGCCTCGAGCACGTCGTCGGGAGCGTTCTCCTTCTCGGCGGTCGACACGACGTCGTCCTTCGAGGCCGGGTAGTCGATGCCGCTCAGGTACTTCTGGATCTGGATGGGGTTCGGTGCTGCCACGATCGGTTCCTTCCGTTGGGCCTCCCGGCCTACCCGGGCGCACCTCGGCACCGACCCAGCGGGTGCGGCCAGCGGCCAGCGCCCACTCGCGTCATGCGACGGACGTCAGGCCGACCAGTTGTCGTCGTCCGACCAGGACACGTCGGACCAGGTCGACAGCCGGCGCTGCGCGTGGGCCTCGTACCGTTCCATCCAGCCGCGCTCGAGCCGCGCCACCGCACGGTCGAAGGCCGCCACGAGGTCGAGTTCGCTGCGCAGGAGCGCCTGCAGCTGCAGCCCCTCGTACAGGGCGATGAGCTGCTCCGCCCCACGGCGCGGGTCCATCGTGTGCGGTGCACGCCCGACGGCGATGTCGTGCTCGAGGCCGCGCTTCACCTGCGCGAAGAAGAGCTGGTAGCGCGAGCGGAGGTACGTCGACATCGGGTGCTCCGGGTTGCCCGCGACACTGAGGAGCGCGACGAGCAGGCGCATGAGCGCCGGGTCCTCGGCGTTCGAGGCGACGATCGCGCGGAGGAGGTCGACCGTGCTGCCGTCGCCGACCTCGCGGGTGACCTCGTCCATCCGGGCGCCGTTCCAACGGTCCACCGCGGCCAGGACGAGTCCGTCCCACGAGGGGAAGTGCTGCTGCAGCTCGTACGTGCTGATGTCGAGGCGCTCGGCCACGTGCTCGGGACGGGCCTCGTGGAACGGGACGTCACGGAGCAGGTCGACCGTCGCCCCCACGATCCTGATCCGCAGGTGCAGGGTCGCCGCAGCCGCAGCGGCAGCCATCGTGTCGGCGCTGGTGTCCTCGAGCATCGTGCCCTCCGTGTCCGGGACGCGCACGGTCAGGTCGTGGCCGGAGCGTCCGGGGGTGCGGACGTCCTGTCCGCACGTCGATCCTCCCGTAGATCCGGACCGGCGAGCATCCCCGGTACGGGGGTCGGCAGGATGGGGGACAACGGAGTACGCGACCGAGGCACTCCGGGCGCGTGCGTGTCCCGGCCGGATGTGTGACGATGCCGCCATGTCCCCGAACGACTCCACCGCCCACGGGCTCGCGACGATGGCCTCCGCCGGCTTCGAGTTCGGCAGCACGCCCGAGCAGGTCGCGCACGATGTCCGCACGATGTGGGAGTTCCTCGGCCGGCCGGACGGCGCGTTCGAGGCCGCCGCCGCCGCGATCGCCGTCCTGCCGCAACGACCCGAGGTCCCGGTCGCGCTGCAGGCCCGGCGCCGCGAGTTCGAGCAGGCCGTCGGCATCAACCCGGTCGAGGTCGAGTTGGCGGCCGCCCTCGCGGCCCGGGAGCTCCTCGAGACGATGGCGCGGACCTGCGGGACGCGCTGACCGCGTGACGGGAGGCCCGTGGCTGGCGAGCCACGGGCCTCCCGTCCGTCACGGCGTGACCGCCGGAGCGCTGACTACGGCGTCGGCATGCCGCCGTCGACGTGCAGCGTCTCGCCCACCACGTAGGAGGACTCGCCGCTGGCGAGGAACACGTACGCCGGCGCGAGCTCGGCGGGCTGGCCCCAGCGACCGAGGTAGGTCTGCTCGCCGGCGGAGGGCAGCGCCTCCGGCGGCTGGCCGCCGGCCGGCTGCAGCGGGGTCCAGATCGGGCCCGGGGCGACGGCGTTGACGCGGATGCCCTTCGGCGCGAGCTGCGCGGCGAGGCCCTTGGCCAGGTTGTTGACGGTCGCCTTCGTGGCCGCGTAGTGCACGAGGTGCGGCGACGGCGCGTAGGCCTGGATCGACGTGGTGTTGATGATCGTGGAGCCCGGCTTCAGGTGCGGGACGGCCGCCTTCGTGATGCGGAAGGTGCCGTAGACGTTCGTCTTGAACGTCTCGTCGAACTCGTCGTCGGAGATCTTCGTGATGTCGTCGACGTTCTGCTGCTTGCCGGCGTTGTTGACGAGGATGTCGAGGCCGCCGAGCTCCTGCACGGCCGTCTCGACGAGCTGCTCACAGAACGACAGGTCGGTGATGTCCCCGGGGATCGCGACGGCCTTGCGACCGGCTGCCTCGATGAGGCCGACGATGCGGTCGGCGTCCTCCTGCTCCTCGGGCAGGTAGTTGATCGCCACGTCGGCACCCTCGCGGGCGTAGGCGATGGCGACGGCGGCGCCGATGCCGGAGTCGCCACCGGTGACGAGTGCCTTGCGGCCCTCGAGTCGTCCCGAGCCGCGGTAGGTGTCCTCACCGTGGTCGGCAGGCGTGTTCTCCGCCATCTCGGCGTCGGTGCCGGCACCCTCGAGGTACTGCTCGTCCGGCTTCTTGTCGGCGTAGAGCTTCGTCGGGTCCTGCATGGTGTACTGGTCGATCCGCTGGTCCGTCATGCGCCAGACGGTACGCAGCCGGGCACCCGCTCCCGTTCAGGCGGATGTCCCCCGCCGCGCACTCCGGATGGACCCCGACGGAGCCGGCCGGGGTCCCGCCGATCAGACGGGTCGGTACACCGAGATCGGCGGGGCGTCGTCGCCCTGGTCCTCCGCGTCGCCGGTGCGCGTCCAGGTCCGGCCGTCGTGCTCGAGGGAGTCGGGCAGGTCCCCGTGCACGATCATCCGGACGGGCGGCGCATCGCCGTCGATGAGGTCGACGCCGTGCGCCGCGTTGTCCCCCGTGCTGTCCACCACGTACTCCGCCATGCCGACGACGCTACGCGAAGCCGGGCGCGTGTGGTCGGGGGACCCCCGGGGCCCGGTGCGTCGCGCCTCCCGTCCCGGCACTCCGGGGAGGGTGACGGCGTCCCCACCGGAAGATCACGGTCCGGTGACGGTGCGGCCCCGTTTCGGTAACACCCGTCGTGCACCGGGGCACGGGCAGCTAGCGTCGAGCGAGTGACCCCCAGGACCGTGATGGCGATCGGCGCCGTGGTGCTCGCCCTCGTGGCGGGTGGCGCGTCGGTCGACCGCCTGCCCGGTCACGACGAGGACCGAGCGGCAGCGGCCGAGCCCACCTCGACGCCGACCCCGGTCCCGAGCTGGCGCCCCGTCTCCGCGGCAGCGCTGCGCACCGTCGACGCCGTCGAGCTGGGTGCCGAGTCCATCGTCCTGCGCTCCGACGACCGCACCGTGTCGGTCGTGTCGATGCGCGACGCCAAGCACACCGTCGGGGTCCTCAACCGCCTGCTCGGGACACCCGCGCGCACGCAGACCGCGGTCGGCGATGCCGGCCGGTGTGTCCCCGCGAGCACGACCTCGACCTGGGGCGGCGCACTCCGCGTGGCAGCGCTCCGCGAACCCGCGGCCGCCGGCAACCGGGTCGAGATCCGGATCCTGCGCGACCACGTCCGGTCACGCCTCGGGTCGCCCGTCGAGCTGTCCGGCCCGGACGGGGTGCAGGTCGGCGACGACGTCCGCTCCCGCATCGAGCACGCCCCGGCGGACGAGCGTGAGTCACTCGGGTCCGAGGACGCCGAGGCGTGGCAGCTGCTGCTCGCGCCCGGATGGCCGTCCGACCACGACGATGACGGCGACAACGGCGTGTCCGTCCTGACGCAGGAGTCCACCGTGACCGTCATCGGGTCGCCGATGCCGGTCCACGCGACACGGACCTGCTGACCGGACCGATCGAGGGCCGGTCCGGTCCCATCCGGTCGGGGCGGGCCGGTGGGGCTCAGACCCGGATCGTCGCCACCACCGGGAAGTGGTCGCTCGCGAACCAGGTCTCGGGCCCGTCGTGGTCGATCACCACGCGGTCGACGCCGGCGACCCCGCGGGTGAGCACCCAGTCGATGCGCTCCCCACTCGCCACCGGCGGCTGCCACTCGTTGTACGACGCCGTCCGGTCGTCGGGGTCCCCGGCCACGGCCCACGCGTCCGTGTAGCCGGCGTCGGTGAAGACCTGCGCGGCAGCACCCGCCCCGAACGGCTCGTTGCAGTCCCCCGCGAAGAGCACCGGCCCGTCGACGACCGACAGCCGCTGCACGATGAGCGCCGCACTGCGCCCGCGGACCTCGTCGCCGTGCGGGCCCCGCTCGTGGTCCATGTGGGTGGTCAGCAGCGTGAAGGTCGGACCCTCCGCATCGAGGAACTGCACGTGGTTCGCGATGCGGGGGTACAGGCTGCCCCACGTGTTCGAGACCGGCTCGTCGGGGGTGTCCGAGAGCCAGAACGAGCCGGAGTCGGCGGGACGGAAGCGGTCGCGGCGGTAGAAGACGGCGGGGTGCTCGCCCGCGGTGCCGCCCTCGCGCCCCTGACCGATGTCGGCGTGGTCGGGCAACCCGGCCCGGAGGTCGTCCATCTGGTGGTCGAAGGCCTCCTGCACGCACACCAGGTCGGGGTCGTGCCGACGGATGAGGTCGAGCACGACCGGCCGACGGGCGGGCCAGTCGTGCGCCGGGTCCGGGTTCTTGATGTTGTAGGTCATGAGGGTGATCGGGCGCGCGGTGCTGGTCACCCCTCGAACCTACCCGCGCGCACCCGGGCACTGCCGCCCGCCGTCCGTCGCGGGCGAGCGCTAGTTGATGCAGACGCCTTCCTGGCCGTACTCGTGCACGGCCGTGGACGAGGGGCTCGGCTCCGCTGCCTCCGACGACTGCGGCGCCTCGGCCTCCTCGGATGCCTGCTCGGACGGCTGCGCCGGGGCCTCGGGCTGCGCCGCCGCCGAAGCGGTGGGCGTCTTCCCGTCCGTGCCGAGGACCAGCGTGACGCCCTGCACCGTGGTGCTCTGGACCGGCACCGCGCCGGGGACGACGGCCGCGACGGCCTTGGCCTGGGCCTCCTGGCCGACCGGGTACTGCACCATCGTCGTCGCCGTCGTGTCCGAGGACCCGGGTGTGGCGACCTGGAACCCGCGCGCGGTCAGGACCTCGCTCGCAGCGGCCGCCGCACCGGTGACACCGCTGCCGTTCGACACCGTGACGGACACCGACGCGGGGTCGGCGGCCTTCGCCTCCGTGTACGCCGGCGCCTCGCCGACCAGGCCCTGCACGAACGCGGGCATGCCGACGGTGTCGACCTCGACCACCGACAGCGCGTACCCGTTCGGGTAGACCGTCGGGGTGCCGAGGATCGGGATGGTGGCGGACTTGATGTTCGACGGACGGAGGTTGCTCATCTGCCGCGCGAGCGAGAGCAGGTCGAGGCCCTGGTCGGTCTCGACGGAGTCACCGATCGCGTCGATGATCTTGGTGGTCTTCACCGGGTTGAGGAGCGTGCCGGCCGACAGGATCTTCCGCGCCTCCTGCGACAGGAAGTACTGCTGGCGGACCTGGCGGTCGAGGTCGCCGTTCGGCAGGCCGTGACGCTGGCGGACGAAGGACAGGGCCTGCTTGGCGTCGAGCTCCGACACCCCGGCGGGCAGGTCGACGCCCGAGTACGAGTCCTTCGCGGCCTGGTTGAGGCAGACGTTCACCGGCCCGAGCTGCTTGACGATCTCGTAGAACCCGAGCAGCGACACCCGGACGTAGTGGTCGATCGTCAGACCGCTGAGGTCCTGGATCGTCGCGATGAGCTTCTTCGCGCCGCCGCTGTCACCGCCACCGTCGAGGGTGCCGTAGTGGAACGCACTGTTGAGCTTGCCCTTGCCGACGCCGGGGATGTCGACGTAGGAGTCCCGCGGGAACGAGATCATCGTCGCGCTGCGGCCGTCGGCGGCGATGTGCAGGACGATCATGGTGTCGGTGTTGGTCGCACCGCCGTCCGACTCGGTGCTCAGTTCGGCGAGCTGTTCGGGGGTGGCGTTGTCCGGTCGGTGGTCGTCCCCGACGAGCAGGATGTTCATCGCCCTGCCGTCGACGTCGTCCTCCGCGGCGGGCGCGCTGCCGATCGCGTCCACCTTCGTGACGCTGCTCGCGAGACGGTTGTACGCGTACGCCGCGTACCCGCCGCTCAGCAGCACGGCCATCGTGAGGACGCCTGCCACCGCGGGGAGCACGATCCCCCAGTGGCGCTTCCGGCGCCCGTGGCGGGGCGGCACGGCGCGGTCGGCACGGCGCGGCCTGGTCTCCTCGGGTGCGTTCGTCACGGGGAGAACCATAACGGTGGGGCACGCGGATGACATGGATTCCGGCTGGACGCAGCTGGACGGACCTGTACGGATCCCTCCGGGAGGCCCGGCCCACCTCCGCCGCAGCGCGCCCGTGCGCACATGGTCGCCCAGTACGGTCGCATGGTGCTCCTGTCCGTCCTCGCCGTGTGCTGCGCCCTGGTCGCAGCGCTCCTGGTCGGGAACGGTGTCCGCGCCCTGCGCCGCGGCGCCCGCAGCCTCACCCGGCTCCTCGCCCTGGTGGTGGGGGTCGCGCTCCTGGCGCTCGACGCCCTGGTCGTCGTGCTCGCAGGCCTCGGCACCCCGGTCAGTTCCGCGGCCCTCGTGCTCGTCGTGGCGGTCGCCGGGTACGTCGCCGCCGCCTTCCTCGTGTTCCTCGGGGCGGCCGTCGCCTACGGACACGTCCGCGTGACGGAGCAGGCCGAAGCGGTCGTCGTCCTCGGGTGCGGGCTCGTGCACGGGCAGGTGTCGCCGATGCTGCGGTCCCGGCTCGACCGTGCGATCGAGGTGTTCCGCCGGTCGGACGCCGCCGGCCGCACGCCCGTGGTGGTCGTCTCGGGCGGGCAGGGGGACGACGAGGACCGGACCGAGGCGGACGCGATGGCGGAGTACCTCGTCGACCAGGGCCTCCCGTCCGGGCTCGTGCACCGCGAGCCGCGCTCCCGGAACACCCGCGAGAACCTCCGGTTCTCCCGCAGGGTCCTGCACGACGCCGGGATCGGCGGGCGGACGCTCGTCGTGACGAACGACTACCACGTCATGCGCACCGCGATCACGGCTCGGCGCGCGGGGCTCGATGCCCGCGTGCTCGGGGCGCCAACCGCGCGGCAGTCGGTCCCGAGCGCGTTCCTGCGGGAGTTCGCCGCCGTGCTCGTCATGCACGCGTGGTGGCACGCGGGCGCCGTCGCGGCGATCGTCGCGCTGTGGGCCGCCGCACTCGTGACCGGCGCGCTGCCCCGCTAGTCCGGCTGCGGCACGGTCAGTCCCGGCTCGGCAGCAGGTGCGCGGCCTCCATCGCGAGCTCAGCGGCGATCGGGTCCTGGGCGACGACGGCGTCCCGGAGTTCCCGGATGCGGGGCGCGACCACCTCGGGCGGGACGACCTCGGCGATCTCCGGGACGCGCAGCTTGTAGGCGAGGCCGTCGGTGGTCGACCGGCAGAGCTGTTCGAGCGACGCGTTGCCGCAGGCGTCCGCCCACATCGAGTAGATGCCGGCGCCGTCGTGGGCGATCTCGGCCTGCTGCCCCTTGCCGAGTCGGGTGAGCACGTCGTCGAGCGTGCCGACGACCCTGCGGCGCTCGGCGTCGGTGAAGCGCGGCACGGCGAGCCGGACGACACCGCCGTAGATCACACCGAGGGTCTGGTAGGCGTCGAGCAGCTCCGCTGCCGACGGCGATGCGACCCGGGTGTACCGGTTCGGGGCCATCTCGATGAGTCCGGCGCGGGCGAGTTCGGCCAGCGCCTCGCGGATGGGGGTGCGGGAGACGCCGAGCCAGGCGATGAGGTCGTCGTCGTTGAGTCGTTCGCCGGGCTCGAGCGTGCCGTCCATGATCGCGGTCCGGATCTTGTCCTGCACGGTGTCGCGGAGGAGCTTGCGCTCGGCGGCGGGCTGGGTCGAGGGGACTGGCATGCGATCAGCGTGTCACATGTCACGGGGTCGGCGCGAGAGGCGCGAGGGCCACCAGGCCCGGCGGTCCAGGTCGAGCACGAGCGCCGGGACCAGCAGCGATCGGACCACGACGGTGTCGAGCAGGACGCCGAACGCGACGACGAAGGCGATCTGGACGAGGAACAGGATCGGGATGACCCCGAGTGCTGCGAAGGTCGCGGCGAGCACCACCCCGGCCGAGGTGATCACCCCGCCGGTCGCCCCGAGTCCGCGGAGCACACCCTCCCGCGGGCCGTGGCGGAGGGTCTCCTCACGCACGCGTGTCATGAGGAAGATGTTGTAGTCCACGCCGAGCGCCACCAGGAAGACGAACGAGTAGAGCGGCACGGCGGGGTCCGCGCCGGGGAACCCGAGCACGTGGTCGAACACGAGCGCCCCCACGCCGAGCGCGGCCGCGAAGGACACGATGACGCTGCCGATGAGCACGAGCGGCGCGACGACGCTCCGGAGCAGCAGCATGAGGATGAGCAGGATCACGGCGAGGACGACGGGGATGATGACGGTCCGGTCGCGGATGCCGGTGTCGTTCGTGTCGATCGCCGTGGCCGTCACGCCACCGACGAGGGCGCCGGGGTCGACGCGCTCCACGGCGGTGCGGAGCTCGCGGACGGTCTGCTCGGCCGCCGTGGAGTCCGCCGGGTCGGCGAGGGTCGCTTCGAGGAGCACCTGACCGCGGGACACGGTCGGCCCTGGAGCGGGCACACCGGAGGGGGCGCCGGCCGCGCTGCCCGCCGCGACCGGGACGGAGCCGGACGGCGAGTCCTGCGCAGCAGCGCTCACGGCGTCGACGCCGTCGACGTCGGCGACCGCGTCGGCGAGTTCGTCGATGCGGTCGGCGTCACCGAGGACGAGCGCGGGGCTGCCCGAGCCGCCGGGGAAGTGGTCGGCGAGCACGGTCTGGCCGTCGCGCGCCGGTGACTGCCCGATCACGAGGTCGCTCTGCGGCACACCGTCGGCGCGCAGGCCGATCAGTCCGGTGCCCATCACGAGGAGTCCGACCGTGCAGACGACCCAGACCGTCCGGGAGCGCCCGCCGACCAGCCGACCCACGCGCGCCCAGAGCCCGCGTGCGTCCGGTCCGGTGAGCACCGGGTGGGCGCTGCCGAACGCGGGACGGAGCGGCCAGAACGCGGCACGGCGGAAGCAGAGCAGCAGCGCGGGCAGGAGGGTCAGGGCGGCGAGCACACTGGACACGATGCCGATCGCCGCCACCGGCCCGAGCGCCTTGTTCGAGTCGAGGTCGGACAGCAGGAGGCACAGCACACCGACGACGACCGTGCCGCCCGAGGCGATGACCGGCTCGAGGGAGCCCCGGAGCGCGGCCTTGGTCGCGTCCCACCCGGTGCGGTGGTCACGGAGGGCCTCGCGGTACCGGGACGTGTAGAGGAGCGCGTAGTCGGTCGCGGCACCGATCACGAGGATCGAGAGGATGCCCTGCACCTGCCCGTTCACCGTGACGACACCGGCCTTCGCGAGCGCCCACACGACGAGGATCGACGCGGTGAGGGCGAACACGGCCGTGGCGAGCACGAGGAACGGCAGCAGTGGCGACCGGTAGACGACCACCAGGATGACGAGCACCGCGGCGAGCGCGACACCGAGCAGCAGCCCGTCGATGCCCGCGAACGCCGCGGTCAGGTCGGCGGTGAAGCCCGCCGGTCCGGTGACGTGCCCGCTGAGTCCGTCCGGCAGTGCGGCGTCGAGGTCCGTGCGGATCGCGTCGACCGCGTTCCCCGGCTCGGCGGCGGCGGTGAGCGTCGCGACGATCTCGACCGCGTCGCCGTCCGCGCTCGGGATGGCGGGGCTGACCTGGTCCACGTCGTCGCGCTCCCCGAGTGCGTCGGCGACCCGTTCCGCCGCGGCGCCGTCGCCGGGGCGGAGCCCCCCGTCGCGCTCGAGCACGATGATCGCCGGCGCACCGGTGGCGTCGCGGAAGTCGCTGCTGCGGTCCTGCACCGCGGTCGCGTCGGCCGACGCCGGCAGGAACGAGGTCTGGTCGTTCGTCGAGACCTCGGAGATGCGGCCGGCGAAGGGGCCGCCGATCGCGGCGACGACCAGCCACGCGAGGACGACGAGGGCGGGGATCGCGATGCGGAGGAGGCGGGACACGACGGCGAGCGTACACGAGTAGTCAGCATGCTGAACACTCTGGCGCACCAGGTCGTCCGATGCCCCCACCGTAGACTCGCCGCATGGAGGACGAGCCCGCGCAGTGGCCGATCGGACGACTGCTGGCCGCAGCGGCACGGGCCGTCGAACGCGAGTGGGACGAACGACTCCGGGCCATCGGACTGCCCCATGCGGCGCTCATCGCACTCGACATCGCGCTCCGCAACGGTCCGACGGGCGCCGACGTCATCGCCAGGACGGCCCGCGTGCAGCCGCAGACGATGTCACGGACCCTCGAGCGACTCGAGCGTGACGGGATGATCGAGCGCGGTCCACACCCCGCCGACGGACGGCGGCGCGTCGTGACGGTGACCGAGCACGGCCGCACGATGTGGGACACCGCGAAGCACATCGAGCGCGAGGTCCTGCCGGACGACCCCGACCTCCGGCGGCGCCTCAGCGCGATCCTCGCAGGCGCCGGGCCGTCGAGACCGGACGACTGACACCTGGCGCTGGTATCCGATATGTGAGACGCTGGATGGGTCGGCATCAGGGCCGACCTGTCTCCAGGGAGTCCCATGTCCGGTCGCCGGGTCGCTGCGCCGCCCGCTCACCGAACCGCGCCGTCCGCTCGACGCCGACCAGCGTGGCTGACGGCGGTCCTCGTGGCCGCCGGGTCGCTCACCGCCGTCGCGGTGGTCCTCGCCGTGGTCGTGAGCACCTTCATCGGCGGACTCGCGCAGCGGTACGACGCCGGGCGCACCGTGCTGGACGACACCTTCCCGACCGGCGACCGACCGACGGACGCCGACGACGCGGTCGACGTCCTGCTCATCGGGTCGGACTCGCGCGCACACCTCGACCCCGAGCACGACGGGACGATCGGCGGCCGCTCGGACACCCTGATGCTCGCGCACATCGCGGGCGACCGGCGGCACGTCTCCCTCATGTCGATCCTGCGCGACTCGTGGGTCGACGTCCCGGGCCACGGCAGGGCGAAGATCAACGCGGCGTACGCGTGGGGCGGTGTGCCGTTGACCGTACAGACCGTGGAGCAGCTGCTCGACGTCCGGATCGACCACGTGGCCGAGATCGACTTCGCCGGGTTCGCCGGCATGACCGACGCCCTCGGTGGTGTCACCGTCCGGTCCCCGGAGGCCTTCGACGCTCGCGGACACCACTTCGCGGCGGGGCCGAACGAGCTCGACGGAGCGGAAGCGCTCACCTTCGTGCGCGAGCGGTACGCCTTCGCCGACGCCGACCACACGCGGGTCCGGAACCAGCAGGCCTTCATCCGCGGACTCCTCGAGAAGGTGCTCTCGCAGGGCACCCTGACCGACCCGGGGGCCCTGCAGCAGTTCGTGACCTCGACGAGCGAGTACCTCTCCGTCGATCCCGGTCTCACCTTCGGGGCCGTCGTCGACCTGGGTTGGTCGCTCCGCTCCGTCCGACCGCAGGACCTCGAGACGTTCACGCTGCCGACCGCCGGCGGTGGCACCAGCCCCGACGGGCAGGACTACGTCGAGGTGGACCGAGGGGAACTCACCGCGCTGACGATCGCCCTGCGCTCTGATGACGTCGACGGCTGGCTGGCCCACCACCGGACGGGCGCGGTCAGCGCTCGGGGCTGAGCACCGCCGGCGACCGGAGCCCCACGACGAAGCGCCCCACGACCGAGGTCGTGGGGCGCTTCCGATCGGCTGCGCGACGCTTGGGCGTCAGGCCGGGAGCTGCAGGGTCTGCCCCGCGTAGATGAGGTTGGCGTCGTCGATGGTCGACGTGTTCGCCGCCCACAGCTGCTTCCAGCCCCCCTCGATGCCGAGCTTCGTCGCGATGGTGTCGAGCGTGTCGCCGGACACCACCTTGACGGTCTTGCCGCTCGTGGCCACGGCGGCCGGCTTGCTCGAGGTCGCCGACGGAGCCGGCGTGCTCGGAGCCGCCTGCTGCGCGGGCGCGGCTTGCTCGGCGGGAGCCGCCTGCTGGGCGGGGGCCGCCGGTGCCGCCGGGGCGGGTGCCGAAGCGGCCGGCTGCTGGACCGGTGCCGGGGCCGCACCGCTGGTGCCGCTCAGGCCCAGCTTCGCGGAGCAGGCCGGCCACGCGCCCCAGCCCTGCGTGGCCAGGACGTTCTCGGCCACCGCGATCTGCGTCTCACGGCTGGCGCCCGCCGGGCTGCCGGTGCCGCCGTTGGCGGCCCAGGTGCTCTGCGTGAACTGCAGGCCACCGTAGTAACCGTTGCCGGTGTTCGTGGCCCAGTTGCCGCTGGACTCGCAGGCTGCCAGGGCGTCCCAGGTCGAGCCGTCGGCCGCGCTGGCCGGTGCAGCCGCGAGACCGACGCCCGTCGCGGCGATGCCGGCGAAGGCGAGTCCGCCGACGAGGGCGCGGGTTCGGGTGTGGTTCTTCATGTCGTTGCTCCACCGGGGTCGCGTCGTCGTTCCCGACGCGGCTGCCCACCCCGACCGATCGCGGTCAGTCTGATGGTGTCGCCGGGGGCAGCCTCCGCGCCGGCGTCACGGTCGGCCACCATAGGAAACTCTGGCTCGTTATCAAACTGAGACAAATGGTTCTGCCCGTCAGTGGTATGTACCCCTCGCCCCTCGACGTCTGCCTCGATCGGCACGCCTGCGGCGATCGGCACGTACCCGGGTACACGACCTTCCGAGTTCCCTGGCAATCCGGCTGCGGGCGGTACCGGACCCCGACGGGAGGGCCGTGACCGGCCCGCACCGCGCCTCCCGTCCGTCAGTCCCGCGAGAGCAGCGTGACGGCCTCGAGGTGCCCCGTCTGCGGGAACATGTCGAGGACGCGGGCCCGCCGCAGCCGGAACGACGGCATCGCCGCGAGGTCGCGCGCGAGGGTCACCGGGTTGCAGCTCGAGTAGA
Organism: Curtobacterium sp. MCBD17_021; assembly: GCF_003234525.1. Taxonomy (NCBI): domain Bacteria; kingdom Bacillati; phylum Actinomycetota; class Actinomycetes; order Micrococcales; family Microbacteriaceae; genus Curtobacterium; species Curtobacterium sp. MCBD17_021. Next base: position 78,523 of record NZ_QKTS01000013.1, on the reverse strand, counting down.
CGACGTGACGGACGTCCGACGTCTCGAACCACCCCGACAGCTCGGCCCCGATGCCGCGCCGGGGTGGGTTCACCACGACGAGTTCCGGCGTCGAACCGGGCCGCGTGCGCAGGGCGTGCGCGGTGGCGTCGTCGGCGGCGAACCGGACGTCGGACAGGCCCGCCTCGCGCGCGGACTGCTTGGCGGACACGATGGCCTCACGGCTCGTCTCGATCCCGGTGACCGCGCGGCCCGGACGAGCGGCGTGCAGGGCGAAGCCGCCGACGCCGCAGTACAGGTCCCACATCGACACCGGGTCGACCTCGTCGATCCACGACGACGCCTGGGCGTACAGCTGCGTCGCGACGGCGGTGTTCGTCTGGAAGAAGCTCTGCGGGCGCAGGTGCATCGTCACCGGACCGAGGCGCATCGGGAGGGTCTGCTGCTCGGTGAGGACGACCTCCCGGTCCCCCTCGGTGACGGCCTTGTGCTCGGGCAGCAGGTTCGCCGTCACGACGACCGCCTGCGGCAGGACCCGTCGGAGCGCGTCGAGGTGCTCGCGCAGTCGCGGGAGCTGCCCCTCGGAGCGGAGGACGAACCGCACCATGAGCTCGGCGTCCGGCGACTCGGTGACGAGCACGTACTTCAGCTCGCCCCGGCGCTGCCGGACGTCGTAGGGGATGAGCCCTGCCGACGACACGAAGTCGGCGAGCACGGGGAGCGCGCGCTGGATGCCCGGTGTGCAGATGCCGCAGTGCCGCAGGTCGACCCCGCGCTGCCGCTCGTCCAGGATGCCGACCGTCGGGTGCTGCACCGAACCGCCGACGACCATCTTCGCCTTGTTGCGGTAGCCGGACTCGGGGCTCGTGACCGCCGGCAGCCATTCGACCGCCCCGGGGCCGCCGGCCGCTTCGACCGCGTCGTGGAGGAGCTCACGGGTGCGGAGCTCCTTGTCGAGCACCTGGTCGCCGTAGGGCTGGCCCATCAGGGTGCACGACCGGCACACCCCGCGGTCGAAGTAGTCGCACTGCATGGCCGAGCCAGGATACGTCAGCGGCGGGCGGCGTCCCGGGTCGTGGTCCGGATGCGGTGCACCGAGGTCGTCGCGGTGACGAAGAGGGTGCGGCCGTCGTCGCCGCCGAAACAGAGGTTCGCGACGACCTCGGGCACGGGGACCGTCCCGATGCGCGTGCCGTCCGCGGTGTGCACGAACACCCCGACGGCGGAGGACGACCACAGCCGGCCCCCCTCGTCGACGCGGATGCCGTCCGGCACACCCTCACCCGGCGCGAAGCGCACGAGGTCGCGGCCGTTCTTGACCCGGACGCCGGGCACGCCGGGAGCGGCGTCGCCGTCCGTCACCACGTCGTAGGCCCGGATCACCGGCCGGGCTCGGTCGGAACTGGCGACGTAGAGCACCCGCTCGTCGGGCGAGAAGGCCAGTCCGTTCGGTTCGTCGACGTCGAGCACGACCGGCCGGAGGTCCTCGCCGTCCGGCCCGCAGCGGAACACCCAGTGGTCGCCGTACTCCCGCGCGCCCGGGTGTCCCTCGCGCGGCTGCGTGATGCCGTACGCCGGGTCGGTGAACCAGACGCTGCCGTCCCGCGTGACGACGACGTCGTTCGGGGAGTTGAAGCGGACCGCACCCCAGCTCGTGGTCACCGGCGTGACGGTGCCGTTCCGGTCGCGCTCGACGCGCCGGAGCCCGTGCGAGCACTGCACCACCGAGCCGTCGCGGTCGAGCGTCCGGCCGTTGGTGAACTCGACCCCCGTGGCGTACTCCGTGACGGCGCCGTCCGCCGCCGACCACTGCAGGACACGGTCCCCGGGGATGTCGGACCAGCGGAGCGTGCGGGTGGCGGGGATCCAGCAGGGCCCCTCCGCCCACGTGCTGCCGGTGTCGAGCGTCTCGAGCGCGGTCGGGTCGGGGACGAGGTCGGTGAGGCTCGGCGCGGGCACGGTTCTCCTTCGGACACGGACAGTACGGCCACGCTACGGGCCCGACTCGTCGACCCCCCGCGGAATGGGCGGTCCGAGCCGCGCGGGACGGGCGGCTCGATCAGCTCGGTGCGGGCGGCTCAGGCCGCTGCCGCCGCCTCACCGCGTCGGCGCAGGGCCTTCTCGACCGCCGAGATGCCGAGCCCGAGGAGGATCGAGGCCACGACCGCCAGCACGGTCACGAGGAACGGCCGGTCGCGGCTCCACCCGCCGGTGGCCGCCGCGATGCCGACGCAGTAGGCCGCCCAGACGACGTCGGCGAGCAGGCAGCTGAGCAGGAAGCGCCGGACGTCGAGACCGCTGTCGGCGCCGACGAGGTTCGTCGTGAGCCGTCCCATCGGGATGAACCGACCGAGGACGGCGATGCGACCTGGGGCGGCGCGGTACCGCTCGTCGATCGCCTCCCGTGCCTTGCTGACCTTCGGCCGGGTGAACCACGACCTCGAGCCGAGGTCCGCGGATCGCGCCAGGTGGTAGAGCCCGAGGTCCCCGAGCACCATGCCGATCGTCGCCGCGACGACGAGGAACACCACCGGCAGGAGGCCGCCGTCCCCGCCGACCAAGAGCGTGCCGATCGCGACGACCATCGCCTGACTGGGGAGGAACACCGCGACGCTGCCCACCGCGAGCACGAGTCCGACGGCGAGGAACGCCCACGGGGTGCCGACGAGCTGCAGCACCATCTGTTCTGCTGCGTCCACCGGTCACCTCCACGGCACGCCGAGCGCGCACCGCTGACGATCATCCCAGGTCCCGGCGCTCGACGGGTCGGCCGACCGCCGACCTGTGTGCGGAGCATGCACCCGTGCGGGCGAACCTGACGGACTCCACAGGGTCTGCCCATCCACCTCTCCGTAGGCTGTGAGGAACCAAGAGAGCCGGACTGCAGCCCGACCCCCGAGGAGGTGCCCCGCTTGTCCACCGTCCTCATCGCGTTCGGCGTCATCGCACTCGTCGTCCCCGCACTCACCCCCCTGCTGGGGCGCCGCGTCTTCTTCGTCGCCGCCCTCGCCCCCGTGGCCGCCGCCGTCCTCACCCTGACGCAGACCCGGTCCGCCCTCGACACCGGCGTCACCGAGCGGGTGCGCTGGATCCCCCAACTCGCCCTCGACCTGGCGTTCCGGGTCGACGCGCTGTCGTGGGTGCTCGCGCTCGTGGTCACCGCGGTCGGAGCCCTCGTGCTCGTCTACTGCGCGTCGTACTTCCCCGACGACGAGCCCGGACTCGGTCGGTTCGCCGGCGTGCTGACCGCCTTCGCCGGTTCGATGTACGGCCTCGTGATCGCCGACGACGTCATCGTGCTGTTCGTCCTGTGGGAGGCCACGACGGTCTTCTCGTACCTGCTCATCGGGCACGACGCCGTCAAGCGCGCCAGTCGCGCTGCGGCCATGCAGGCGCTCGTGGTCACCACGGCCGGCGGGCTCGCGATGCTGGCCGGCCTGGTCGTCGTGTCCGTCGCCGCCGGCACCACCTCGCTGTCGGGGATCATCGCCGCACCGCCGACCGGCACCGCCGTGTCGGTGTCCGTGGTGCTCGTGCTCGTCGGCGCACTGACGAAGTCCGCGATCGTCCCCTTCCACTTCTGGCTGCCCGCAGCGATGGCCGCGCCGACCCCGGTCAGCGCCTACCTGCACGCCGCCGCGATGGTCAAGGCCGGCATCTACCTGGTCGCCCGGCTCGCTCCGGCGTTCGCGCTGCTCGACGGGTGGCGCGAGACGATCACCGTCCTCGGGGTGCTGGGCATGCTCGTCGGCGGGTACCGGGCCCTCCGCCAGACCGACCTCAAGCTGCTGCTCGCCTACGGGACGGTCGCCCAGCTCGGGTTCCTCGTGCTCGCGAGCGGGTGGGGCGTGCCGGAACTCGCCCTCGGCGGGGTCGTGCTCCTCGTCGCCCACGCCACGTTCAAGTCGACGCTGTTCATGGTCGTCGGCACGGTCGACCACGTCGCCGGCACCCGCGACCTCTGGAAGCTCAGCGGTGTGGGGCGTCGGCTACCGTGGCTCGCGGCCGTCGCGGTGCTCGCGCTCGCCTCGATGTCGGGCATCCCACCGCTCATCGGTTTCGTCGCGAAGGAGGCCGTGCTCACCGGGTTCGTCGAGGAGCTGCACAGTGCCGACGCCGGGTGGGCCTGGGTCGCACTGGTCGGGGTCACGCTCGGCTCCGTCCTGACGGTGGCGTACTCCTGCCGGTTCTTCTGGGGCACCTTCGCGCGGAAGTCCGGCGTCCCGCAGACCGAGCCGCACGCACTGCACGGCCTGGGCGTCGTCCCGTCGGTGCTCGGCGTCACGGGCCTCGTGCTCGGGCTCGCGACCCCGTCCGTCGCGCACGGCTTCGAGTCCGCCGCGGCCGCAGCACGGCACGGCTCCGGCGAGGTCCCGCACCTGGCGCTCTGGCACGGTCTCGAACCGGCGCTCGGCATCTCGGCGCTGACCCTCGTCGGCGGCGCCGTCCTCTTCCTGCTCCGCACCCGCGTCGAGGCCGTGCAGCACCGCCTGGCGGGCTCCCCGTCGGCGTCCGCGAACTACCGACGGATGATGCGCGGCCTGGACCGTTTCGCGACCTGGCTCACCGCCGGTCTCCAGCGCGGCTCGCTCCCCTACTACCTCACCGTCATCCTGTCGGTCTTCGTCGCCGGCGCCATCGCGAACCTCGTGGTCGGCGGTCCGTGGTCGTTCCACGTCCGCTTCGCCGACACCTGGGGGCAGATCCCCGTGGTCCTCGTGATGTCGGCCGCCGCGGTCGCCGTCCTCGCCGCGAAGACCCGGTTCGCCGCGGCCGTCCTGGTCGGCGTGACGGGCTACGGCACCGCGATGCTCTTCCTGCTGCACGGCGCCGTCGACCTCGCGCTCACGCAGCTCGTCGTCGAGACCGTGACCCTGATCGCCTTCGTGCTCGTGCTCCGTCGGCTGCCCCCGCGCATCGGAACCGCCAACCCCTCGCGCTTCCGCGTGCTCCGGGCCTTCTTCGCCGCCCTGGCCGGCATCACCCTCGCGGTCGTGGTCATCGTCGCCGCCTCCGCCCGTACCGCCGAACCGCTCTGGCCGGACCTGCCCGCTCTGACGAGCTCCTTCGGGCACGGACTCAACGTGGTCAACGTCGCCCTGGTCGACCTGCGTGGCTGGGACACGCTCGGTGAGCTCACCGTCGTGGTCGCTGCGGCGACGGGCGTCGCGAGCCTCATCTTCGTGAACTCCCGCGAGGACACCCTGCCCCGCCTCCGGGACATGCCCTCGTCGGTCGCGAGCGGCGACGACCGGGCCGACGGCGAACCCCGCGCGTGGCTCCCGACGAGCGCCGCGATCCCGACCGGACGCTCCGCGCTGCTCGACATCGTCGTCCGCCTGCTGTTCCACGGGCTCATCGTGCTGTCGCTGTACCTGCTGTTCGCCGGCCACAACTCGGCCGGTGGTGGTTTCGCCGGTGGTCTGGTCGCCGGCATCGCCCTCGCCGCCCGGTACCTGGCGGGCGGCCCGGCCGAACTCGGTGCGGCCGCCCCCATCCGCGCCGGCCGTCTCCTCGGACTCGGGGTCGCCACCGCGGCCGTCACCGCGATCGTGCCGATGGTCGCCGGCAAGGAGGCGCTCTACTCCGAGTTCTTCGAGGCGACCGTCCCGGTGCTCGGGCACGTCGAGTTCGTCACCGCGACGTTCTTCGACATCGGCGTGTACCTCGTCGTGGTCGGGCTCGTGCTCGACGTCCTCCGCTCGCTCGGGGCCGAGGTCGACCGCCAGCGCATCGCGGACCGTCGCACCACCACCACCGGCACCGACACCGCCACCGCCACCGCTGACACCATGGAGGGAACCAACGCATGACCGTCACCCTCGTCCTCGTCATCGCGATGGCCGTGCTGTTCTCGTGCGGCGTCTACCTGCTCCTCGAACGCTCCCTGACCCGGATGCTGCTCGGCTTCCTCCTGCTCGGCAACGCGCTCAACCTGCTGCTGCTGACCATGTCCGGCGCCGCGGGCGACCCGCCGATCGGGAAGACCGCGGACGGCATCACCGACCCGCTCCCCCAGGCCTTCGCCCTCACCGCGATCGTCATCACCTTCGCCGTCAGCGCGTTCCTCCTCGCGCTCATCCACCGCTCCTGGCGGTTGTCCCGCGCCGACGAGGTCGAGGTGGACGAGGCCGACGTCGCGATCCGCCACGACCGGGACGACCCGGCCGACGACGACCCCGAGCTGGCGGAAGAGGACGACCCGCGTGCACGGCGCGACCCGAAGGCCCCGGAGGACGCGGACGACCCGCACGTCACCACCCCGCACGACACCGACCGAGAGCAGGCCCGCCCGTGACCTCCCTCGTCCCGCTCCTGGTCCTCGTCCCCCTGCTCGGCGCCGCCGTCGCCCTCGGCCTGCTCCGCCACCAGCAGCTGCAGCGTGCGATCACGGTCGCGGTGCTCGTCATCGCGGTCGCCGTGGCCGTGGCCCTCATGGTCCTCGTCGACCGGCACGGCACGATCGTCGTGCAGGTCGGCGGCTGGCAGGCGCCGTACGGCATCTCGCTCGTGGTCGACCGGCTGAGCGCCCTGCTCCTCACCGTGTCGGCGTCGGTGCTGCTCGTCGTCCTGCTGTTCTCGATCGGCCAGGGCCTGGCCGACGACGACGAGGACGCCCCGGTCACGATCTTCTACCCGACGTACCTCGTCCTCGCCGCGGGCGTCCTCGACTCGTTCATCGCCGGCGACCTGTTCAACCTGTACGTCGCGTTCGAGATGCTCCTGGTGGCGAGCTACGTGCTCATCACCGTCGGTGGCAGCGTGCAGCGCGTGCGGGCCGGGACGACGTACATCATCACGAGCCTCATCTCGTCGTCGATCTTCCTCGCCGCCATCGGCCTGGTCTACGGCGCGACCGGCACCGTGAACATCGCGCAGATCAGCGAACGGGTGGCCGACCTGCCCGAGCACGTCCAACTGCTGCTCCACACGATGTTGCTCATCGGCTTCGGCATCAAGGCGGCGGTGTTCCCGCTGGCGTTCTGGCTGCCGGACTCCTACCCGACCGCCCCCGCACCGGTCACCGCGGTGTTCGCCGGCCTGCTCACGAAGGTCGGCATCTACGCGATCATCCGGCTCGAGACGATCATCTTCCCCCGGCCGCAACTCAACACGGTCCTGCTCGTGGTCGCGGCGCTGACGATGATCGTCGGGGTGCTCGGCGCGGTGTCGCAGACCGACGTGAAACGGTTGCTGTCCTTCACCCTGATCAGCCACATCGGCTTCATGGTGATGGGCATCGGCCTCGGGTCGGTGGTCGGCACGGCGGCGGCGGTCTTCTACACCGTGCACCACATCGTCGTGCAGACCACGCTGTTCCTGGTCTCCGGGCTCATGGAGCGGGTCGGCGGCACCACCTCCACCCGCTCGCTGGGCGGCCTCCTCACGGCGGCACCCCTGCTCGCGGCCCTGTACCTGGTCCCGGCGTTCAACCTGGGCGGGATCCCGCCGTTCTCCGGCTTCATCGGCAAGCTCGGCCTGTTCCGCGCAGCGGCGGAGGACGGTTCGCCGTTGGCCTACCTGACGATCGGCGCCGGAGTCGTGACGAGCCTCCTGACCCTGTACGCGCTGATGCGCGTCTGGGACGCCGCCTTCTGGCGGCCGAAGCCCGCTGCCGAGGCCGCGGCGCCGCATGCCAGCGTCGCCGAACCGCACGAGCACCTGCGCGCGCCGGAACCCGCCCCCGTCACCGTGCCGGAGGGCGACGACCGGCCGGGAGGCTCCGCCAGCGATGGTGCGCGGGCCGCGGTCGTGCGCGCCCCGGCCGGGGACGGCTCGATCGGTACGCTCGACGACCCGACGAAGTCGGACACGCACGAGCACGGCGAGGCGCCGTCGTCCGAGCACGCCCGGACGAAACTGCCCCCGATGCTCGTCGCCGTGACGACCGTGGCGGTGCTCGGATCCGTCGCCCTGACGGTCGTCGCCGGACCGCTCTACGGCTACGCGACCCGCGCCGCCGAGTCGCTCGAGTCCCCGGACCGCTACGTGCAGGCCGTGCTCGGGGGTGCGGCACGATGACGGACGTCCGCCGGTTCACGAACGCCCGCCGGATGGCACTGGCGTGGCGCTACGACGTGCCCCTCGTCGCCGGGCTGACCGTGCTCTGGGCACTGCTCTGGGGCAACTGGACACCGCTCACCCTGCTGTGTGGGCTCGTCGTCGCGCTGCTCGTCACGCAGCTGCTGCCGTTGCCGCCGGTGCCGTTGTCCGCTCGGTTCTCCGTGCTCCAGGTGCTGCGGTTCCTCGTCGTCTGGGCCGGCTACGTCGTCGTCGCGTCGTTCCGGATCGCGTGGGTGGCGGTCCGACCCCGGGGCGTCCGGAGGAGCTCGATCGTCCTCGTCCAGCTGCACACCACGTCGGAGATGACCTTCACCCTGTCCACCATCGCGATCTCGCTCGTCCCCGGCTCGTACGTGATCGACGAGGACCTGCGCCGACGACGCCTGCTCCTGCACGTGCTCGACACCGAGCGTGTCGAGCAGGTCGACCACGCCCGCCGCGAGGCGCTGACGATCGAGGCGCTCGTGATCCGCGCGATCGGCTCGAAGCAGGACGTGTCGGAACTGTCCGAGCCGCTGCCGGAGGTGACCCGGTGAGCGCCGCCCTCGCCGTCATGGCCGTCGGGGTCGCCCTCGTGCTGGTGCTCCTCGGAGTCACCCTGGCGCTCGCGGTCGGGCGCATCGTGCGCGGGCCGACGATCCTCGACCGGATGATCGGGTCGGACATGGTGCTCACCACCGTGCTGCTCGTCATCGCCGCCGCGGTGGTGATCCGGCAGGACCTCAGCGCCGTGCCCGTGCTGGTCGTCATCGCCGCGACGAGCGTCTTCGCGACCGTCGCCGTCGCGCGCGCGGTCACCCCGTCGACCGACCCGGAGGACGAGGGCATGGACGCCACCACCCCCGAGCACGCCGTGGAGGCAGCCGACGAGGCCACCGTCGCCGGTCAGGCCGACGACGCCGCAGCCGAGGACGAGCACGGCCACACCGCGGGAGGCCGGCGATGACCGAGATGACGGACATGCTGCAGGCGTTCCTCGACGACGCCGGCATCCGCGCGTGGATCGCCCTCGCACTGCTCCTCGTGGGGGCCTCGCTGTCCCTCGCCGCGGCGATCGGCATCGTGCGCTTCCCGGACCCGCTGGTCCGGCTGCACGCGATGGCGAAGCCCCAGGTGCTCGGGCTGGCCTGCTGCCTGGCGGCGGTCGTCGTCGCCGTCTGGACGTGGACGGCGCTCTGGGTGGTGCTGCCGGCGCTGGTGTTCCAGCTGGCGCTCGTGCCGGTGTCGACGCACATGATCGCCCGCGCCGGGTTGCGTTCGGGCGACTACCGGCACGAGGACCTGCTGGTCGACGACACCGAAGCCTGACCGCCGACGACCCGTCTCAGCCGCCGTGCTCACGCACGAACTCCTGCCCACCTGGGCCCGTTCAGCGGTCAGATGAGCAGCCCGATCGTGAGCGCGACGATCCCGCTCGCCATGAGGAGTGCTGGTCCCGCAACCCGGCCGGGAGTGGTGCGTTCCGTCGTCCGTGCGACGGAGACGGCGACGAGCGTTGACGTGGCACCCGCGGAGATGAGCACGAAGGCTTCGGGGAAGAAACCGATGATGTGGACGACGAGCCCGACGAAGACCGTCGATGCCGAGGTGAACAGGTGGGCTCTGGAAGCTGCTGGGAGGACGGGCTTCCCTCGCGTCCTGAGGAAGAGGCCGACCAGGCACCAGACCGAAGCGGTCGCGAAGAGCGCACCGCTGATCGAGACGATCGCGGCTCCGATCACGTCGAGGTCCACGCTTCACACCGTTCCGGTGGAGCCGGGTTCGGGTGTTCCGAACCAGGCGGAGAGCGCCTCGGTGAGGGAGGCAGGGTCGGTGTCGGACCAGGCGATGAACCCGTCGGGTCGGATCAGCATCGAGGTCTGTTCGTGGGTCGTGGCCAGCGGCACGTGGTCGACGCGGTCGTTCCACGGGGCGATGGTGTCGCGGTGTTCGCCCGTCGCGTCGAGCAGGATCGGGCGGGCGTTGCGGAGCAGTTCCGGGATCCTGCGAATGGTCCCGTCGACGAGCTCGACCGTCGTCGACGGCGCGAACCGTCCGGTGGGGCCGTTGGAGTCCATGGAACCCATGTCGTAGCGGACGTCGGACCCGGCGAGGAGATCTGCGATGCGCTGCACGGTGGTCGTGTCGGTGAGCATCTCGGCGAACAGGTCGCGGAGGGCGGTGACGTCCGAGCCGGGCGCCATGAGCGCGGTCTGTGCTTGGGTCTGCATGAAGACGCGTTGTCCGAGCGGGCGGCGCTCGGTCTCGTAGGTGTCGAGCAAGCCCGCGGGGGCCCAGCCGTGGAGGACGGCGGCGAGTTTCCAGGCGAGGTTCGCCGCGTCCTGCAGTGCGAGGTTCAGGCCTGGTCCGCCGGCGGCGGAGTGCACGTGTGCGGCGTCACCGAGCAGGAACACCCGCCGCTCGCGGTAGCGGTCGGCGACGCGGGTGTTCCGACCGGACAGACGGCGCAGCAACGTCGGCTCACCCTCGGCCGGCGCATGCAGGTCGACGCGGACACCGAGGACGCGCTCCAGGCTGTCCTCCATCTCGGCCAGCGTCATGGCTGCCCCCTCGCCGGGGAAGCTGCGGTCGGGGTGGTCCTCCCATTCGGCGGTGTGGACCAGCGGGTGCTCCGGGTCGCGGAGGGCGATGGTGACGACGCCGGTCTCGGTGCGGTGGAAGCTCTCTGCGATCTCCCCCAGACCTGCAACGTGCACTTTCCCGGGGCCGGCGGGCGTCAGCTGCGGAGTCGGGGCGATGAGCGCTGTGCGGTCGACGATGTGGTGGTCGGTGTTGCCGGGGAAGCCGATACCGGAGCGTTTCCGCACCGTGCTCCGCGCCCCGTCACTCCCCACCAAGTACTGCGCCGAGACCGTCCGCTCCGCACCGGTCGCGGCGTCGACCACGTCGACGGTGACGGTGTCGTCGTGTTGCGCGAAGGAACGCATCTCGACGCCGCGACGGATCTCGACGCCGAGTTCTGCTGCGCGGTCGTCGAGGACGCGCTCGAGGTCGCGCTGGTTGATGTGGAGCAGGTACATCGGGTTGTGGTCGCCGAGCACATGGAGTGGAAGGGGCAGTGCTCCGAAGAAGAAGCTCGGCGCAGGCACCGGGACGGCCGTCCCAGCGCACTGCTCGAACAAGCCGCGGTGGTCCAGGAGTCGGACGACCTGTCCGGTCAAGCCGTGCGCTTTGTCCCACTGGTTGATCTCGGGGAGACGTTCGAGGACGAGGGGGTTCGCACCCGCGAGCTTCAGCTCGCAGGCGGCGAAGACGCCCACGGGTCCGCCTCCGACGATGACGACGTCGTACATGACGATCTTCTTCCTGACGGTGTTCGCGGAGTGAGTGGTCAGCGGAGTTGGTCGAAACCCTCGCCGAGGAGTCGGAACGCAGCTCGGAGGAACGGCTGCAGGGGTTGCGGCTCTGCGCGCGCCGCCCAGGACTCCAGCGTCGTCAACAAGGTCGACAGCGCCGCGGCGGACACCAGACCAGGCACGGGGTCATCCGGTGCTGCGTCACAGCGCGCCGCGATGGCGGTCGTGAACACGGCGTTCGCCGCGCGGGCACCTCGGTCGACGGCGGACTGCATGCCTGGAATCGACAGCACTGCGAGCAGCCCGCTCTGCTCCGCTTGCGAGGGGACCGTCGCCTCTTCCGCCTCGTACGGAGCGAGCAGCGCCTCCGTGACAGCAGTCCACAGCGGCTCCTCGCGTGGCCGCTGCAGCAGATCGACGGCCGCTGCGCGGACGCGTTGCACGTGGCGGTCTGCGATGGCGTCTTCCTTGCTCGAGAAGTAGTTCCCGAACGTCCGCCTCGACACTCCGACCCGGCCGACGATGTCCTCGACGCGGACGTTGTCGAGCCCGCGCTCCCGGGCGAGCAGCACTGTCGTCACGCTCAATGCGTCACGGATCGCTGCCTTCTTCTGCTCGCGGAACGAGACCTCGTCTGTCATGACACCAAGCTAGGCCCTATTTGCCCATTAGGCAAATTTACCCGATGGGCAATTCACGCCTCCCCCTCGGAGACGATCCGCCATCCGTGCCGGGTGTGCTTCTCGCAGAACCCCCAGGTGCCCTCCCCCGTCGCCATCCCGACGAGCCCGGACTGCCGGAGGGAGTACACGAAGCACTGCTCGGCGTCCGCAGCGGCCGAGACGTTCCGCAGGCTTCCCCAGGAGTGCATGGTCGGGTCGCCCTCGCCGGTCCATTGCCCCCACCGGCTGGCCGGGCACCAGCTCGTGTCATCAGGGCTCGACAGCGCCCGCATCCCGTCGCAGTCGCGGCGGACGGCGGCGTCCAGGAAGGCCCGGCCCACCGTGCTCGCCGAGGCGCCGGCCGGTGGGAGCGGCGCGGACGGCCCCGACCTCCCGGGGACGGACACGACGACGACCGCGGCGACCAGGACAGCGAGGACGGACCCGAGACCCACGACCGTGATGCGACGCACGAGCTCATCATCCCGACGACCACGCCGCGAGGGGAAGACTACCGGCTGAGAACCGGTGCAGGCGCCCCATCCCGCCGCGGTCAGCGCACGCTGTCCCGACGCGACAGCACCAGGTCCATCGCCCCGGCGGGACGGTGACGACGGCAGCCAGCACTGGGGCACCCTCCCGACGGACGCGACGGTACGGTGGCTGTCATGGGCGGACGCCGATCAGCGGGTGAGCGACTGCGAGCGTGGTGGCGCGCCGCGAACGCCGTCCCGGTCCCGAGTGTGGCGGCACCGGGCCGTGCTGCAGTCCCGTACCCGCGACTCGAGCGCCGGGCACAGCGCGTCTTCGCGAAGGGTGAGGAGTACCTGCTCCGCGAGATCGTCGAGTCCGCCCCCGCGCAGCACCGAGTGGCGGCGCAGGGCGACCTGTCGTTCGACGTTCCCTGGATCGTCCAACCGCAGCGAGCCCGGTCCGCGATGTCCGACGACACCAAGGGCCACGGGGTGACGGCCGCGCAGATGCAGGAGGTCGTGGACTGGCTCGTCCACGAAGGGGCGCTCCGACCGCTCACCGACGCACACCGGGACGAGCTCGTGCAGTCCGGCGTCGAGGCTCGACTCCCGCGTACCGCGCAGGGCTGGCCGCCGACTTCCGGGTCCCCCGGGTACGCGGAAGCCGTCGAGCGGTCGTACCGTGAGTCCGACCGGGACACCTGGGTCGTCGTGCCCGCGGCGATGCTGACGGTCTACCCGCACCTCGCGGATGCGACTCCCGCCTGGCGACGCGTCGCCGGACGGCCGGACCGGCCAGGGGCATCGGCCTGAGCCGCCCGGGCCGCTGCGTCGCCGGCGCTCAGCGCACGGCGTCCCGACGCGACAGCACCAGGTTGACCATCGCGGCCAGCACGACCACGGCCGCCGAGATCGCCGGGAACGCCATCGCCGCCGGCGTACCGGCACGCTCCGCGACCTCACCGACCACGGCCGAGGCGATCGACTGCCCGACGATGACGGCCGAGCCGAGGATCGTCATGGTCGTCGCTGAACGCCCCACCGGCGAGCGGTCGGACCCGAGGCTGTACTGCGTCACGAGGGTCGGACCGATGCCGATGCCCATCACCGCGAGGACGATCCCGACCGCGAGCACGGAGTCCGCGGTCGCGAAGACGATCGCCGAGCCCAGGAGCACGGCGCCGAACACCAGCCACCGCCAGCCGAGCCGGAAGGCCCGCGGGAACGTCGCCGATCCGAGCGCGAGCCCGGCCGAGCCGATGCCCATCAGCCCGTAGAGCAGGCCGGCGCGCGACGATCCCCCGTGGTCGGCCATGAACGCCGTCAGCGAGGTCAGGGTCGACCCGAAGAAGAACCCGATGCCGAGGATGCCGACGACCACGACGACCAGGCGGGGCCGGAGGAGCTCCCGGGCCGGCGCGGGGCGGGGGTCGGACGCGTGCCCGAGCGTGAGCCGACCGGTGGGGTGCAGTGCGAACGCCGTCACGAAGACGAAGGTCAACACGGAGGCCCCGGCCACGGCGACCCACGGCGCGATCGCGCTCGCGAGGACGCCGACCAGGAACGGCCCGACGATGAAGACGGTCTCGTCGGCCGCGGACTCGTACGCCATCGTGCCGCTGAGGACCCGCTCGTGCCGCTTCGGGTCCATCCGGTTCCGGATGATCGCGACCAGCCGGGTGCGGGACATCGGCGCGACCTGCGGCGCGCTCGCGCCGATGAGGAAGGACATCGCGAGCACGGCGAGGTCCGGCGCGGCACTCTGCACGACGAACGGCAGGGCGCCGAGCAGCACCGCGTTGGCGAGACCGACGGGCACGAGCACCGCCCGTTGACCGTACTTGTCGGCCGCGGCACCGACGAGCGGACCGAAGAGCGCGGAGCCGATGCCGACGGACGCGGAGTTGATGCCGCCGAGGGCGACGGAGTCACGCGCGGCGACGACGAGGGTCAGGACGCCGACGACCATCATCGCGAACGGGAGCCGCGCGATGAAGGCGATGGGGAAGTAGGACCGCCCGGCGAGGGTGATCAGGGACGCGCTGGTGGAACGCGGTTGGAGCATGGTGGGGGTGTGCCTTCTCGGCCCGCCCCTGTCGGACGGACCCATCGGGTGCCGCCGCTGTCCGCCGGGGTGCCGGCGTCCGGTAGATACACGGTTGTTGCTGGATTGCCTGTCCAGGGTACCCGCCGGACGGGAGGCGCGTTCCGAAGCTGGTGCCCAGCCTCCCGTCCGGCGGTGCCTGCGGTCGGCCGCGACGGCCGGCGTCGTTCACACTTGGCCTAGCAAGTGTCGAACTGGAGGTGCGCTGGTGACACTTCGGGACCGAGCGGGACGGCCCGCCCCGGATCAGGAGACCTCGCCGGCGCGGGCTCCCGCCCACAGGTCGACGTCGGCGATGCCGACGGTGTGCTCGTCGATGGTGCGGAGCTCCTCGTCCGAGAACGTGGTGTTCGCGAGTGCGGCGACGTTGTCCTCGAGCTGTTCGACGCGCGATGCCCCGATGACGAGCGAGGTCACCCGCTCGTCGCGGAGGGCCCATGCCAGGGCGAGCTGCGCCATCGTCTGTCCGCGGGACTCCGCGACGGCGTTCAGGGCGTTCAGGTGCTCGACGACCTCGGGGGTGATCGTCGACGGGTCGAGGGACTTGCCGGCAGCGGCGCGGGAACCCTCCGGGACGCCGTCGAGGTACTTGCCGGTCAGGAGCCCCTGCGCGAGCGCCGTGAAGCCGATCACGCCGAAGCCGAGATCCCCGGCTGCGTCGAGCAGCCCCTCGGTCTCGATCCAACGGTTGAGCATCGAGTACGAGGGCTGGTGGATGAGCAGCGGCGTGCCGAGGTCGCGGAGGATCGCGGCAGCCTGTCGGGTGCGGTCGGCGTCGTAGGACGAGATGCCGACGTAGAGCGCCTTGCCCTGCTGGACGGCCGTGTGCAGGGCGCCCATCGTCTCCTCGAGCGGCGTGGACGCGTCGAGGCGGTGCGAGTAGAAGACGTCGACGTAGTCGAGGCCGGTGCGGCGCAGCGACTGGTCGAGCGAGGCGAGCACGTACTTGCGCGAGCCGCCACCCTGCCCGTACGGGCCGGGCCACATGTCCCAGCCGGCCTTCGTCGAGACGACCATCTCGTCGCGGTACGGAGCGAAGTCCTCACGCATGAGCCGGCCGAAGTTGACCTCGGCGGCGCCGTAGGGCGGGCCGTAGTTGTTCGCGAGGTCGTGGTGCGTGATGCCGAGGTCGAACGCCCGGCGGCTCACCGCGCGCTGGGTCTCGAAGGGCACGTCGTCACCGAAGTTGTGCCAGTAGCCGAGGCTCAGCAGCGGCAGGTCGAGGCCGGAGTGGCCGGTGCGGCGGTACGTCATCGAGTCGTAGCGGTCGTCGGCAGCGATGTAGGTCATGGACCCGAGCCTGCCACGGCGCTACCGTGATGCTCACCGACGAAGGGACCTCCCATGGCAGCACGTGACGAGATCTCCGAGAGCACCTTCACCGCGGAGGAGCGCGCCGCGATGCGCGAGCACGCGGCCGAGGTGAAGGCCAGTCGCAAGCGCGGCACGTCGAAGGCCGAGAAGGCCGCCCTCGATGCGCAGGCCGTGGTCGACAAGATCGCCGCGATGCCCGAGCCGGACCGCGGCCTGGCGGAACGGATCCACCGCATCGCGCTCGAGGTCGCTCCCGACCTCGCACCGAAGCTCTGGTACGGGATGCCGGCCTACGCGAAGGACGGCTCGGTGGTGTTCTTCTTCCAGGACGCCGCCAAGTTCAAGGCGCGCTACGCGACCCTCGGGTTCCAGGACCCCGCGGCGCTCGACGACGGCTCGTTCTGGCCGACCTCGTTCGCGGTGACGCCGGAGTTCTCGGCAGCCGACGAGCAGGCGGTCGCCGAGCTCATCCGCCGCGCGGTGGCCTGAGCCCGTCCTCGATCCGCTGGAGCAGGCCGACGGCGGACGTGACGGCGGCAGCGTCGACACCCCGCACGTCGAGGGCCGCACGCAGGGCCTCCGTCCACCGCGCCCGCAGCAGGCCGATGCTCTCGGCCGCGAGCGCCGTCGGGTACAGCTGCGCGAGTCGGGCGTCGTCGGGGTGCGTCCGACGTTCGACCATGCCCTTCGCGACGAGCGACCCGAGCGCGACGCTGAGGTTGCTCCGACGCAGCGCCGTCGCCTCCGCCGTCGCGCTCGGGGTGGTGCCCGGGTTCGTGTCGACCCAGCGCATCACCAGCACCTCGGTGCCGGTCAACGGGACGACGTCGACGGACCGCGGGCCCGTCGGGTCGAGCTCCCGGGCCACGCGGAGGACGGCGTCCGCCAGTTCGGCGAGTGCGTCGTCCGAGGCCGGTGAGGTCATCCCCGCACCGTAACCCGCGCGGATGGGCAGCCGGTCCGCCGGAGCCCGACGTCTGGTCGCCGGCCTCGCGCGGGTCAGCGGTGCGTCTGGTCGGCCGCTCCTGCGGAGCAGCTCCCCCAACCGGGGTTCACCGCCGCGCCACGAGCCGCCGCACCTGCGCCGCCGCCCCGAGCGCCACGGCGTCCGGCCCCAGCGTGGACGGCTCCACGCGGATCGTCGCCCCGCTCACCGGGGGTTCGTCCGCCAGGGCCGCGCTGATCACCGGCGCGAGCAGGTCCCACGACCGTGCGACCCCGCCGCCGATCACGACGGTCGTCACGTCGAGGATCCCCGCCGTGAGCAGGACGGCACGGGCGACACCCCACCCGGCGGCCGCGAACACGGCCTGCGCGTCCGGGTCCCCCGCACGTGCGGCCTCGGCGACCTGGTGCGTGCCGAGCCGTCGCCCGGTGCTCGCGGCGTAGCGGTCCGCCATGCCCCGGGCGCCGGCGACGGTCTCGAGGTGTCCGCGCCCGCCGCAGGTGCAGACGGTGTCACCGAAGCCGGGGACGTGGCCGATCTCCCCGGCCGCTCCGTGCGGGCCGCCGAAGAGCGTGCCGTCGAGGACGAGCGCCCCGCCCACGCCGGTGCCGAGGGTCATCCCGAGCACGTCCCGCTCCCCCGCGACGGCACCGGCGGCGACCTCGCCGAGCAGGAACGCGTTCACGTCGTTGTCGAGCGTCGCCGGCACCCCGAGCCGTGCGGCGACGGCGTCGGTGACGCCGTACCCGGCCCACCCGGTGAACGAGTTCGCGGTGACGAGCACCGTGCCCGTGGTCGGGTCGACGACGCCGGCAGCGCCCACCCCGACACCCGCCAGGGAGGCCCGGTGCCGGTCGAGCAGGGACCGCACCGCCGCCTCGGCCGCGTCCAGGATCGCGTCCCCGCCGTCGTGCGCGGGGGTCGGCAGGTCGACCCGGCCCAGGACCTCGAGGTCGGTGGTGGCGAGGAGGACCTTGGTGTTCGTGCCACCGACGTCGATGCCGGCCACGACCTCGCGCCTGCCCGGGGCACGGTCGTCGATCACCGGGTCACCGCGGCGAGGGAGGCCAGCCGCTCGGTCCGGCGCTGCCGTTGCACCACCGGGTCGGGCACCGGCACCGCGGCGAGCAGCCGCCGGGTGTAGTCGGTGGTGGGGTGCAGGAGGGTCTCGCCGGTCGGCCCCTGCTCCTCGACCGCCCCGGCGCGCATCACGACGACCCGCTCGGCGAACCGCTGCACGACGGCGAGGTCGTGCGAGACGAACAGGCACGCGAAGCCGAGGTCGGCCTGCAGGTCGGTGAGGACCTCGAGGACGGCCTCCTGCACGCTGACGTCGAGCGCGCTGGTCGGCTCGTCGGCGACGAGCAGCCGGGGCTCGAGCACGAGCGCCCGGGCGAGGCTCACCCGCTGGCGTTGCCCGCCCGAGAGCTCTCGCGGTGCGCGGGTGGCCAGGGTTCGGGGCAGTCGGACGGCGTCCAGGACCTCGTCGACGCGGCGTCGACGGTCGGTGGCCGAGGTCCGCCGGCGGTGGACGGCGAGCGGCTCTGCGATGCACTCGCCGACGGACATCCGCGGGTCGAGGGAGGCCACCGGATCCTGCAGCACGACGCCGACGCCGGAGCGGAGCGCCAGGCGGTCCCGACCTCGGCTCCGCCGGACGTCCGCGCCGAACAGCCGGACGCTGCCCGTGGTGGGGCGCACGAGGCCGAGGGCGACGCGAGCCGCGGTGGACTTGCCGGAGCCGGACTCGCCGACCAGGCCGACGGTCTCCCCGGCGTGGACCTCGACGTCGATGCCGCGCAGGGCGTGCACCGCGCGGGCGCCACGGCCGAAGGTGACCGTGACGTCCCGCAGGTCGACCACCGGGGGTGTGTCGGGCCTCCCGGCCGGGTCGGCTGCGGCGGGCCGGTCCACGACGACCGGACGCTCGTCCGCGGTACCGTCGACGGCCTCGGCCGTCCGGAGGCGCGGTACCGCGGCGAGCAACCGCCCGGTGTACTCGTGCTGCGGCCGGAGCAGGACGTCCTCGACGCCACCGGTCTCGACGATCGACCCGTGCAGCATCACGGCGACCCGGTCGGCGAAGTCCGCGACCACGCCCATGTTGTGCGTGACGAGCAGGACGCCGGTGCCGGTGTCGGCGGCGAGCGCCCGGAGCAGTTCGAGGATCTCGGCCTGCACGGTGACGTCGAGGGCGGTGGTCGGTTCGTCGGCGATGAGGAGCGCCGGCTCGTTGGCGATCGCCATCGCGATGACGACGCGCTGCCGCTGCCCGCCGGAGAGCTGGAACGGGAAGGCCTTCGCGCGGTCCTCCGGGGACGGGATTCCCACGCGGCGGAGGAGGTCGACGGCTTCGGCGGCGGCGGCCGCGGCGGACACCTGCCGGTGGTTGCGGACGACCTCGGCGATCTGCGCCCCGACGCGGGTGAGCGGGTCGAGGGCGGTGGCGGGCTCCTGGAACACCATCGACACCGTCCGGCCACGCAGGGACCGCAGGGACGGCTCGGACGCGCCGACGACCTGGTGCCCGTCGACCACGGCGCTGCCGGTGACGGTGGCGTTGCCGGAGAGCAGCCCCATCGCGGCGAGCGCCACGGTGGACTTGCCGGAGCCGGACTCCCCGACGAGGGCGAGGGTCTCGCCCGGCGCCACGGTCAGGGACACGCCCTGGACGGCGTGCACGTCGCCGGACTCGGTGCTGAAGTGCACGCCGAGGTCGTCGACGGCGAGGATCGGTTCGGTGGCGGTCATCCGCGGCCCTTCACGTCGAATGCGTCCCGGAGTCCGTCGCCGACCGCGTTGAGCGCGCAGACGACGAAGATCACGGCGAGTCCCGGCGGCACGATCAGCCACCAGCGACCGGAGTAGGCGGCGGTGAGCCCCGCCGAGAGCATGCCGCCCCAGTCCGTCGCCGGCGGTTGCACGCCGAGGCCCAGGTAGGAGACGTAGGCGACGAGGAGGATCGCGTCGGCGACCTGGAACGTCGCGGCGACGACGATCGTCGACACGGAGTTCGGCAGCAGGTGCCGGCCGATCGCGCGGGCGTGCGAGCCACCGATGGCGCGGAGGGTGAGCACGAAGTCGCGGTTCTTCAGCGTCAGGGTCTCGGCGCGGATGAGCCGGGAGGGCACGAGCCAGGACACGAAGCCGAGGATCACGATGAGCCCCCAGACGCCCGGGGTGGTGATCGCCGAGATGACGAGCAGGATGAACAGCGCCGGGATGGCGATGCCGGCGTCGACGACGCGCATCATGACCGCGTCGACCCAGCCGCCGACGTACCCGGCGACCGAGCCCCACAGCGTGCCGACGACGGTGGCCAGCAGCCCCGCGGCGATGCCGACCATGAGTGACACCCTCCCGCCGTACATCAGACGGCCGAGGACGTCGTGGCCGACGGCGTCGGTGCCGAGCAGGTGCGCGCCGCTCGGGCCCTGGTTCGCCTGCTCGAGCACGGTGTGCGTCTGGTCGGTCGGGTACAGGAACGGGCCGACGAAGCAGAACAGCACGATGACGACGAGCAGGACCAGGCCGATGACGGCGAGTGTGTTGTGCCGGAAGCGGCGGGCGGCCAGCCGGAACCCGGTGGCGGCGACGGTGACCGGTGCCCCGGGCGTCTCGGGGGCGAGTTGGACGGTGGTCATGCGCGGCCTGCCTTCACTCGCGGGTCGATCACGGACTGTGCCACGTCGGCGAGCAGGGTGCCGATGACGGTGGCGACGGAGATGACGAGCACGCAGCCGAGCAGGGTCGGGTAGTCGGACGTCTGCGCCGCGTTCCAGAACAGCAGCCCCATGCCCGGGTAGTTGAACAGCTGCTCGGTGACGAGGGCGCCGCCGAACAGCACCGGGAGGTAGTAGCCGAGCATCGCGACGACGGGCGTCAACGAGTTCCGGAACACGTGCCGGCGGAGGATCGTCGTCGTTGACGAGCCACCCGCGCGGGCGGTGCGCACGTAGTCCTCCTGCAGGTTCTCCAGCGTCGCCGCGCGCATGTACCGGCTGAAGACGGCGATCATCGCGAGGGCGCCGGTGAGCACGGGCAGGACGAGTCCGGCCGGCTGCTGGAACACCTCGGCGAGGGTGGTGCCGCTCGGCGCCTGGGACGGCAGCCACGGCAGCTGCTGGCTGAACACGATGATGAGCACGAGGCCGAGGAAGAACGCGGGCGTCGAGTAGAAGACGAACGCCAGTGCGGTGGCGGCGTAGTCGATCGCTCCGTTGCGTCGGGCCGCCTGCCACATGCCGACCGGCAGGGCCACGAGGAGCCCGAGCACGGCGGAGAGTCCGGTGAGGACGAGGGTCTTCGGGATGCGCTCCTGGATGAGCTGCGAGACCGGTTCGTTGAGCGTGTACGAGGTGCCGAGGTCGCCGGTGAGCAGCCGTCCGAGGAACCGGAGGTACTGCACGGGCAACGGCTGGTCGAGGCCCTGCGCCTGGTTGAACGTGGCGATCTGCGCGGGGGTCGCGGCGACGCCGAGTACGCCGCGGGCGGGCCCGCCGGGCAGCGCGTGCAGGAGGCAGAACACGACGATCGTGACGATGAGGATCACCGCGAGCGCCTGCAGGACGCGGCGGGTGAGGTAGAGGGCAGTGGTCATGCTGCTTCCGTTGTCGCTGCTGACGGGACTCCCCCGGGAGGCGCGGTGCGGGTCGGACCCGCACCGCGCCTCCCGGAGGGACTCAGTGGGCTACTTGCTCCACTTCCACTGGGCGGGGTGGAAGTTCGCGAGCGAGTCCTGGTCGAACCCGGTCAGGCCGCTCTTCTTGACGGAGATCTGGTAGTCCGGGCTCGGCAGCCAGATCACCGGCAGGTCCTCCGCGACGGCCGCGCTGTAGTCCTGCACGGCGCTCGTGTCGGTCGAGGTGGTCGTCGCGTCGATGAGCGCGTCGACCTCCTTGTTCGAGTAGCTGCCGAAGTTCGCGGAGCCGCCGGTCGAGAAGAGCGACTCACCGGTCGGGTAGGCCGGGAAGTACCAGCTGCCAGCGGTGCCGAAGAACGACAGGTCCCAGTCGCAGCTCGCCTCGTCCGAGGTGCAGGTCGGGGTCTGCGACAGGACGCTCGACACCGGCGCGGTCTTGATCGTGAAGCCGATGCCGGTCTTGGCGAGCGACGACTGGATGGCGCTCATCATGTTGTCGGTCACGGTCGAGCCGGACTGCGAGAGCACCTGCATGGTGAACTCCGTGCCCTCGGCCACGCCCTCGCCGCACTGGTCGTCACCGTTGCCCGCGTCGGTGCAGACCATGGTGCCGCCCTGCTTGGTCCAGCCGTGACCGGTCAGCAGTGCCGTGGCCTTCTTCGTGCTGAACGGGTAGGGGTTGTCCTCCTGCACGTCGGAGACGTAGTCGGACTCCTGCGCCTGCGGGATCGGCCCGTAGGTGGAGGTGGCGGTGCCGTTGAAGACGACCTTCGACAGGGACTCCTGGTCGATCGACATCTGCACGGCCTGGCGGGCGTACAGCTGCTTGAAGACGGCGCCCATGTCCGGGTTGTTGAAGTTGTACGGCATGTACGTGATCGCCCAGCCCGTCCAGGGGTCGACCTCGTAGCCCTTCGCCGTGAAGGAGTCCTCCTGGTCGAGGTCGGTGGCGTTGATGTAGCCGTAGTCGACCGCCCCGGAGCGCAGGGCGTTCGTCTCGGCGTCGGCGGTGGTGAACGGCAGCAGGTTGACCGTCTTGATGGAGGCCTTCTCGCCACCGTCGTACTTCCCGATCGCGGTGAGCTGGACCTTCCCCGCGGTCGTGAACGACGACAGGCCGTACGGGCCGGAGATCGTCTTCCACAGTGGGTCGGAGTCGTAGTCGGCGATCTTGCCGGCGGCGGTGTTGAGGTACTTCCAGACCTGCTTCGCGCCCTCGGGGGTGCGGTCGGCGTCGGTCACCTCGGCCGAGGCGCTCGTCTTGTCCCAGGCGTGCTGCGGGAGCGGGATGATGTAGCTCAGCTGGTTTGCGAGCATCCAGTCCTGGTTGTACGCCTGGTCGAACGCGATCGTGAAGTGCGTGTCGTCGACCGTCGTGAACGAGCTCCAGTTGTCCGGGGCCTTGCCCTCGGAGTAGGAACCCCAGTCCTGCGCGTTCGCCTTGATCAGGTTGAACCAGAACTCGACGTCGCGGCTCGTGATCGGCTCGCCGTCGGACCAGTGCCGGTCCCCCAGCGTGATCGTGACGCTCGTGCCGTCGTCGGCGAAGTCGGCAGCGGTCGCGACCGACCCGGCCTTGTTCCACGCGATCTTGCCCGTGGACCCGTCGTAGGCGATGAGGCGCTCGTACAGCGACTGCGCGATCGAGCCGTTGTTCGTGTTGAGGTGCGCCGCGGTGCCGATCGGGAGGATCCAGTTCGGCGTGAAGTTCGCCGGCAGCGCGTAGTCGATCTCGTCGGACGTCGTGCCGGTGGTGGCGGAACCGCCCCCGGAACACCCGGCGAGCAGTGCGCTCACCGCGAGCGCGGCTCCGGTGAGGAGGGCCCAGCGACGGGGCTTGGTCATGCGGTGTCTCCTTGCGCGAGGACGCCATCGTCGGCGTGGTGGAGGGACAGGAGTGCGATCAGGACCAGGCCCCGGTGGCACGACCACAGTCAATGGCCGAAGTCGTTGGAAAAACAAACGTTCTCGTGTAAATAGTCTGTTTCTGCCGATCGGTGGAAAGCGCGGACCGCCACTCCTGCCCCGTAGGCTCGGTGCAGTCGGGCGAGAACCGCGCTCGGACGACGCCGATTGGAGAAAGTCGTGCCGGACCTCAGCTCCCGCGTGCTCGAGCTCATCGCGAGCGGGCAGGCGTCGAGCCGCACCGAGATCGCGCAGTTGCTCGGCGCCGCTCCGTCGACCGTGTCGCACGTCGTCGGGCAGCTCCTCGGCCACGGCATCCTGGCGGAGGAGGGCACCGACGTCTCCACGGGTGGTCGGCCCCGCAAGGTCCTCCGGATCGGCGGGACCGACGAGTACGCGGTCGCCGCCGACGTCGGTGGCGGTCACGTCCGGATCGGGATCGTCCTGCCGGGAGGCGCGCTCGAGTCGGTCTCGACCGTCCCGTTCGCGCTCGCCGACGGTCCGACCGCGGGCCTGGCAGCGCTGGCGGCGCTCCTCGACGCCCTGGTGTCCGAACGCGGACGCGACGGGCTGCGCGGGGTCGGGTTGAGCCTCCCGGGTCCGGTCGACGTCGCGGCGGGCGTCGTCGACCTGCCGAGCCGGATGCCGGGCTGGAACGGCTTCCCCGTCGCCGCGTGGCTCACCGAGCACTTCGGGGTGCCGGCCGCGATCGACAACGACGCGAACTGCATGGCCGCGGGCGAGCAGACCGTGCAGCCGTCCACCAGACGTCAGGCGATCACGGTGAAGGCCGGGTCGGCGATCGGCGCGGGGATCGTCATCGACGGGCAGCTCTACCGCGGCTCGACCGGCGCCGCGGGGGACATCACGCACGTGCGGATCGACGCGGCGGGTGACACCCCGTGCTCGTGCGGCAACACCGGCTGCCTCGAGACCGTGGCGTCCGGGGCCGCCCTGGTCCGGATCCTCCGCGAGGCCGGCGTGGACGTCAGCACCACGCAGGACGTGGTCCGGCTGGCGTCCGAGGCGCACCCGGAGACGACCCGCGCCGTCCGCCTGGCCGGGCGCTACCTCGGCGAGGTGCTCGCCGCCAACGTGAACTTCTTCAACCCGGACGCCGTCTCCCTCGGCGGCATCCTGTCCACCCTCGACCCCTTCGTCGCCGCCGTGCGGAGCCAGCTCTACGAGAGCTGCCACCCGCTCGTCACGCAGCACCTCGTCATCGAGCGCGCCTCGTTGGGGGCCGACGCCGGCCTCGTCGGCGCCGGCCAGTTCGCCCTGCAGCGCGGGCTCGCCGCCTCGCTCGAGGAACTGTCGGCACCCATCCCATTGCGGACCACCAGGAACAGGAGCACCCGTGTCTGAGACCGGAACCACCGCCGGCGCCCGTCGTCCGGTCATCGCCATCGCCGGCCTGGCCATCGAGACGTCGACGTTCACGCCGACCCGCACCCCGGCGGCCGCCTTCCACCCGGACCGTGGCGACGAGGTCGTCGCCCGGTACGACTTCCTGGGGCCGTTGTCCGAGCGGGCCGAGTTCCGTGGCGCCCTCATCGGGCACGCGTTGCCCGGCGGGGTCGTGCCGCGCGACGACTTCGAGGAACTCAGCACCGAGATCACCGACCGGCTGTCCGCGATCGCGGCCGACACCACGATCGACGGCCTCTGGTACGACATCCACGGTGCGATGGTGGTCGAGGGGCTCGACGACGCCGAGGCCACCCTGCTCGAACGGATCCGCGCGGTGGTCGGCCCGGACGTGGTCGTCTCCGCGTCGATGGACCTGCACGGCAACGTCTCGCGGGAGCTCGCGCACCAGTGCGACCTGATCACCTGCTACCGGATGGCACCGCACGAGGACGCCATGGAGACCAAGGAGCGCGCGGTCCGCAACCTCGTCGACGTGCTCACCACCCGACCCGTCGGGGCGCAGCGGCCGGTCAAGGCCTGGATCCCGATCCCGGTCCTGCTGCCCGGTGAGAAGACCTCGACCCGCATCGAGCCCGCCGCGTCCGTGTACGCGCAGGTGTCCGACGTCGAGCGAGGCGAGGGCGTGCTCGACGCCGCGATCTGGGTCGGCTACGCCTGGGCGGACCAGCCGCGGAACCGTGCCGTCACCGTCGTCACCGGGTGGGACGAGCGCGCCGTCACGGCCGGAGCGGAACGCCTGGCGCAGGCGTTCTGGGACGCCCGCGAGGACTTCGCCTTCGTCGCCCCGACCGGGTCGTTCGACGAGTGTCTCGCCGCCGCCCTCGCCCCCGGTGCCGCACGCCCGTACTTCGTGTCCGACTCCGGCGACAACCCGACCGCCGGCGGCTCGGGCGACATGACGTGGGGCCTGACCCAGCTGCTCGCCCGCGACGAGTTCCGGAGTGCCGACGGCCCGGTCGTGCTCTACGCCAGCGTCCCCGGTCCGGCCGCGGTCGCCGCGTGCGTCGAGGCCGGCGTCGGCGCGACCGTCACCGTCACCGCAGGAGCCGAGGTCGACGACCTGCACGCCGGACCGTTGACGATGACCGGGCGGGTGCACGCGGTCAAGCGCGGCGACCGGGACGCCCGGACCGAGGTCGTCCTCCAGGTCGGCAGCGTCTTCGCGATCCTCACCGAGCTCCGGAAGCCCTACCACCACGAGCACGACTTCACCGACCTGGACCTCGACCCGCACAGCGCCGACCTGGTCGTCGTGAAGATCGGCTACCTGGAACCGGAGCTGTACGACATGGCGGCCGACTGGATGCTCGCGCTCACCCCGGGCGGCGTCGACCAGGACCTCGAACGCCTCGGCCACCACCGGATCGAGCGGCCGGTGTTCCCCTTCGACCGGACCTTCCCGGAACCGCCGGACCTGTCCGCCCGGGTCATCCCGGCGTCCGACCGGCCGCTCGGAGCCCACGCGTGAGCGCCCGGGCGCTCGAGATCGCCGTCACCTCCCCAGTCGGTGCCGCGGTGGCCCTCGCCGGCGGTGCCGACCGGGTCGAGCTCTGCAGCGCACTCGAACTCGGCGGGCTGACTCCGTCGCAGGGGCTCGTCGAGGCGGCCGTCGCGGCGGGTCCGCCGGTGCACGTCCTCGTCCGGTGCCGTCCGGGGGGCTTCGTGCACGACACCGATGAGGTCGACCTCATGGTCCGCGAACTCGTCGCCGTCCTGCGCTCCGGTGCAGCCGGCGTGGTCGTCGGTGCCCTCCACCGGGACCGGACGCTCGACACCGGTGCGCTCGCGCGGTTCGTCGACGCCGCACGCTCCGAGCGCCCCGACGCCGAGGTGACGCTGCACCGGGCGATCGACCACGCTGCCGACCCGGTCACGGCAGCCGCGGGGCTCGGCGCCCTCGGGTTCACCCGCGTCCTGACCTCGGGCGGTGCCGCGACCGCGCTCGTCGGTGCGGACACCATCGCGCGGATGGTCGCCGTGGCCGGGGACGTGCAGGTCATGGCGGGTGCCGGCGTCACCCCGGCGGACGTCCCCGTGCTCCTCGACACGGGCGCGGCGGCCGTGCACCTCTCCGCCAAGCGGCTCGCCGACGCCGCGCACGGAGGCGTGCCGATGGGCGCCGGCGACGCGGGGACCGGGCACTTCGAGACCGACGCCGAGGTGGTCCGGGCAGCCCGGGCCGCGGTCGACGCGCACCGGCCCTGACCGGTCAGGCCCACCGACGAATGGCCTGCCCGACGAGGGGGCACCTCCGGACCGTCGCCGGACGACCGGCTCAGGCGTCGGCGCTGCCCGCGCCGTCGTCGGAGCCGCTGCTGGTGCTGCCGCCGCCTCGCAGGGTCGCGCTCGGCAGCTCCCCGAACCGTTCCCGGTACGCACCGGAGAACCGGCCCAGGTGCGCGAAGCCCCACTGCCGGGCGACCTCCGCCACGGACGACGAGAGCGGATCGGCGCCCAGGAGCTCCTCGTGCACCGCGTCGAGCCGGACGTTCCGCAGGTGCGACAGCGGGGAGACGCCGACCGAGCGGTTGAAGGACTGCTGCAGCCCGCGCGCGCTCATGCCCGCGGCTGCGGCGATGTCCGCCAGGGTGACGACGGTGTGGGCGTGCTCCTGGATGTAGGTCAGGGCGTCCCGGAGCCGCTCGCTGCTCGTGGTCGCCGGCAGGTCCACGGGGAAGGTCCCGACGACGACCCGGGCGACCCGGAGGTTCAGCTCGGCGCGCTGTCGGCCGGTGACGTCCGGGTCGGTGATGGTCCGCCCGAGGGACTGCAGCACCCTCCGGAGGTCGGCCAGCTCGGTCGTGGAGACCGTCCGGCGGAACCGGAGTGGCCCGACGACCTGCGCGCCGTCGGCGGCGAGCGCCGCGCGGAGCAACCGGTCGGACAGGTGGAGCATCGAGACGCGGCTCGTCGCGGCCTCGAAGCCGTACCGGACGGTGGCGGCGAGGAGGAACGGCTGGCCGGGTCGGACCACGGTGCGCGTGCCGTCCTCGTCGATGATGACCGCTGTGCCGTCCCCGATCCAGAACAGGATGTGCGTGGGCCGCGGCTCCATCGTGCCGGTGCGGCGCCCCTCCACCGCGGAACCGCTCAGCGAGAGGTCGGCGTCGCCCGCGCCGGTGTAGCGGAAGGCGGACCGCTCGTCGCCGATGCCGCCCCCGGTGCCGTACGTGTCGTCGAGGACCGCGGGGCGGGTCTCGCTCGTGCCTTCCAGGCGCACGGCGCGGAACCCGTCAGGGGTCCCCGGGTCCGGGCGCAGATGGGTCACGATCTGATGTTCCCATGCCTGTCCGCGAAGCGCGAGCACCGCGGCGGGTCGCTCGTCGCGGCACCCCGGGGCGAGCCGAACGGGAACGGGGTACGCAGACCGGCGTCGGGCTCAGACGCCGACCGGTAGAACGGAGCATGACCTCTTCCACACGGAACCCGCTCGGCGTGACCCTCGTCGAGGGCGGCGCCAACGTCGCCGTCTTCTCCAGTACTGCCGAACGCGTCGAGTTCTGCCGTTTCGACGACGACGGCACCGAGCACCGGACCGAGCTGACCCACCGCACCGGTTACACCTTCCACGACGTCGTGCCGGACGTCACCGTCGGCACCCGCTACGGCTTCCGCGTGCACGGCGCCTGGGACCCGGCGAACGGCCTGCGGCACAACCCCGCGAAGCTCCTCCTCGACCCCTACGCCACCGCGATCGACGGCGAGTACCAGTGGGGCCAGGAGCTGTTCGGCCACGACATGAACGAGCCGGACCAGATCGACGAGTCCGACTCCGCCGCTGCCATGCCGCGCTCCGTCGTCGCAGACCGCTCGTTCGACTGGGAGGGCGACACCCGCCTCGAGACCCCCCTGGCCGACACCGTCGTGTACGAGGTCCACGTCAAGGGCTTCACCAAGCAGCACCCCGACGTGCCCGAGGAGATCCGCGGCACCTACGCGGGCCTGGCACACCCGGCCGCGATCAAGCACCTCACCGACCTCGGCGTCACCGCGGTCGAGCTGCTGCCGATCCACCAGTTCGTGCAGGACTCCACGCTCCAGGACAAGGGCCTCCGCAACTACTGGGGGTACAACAGCATCGGCTTCTTCGCCCCGCACAACGAGTACGCCGCGTCGGGCACCGCCGGCCAGCAGGTCGCGGAGTTCAAGGAGATGGTGAAGGCCCTGCACGCCGCGGGCCTCGAGGTCATCCTGGACGTCGTCTACAACCACACGGCCGAGGGCAACCACATGGGCCCGACGCTGTCCTTCAAGGGGCTCGACAACCAGTCGTACTACCGGCTGGTCGAGGGCGACGAGGCGAACTACTTCGACACCACCGGCACGGGCAACAGCCTCAACGTGTCGCACCCGACCGCGCTCGGGCTCATCACGGACTCGCTCCGCTACTGGGTCGAGGAGATGCACGTCGACGGCTTCCGCTTCGACCTCGCGACGACGCTGACCCGCCAGGACGGTTCGGCCGAGAAGCACTCCGCGTTCCTCGACATCATCCACCAGGACCCGGTGCTCCGCGACGTCAAGATGATCGCCGAGCCGTGGGACACCGCCGGGTACCAGGTGGGCGGGTTCCCGGCCGACTGGTCGGAGTGGAACGGGAAGTACCGCGACGACCTGCGCAGCTTCTGGCGCGGTGACGAGGGCACGCTCGGCGACGCCGTGCAGCGCGTCCTCGGCAGCCCGGACGTCTACGAGGGCTCGCGCCGGTCGCCGCTCTGCTCGGTGGACTTCGTCACCGCGCACGACGGCTTCACCCTGGCCGACCTCACCATGTACGTCGAGAAGCACAACGAGGCGAACGGCGAGGACAACAACGACGGCGAGAGCAACAACACCTCGTTCAACGGCGGCATCGAGGGCCCGACCGACGACGAGAGCGTCAACGACTACCGCAACCGCCAGCGCCGGAACTTCCTCGGCACCCTGCTGCTCTCGGCCGGCGTGCCGATGATCCTCGGTGGTGACGAGATCGCCCGCTCGCAGGGCGGCAACAACAACGCCTACTGCCAGGACGACGAGATCTCGTGGTTCGACTGGGCCGCCGCCGACCAGGACCTGCTCGCCTTCACGACGGCGGCGATCGCCTTCCGCAAGCAGCACGTCGCGCTCCGCCCGGAGTGGTACCGCACCGCGCCCGGCATCTCGCCGTCGACCGTGCAGGTGCTCCGCGCGGATGCGAACGACTTCGAGGACGGCGACTGGACCGACGGCGGGAACCGCGCCGTGATCCTGGTGCTCGCGCAGGGCGACGACAGCATCGCACTGCTGCTCAACGCCTCCGAGACGACCGTGGAGTTCACGCTCCCCGAGCGTCCGGGCGGCGGCTCCTGGTCCCTCGGCCTGTCGAGCGACCCCGACCAGGCCGTGGACGGCGACGCGACGACCCTGCTCGTCCGCGACGCCTCCTTCACGGCGCTGCAGTAGCCCGAGAGGACAGTGGACCGATGAGCCAGTACGAGAAGAAGGACCCGACCACCCTCTACCCGGTGCCGCCGTTCCCGGAGCAGGAGCAGTCGTTGCCCGGGGCCGCGTGGAAGATGGACCCGAAGCCGGACCACGGAGAACAGAGCTACGTCGGCAAGGGCCGTCTGGAGGGCTTCCGTGGCATCGTCACGGGCGCCGACTCCGGCATCGGCCGGGCCGCCGCGATCGCCCTGTCCCGGGAGGGCGCCGACCTGGTGCTCTCCTACCTGCCCGACGAGCAGGAGGACGCCGAGGAGGTCCGCGACCTGCTCGAGGGCGAGGGCCGCAAGGCCGTGCTGTTCCCGGGCGACATCTCGGACGAGCAGTACTGCATCGACCTCGTGCAGAAGGGCGTCGACGAGCTCGGCGGCCTTGACACGCTCGTCATGGTCGCCGGTCGGATGGACAGCAACGACGACATCCTGACCCTCGACACCTCGATGTTCGACTCGACGTTCAAGACGAACATCTACTCGCTGTTCTGGCTGACGAAGGCGGCGGTCCCGCACCTCGAGCCCGGTTCGACGATCGTGACGACCGGCTCGATCCAGGCGTCCACCCCGTCCCCGGACAAGATCGACTACGCCGTGTCGAAGGGCGCGATCAAGCTCTTCACCGAGGCGGTCGCCCAGCAGCTCGCACCGAAGGGAATCCGGGTCAACTCGGTCGCGCCCGGTCCGGTGTGGACCCCGCTGCAGCCCGGCTCCGACGACGCCGAGACCGTCTCGACGTTCGGGCAGCAGTCGCCCTTCGGTCGACCGGGTCAGCCGGCCGAGCTCGGTGCGGCGTACGTCCACCTCGTCAGTCCAGAATCGAGCTACCAGTCCGGGTCGACGATCACGGTCGCCGGCGGCACCCCCGCCTTCTGACGGACGTGGAGCACCCGGCCAGCACTGCGAAGGAGCACACGATGAGCAACGACAGCACGGCGCACGACCCCGAGGGCACGCCGAAGCCGGACGGTCTGGGCGACGACGGCACGGTCCCCAACGAGCCCGAGGGCCTCGCCGCCGGGTTCGTCGGCGACGCCTCGCACTTCAACCCCGAAGAGGACGAGCCCGCCGAGGACGACTCCGAGGCCTGAGCGCCGCGGCGCACGCGCCGACCACACGACGGGAGGCCCGGTACCAGCTGGTACCGGGCCTCCCGTCCGTCGTGTCGTCGGCGCCGTCAGCGCTCCGTGCGCGACTCCACCGCTCCGTCACCGGTCGGCGACGTGTCCGCCCGAGCGTCGAGCCGCGGGTCGAGAGCCGGGTCGGGCGAGACGGTCTCGGTGCCCGGTACGGGGTCGTCCGCCAGGGCGGCCCGCTCGGCCGGCGTGGAGCCGAGCACACCGCTCGGCACGGTGTCGGCGGCTGCTCGGCGTCCGCGGACCCGCTCCTTCACCGCGCGCCACGGACGGGCGAGCCCGCTGCCGAGCGGGCGCTCGGTGGGTGCGTCGACCTCGAGCCCGTAGTACTCGCCGACCTTCTCGAGCAACAGTGCCCGCTCGGCCTTGTCGTACGCACGGCGCTCACGGGTGAACGCGATGATCGTCGCCCAACAGGTGAGCAGCAGCACGACGCTGAACGGCAGCGCCGTGGTGATCGCCGCCGTCTTCAGGGCGTTCAGCCCGCCGGTCAGCAGCAGGGCGACGGCGAGCAGCGCGGAGACACCCGCGAAGAACACCCGGAGCCAGTTCTTCGGCTCGATGTCCCCGCCGGACGCGATCATCGCCATCACGAGCGACCCGGAGTCGGACGAGGTGACGAAGAACACGCTGATGAGCAGGATCGCGCCATAGGTCAGGACGACCCCGGCCGGCAGGTCCCCGAGCAGCGCGAAGAGCGACCCCTCGACGTCGACCGTGCCGTCGGCACCGATCAGGCCACCGGCACCGTCCGTCTGGCGGTGGACCGCCGCACCACCGAGCACGGCGAACCACAGGAACGTGAGCGCGGTCGGGACGAGCAGGACACCGAAGACGGTGGTCACCCACTGCCCACGGACGTGGCGGCGAGCTCCCCACCGACCCGGGGAGGGGAGGCTCGGCGTCACGTCAGTGGTGGCCGTGCACCTTCGCGTGCCCGAGGCCCCGGCGCATGAGAGCCCGGTTCACCGGCGTCGTGACCACGAAGGCGATGACGAGCGACAGGGCCAGCGCACCCCAGAACAGCCACTGGTCGAGCTGTGCGTCGAGTGCTCCCGGGATCGCGACGACCACCGTGTTGTCGATGACCTCCATGACGGCGATCGACACCGTGTCCGCGGCGAGCGCCACGCTCAGCGCGGCACGGAACGACAGGCCGGAGCGCAGGACACCGCGCATGGTCAGGGCGTAACCGAACACGAAGGCGAGCACGATCGACAGCACGATCGTCCCCACGTCGTGCATCCCGGTCGCGGTGCCGATCACCATGCCGAGGACCTCGCCGATCGCGCACCCCGTCAGACAGTGCAGCGTCGCCTGCGCGGCCGTCGACCACGTGGTCGTGCCGTGCCCGCTCACCGTGCGCCCGCGTCGACGGAGCGGAAACGGCGGAGGCGGAGGCTGTTCGTCAGCACGAAGACCGACGACAACGCCATGGCGGCGCCGGCGATGACCGGGTTCATCAGGCCGGCCATCGCGAGCGGGATCGCCGCCACGTTGTAGGCGAAGGCCCAGAACAGGTTCGTCCTGATGGTGCGGAGGGTGCGGCGGGAAAGCCGGACCGCGTCGACGGCGGCGCGCAGGTCGGCGCGGACGAGGGTGATGTCGGCTGCCTCGACGGCGGCGTCGGTCCCGGTGCCCATCGCGATGCCGAGGTCGGCGGCGGCGAGCGCGGCGGCGTCGTTCACGCCGTCACCGACCATGGCGACCGTCCTGCCGGCGGCCTGCAGCTCGGTGACGATGCGGTACTTGTCCTCCGGTCGGACGCCGGCCGTGACGCGGCTGATGCCCACCTGGCCCGCGACGCTCCGGGCGACCCCGTCGGCGTCCCCGGTGAGGAGCATCGTCTCGAGCCCCAGGTCGTGCAGGTGCCCGACGGCCTCGGCGGCACCGGGTGCGACGGTGTCCGAGACGACGACGAGCCCGCGGACCCGGCCGTCCCAGGCGACGGCGACCGCGGTGCGTCCGGCGTCCTCGGCGTCGGTGACGGCGGCGGCCAGTGCATCCGGTACCGGGACGGCCCAGGCGTCGCGGAGCCAGGCGGGTCGGCCGACGAGCACGAGGAATCCGTCGACCACGGCCTGCACGCCGAGGCCGGCGGTGGACGTGAACGACCCCGGCCGGGGCACGTCCGGGACGGCGGCGACGAGGGCGCGGGCGATGGGGTGCTCGGAGCCGGACTCGGCGGCGGCTCCGGCGCGGAGGACCGTGTCGGGGTCCTCGCCGTCGGCCGGCAGCACCTCGGTGACCCGCATGGTGCCGGTGGTGACGGTCCCGGTCTTGTCGAGCAGCACGGTGTCGATCCGCCGGGTGGCCTCGAGCACCTGCGGGCCGCGGATGAGGACCCCGAGCTGCGAGCCGCGACCGGTGCCGACGAGCAGCGCGGTCGGGGTCGCGAGGCCGAGCGCACAGGGACAGGCGATCACGAGCGTGGCGACGGCGGCGGTCAGGGCGGCCTCGACGTCGCCGGTGAGCAGGAGCCAACCGACGAGGGTGAGGGCGGCCAGCACGAGCACGACGGGGACGAACACGCTCGACACCCGGTCGGCGAGCCGCTGGACGTCGGCCTTGCCGGTCTGCGCCTCGGTCACGAGCTTGCCGATCCGTGCGAGTTCGGTGTCGGCACCGACACGGACGGCCTGCACGGTGAGCATGCCGCCGACGTTCACGGTCGCGCCGGTGACGGCAGCGCCGGGTCCGACCTCGACGGGGACGCTCTCCCCCGTCATGACGCTCGTGTCGACGGCGCTGGTGCCCTCGACGACGGTACCGTCGGTGGCGATGCGCTCACCGGGCCGGACGACGAAGCGGTCGCCGACGCGGAGCGACCCGACCGGCACCTCGACCTCGCGGCCGTCGCGGAGCACCCGGGCGGAGCTGGCTCCAAGCGCGAGGAGGGCACGGAGGGCCGCGCTCGACCGGGTCTTCGCGCGGCCCTCGGCGTACCGGCCGGCGAGGAGGAACACCGTGACCGCGGCGGCGACCTCGAGGTACGGCTCCGGGTCGGCTCCGCGTGGGGCGGTGAGCGCGAACGCCATGTGCATGTCGGGTCCGCCGGCGCCGCCGAGGACGAGTGCCCAGAGGGACCAGGCGGTGGCCGCGACGACGCCGAGGCTGACGAGGGTGTCCATCGTCGCCGAACCGTGCCGGGCGTTCAGGGCCGCGGCGCGGTGGAACGGCCAGGCGCCCCAGGTCGCCACCGGGGCCGCGAGGACGAGTGCGACCCACTGCCACCAGGGGAACTGGAGCGCGGGCACCATCGACAGGGCGACGACCGGGACCGCGAGCACCGTGGAGACGACCAGGCGGCGACGGAGCGGGGCGAGTGTGTCGACGTCCGGCTGCTCGGGCTCCGGCAGTCGCGCGCCGTACCCCGCCTGCTCGACTGTCGTGATGGCGTCGTCGACCGCGACGCCGTCGGGCAGCGAGACCGTGGCCGTCTCGGTGGCGTAGTTCACCGTGGCCGTGACCCCCGGCATCTTGTTGAGCTTCCGCTCGATGCGGTTCGCGCACGAGGCGCAGGTCATGCCCTCGATCGTGAGCTCGACCGGGGTGGCGGCGGGGGTCGTCGTCGTCATCGTGGTCAGCGCTCCGACAGCGAGTAGCCGGCGTCCTCGACCGCGGCGTCGACGGCGGCCGCGTCGAGGGGCGCGGTGCTCGTGACGGTCGCGGTCGACGTGCCGCCGGCGACGAGGTCGACCTGCACGTCGGTCACGCCGGGGAGTCCACGGAGCGCCTCGTCGATGCTCATGACGCAGTGCGCACAGGTCATGCCGTCGATGCCGTAGGTACTGATCTGCTGCTCGGCCATGCGGCCCTCCTCGTTCGGTCGTCGTGCGGGTACCCTAGGGGGGTACCCCTACCGTAACGCCGACGACGAGGATCTGTTCCCGATGGCCGAAGACACCGAACACCACCACGGCTACATCTCCGCGAAGGACGACTACCTCGGACGCCTGCGCCGGATCGAGGGCCAGGCGCGCGGACTGCAGCGGATGGTCGAGGGCGAGGAGTACTGCATCGACATCCTCACGCAGGTGTCCGCGATGACGAAGGCGTTGCAGGCGGTGTCGATGGGTCTCCTCGAGGACCACCTGCGGCACTGCGTGACGGACGCCGTGGCCCAGGGCGGCCGGGGTGCCGAGGAGAAGATCCAGGAGGCGACCCTGGCCATCAAGCGCCTCGTCCGGTCCTGACGGCCACGAAGCGTGTACTGCTGGGTTCTCCGACCAAACCGACTGCTGGTTCGATCCGAATGTCCTGCGAGGCGCATGGCAACCGACCGCGTCGACTCCTGACGAAGGGTTCCCTCATGACCACCACCGCATCGACCCGCTCCGACCACGGTTACGGCCGGACGCTCACCCAGAAGGGCGCGCTGGTCTTCGGCGTCGTCTTCCTCATCGTCGGCATCGCCGGCTTCATCCCCGGCCTGACCATGGACATGGGCAGCATGATGGCCGCCGGCAACGACTCGGAGGCGCACCTCCTGGGCCTGTTCCAGGTGTCCGTCCTGCACAACATCGTCCACCTGCTGTTCGGCATCGTCGGCCTGATCGCCGCGCGCTCGTTCGGCTTCTCACGCCAGTACCTGCTCGTCGGCGGCATCATCTACGCCGTGCTCTTCATCTACGGCCTCTTCACCGCCGGCATGTCCAGCGCCGCCAACTTCGTGCCGCTGAACAGCGCCGACAACGTGCTGCACCTGATCCTCGCCGTCGCGATGATCCTCCTCGGCATCGTCCTCCCGCGCGCCGGGGCTCGCACCGCCCGCTGACCCCAGCGACGCAACGGACGGGAGGCCCGTGACCAGCCGGTCACGGGCCTCCCGTCCGTTCTGCGCGAGTGTCGGCTCGCGCCGGTGCGCTCAGCCCTGCGGCGGCGAGTACAGCTGCAGGTCGTTGCCCTCGCTGTCCTTGAAGGGGATGATCTTGCCCCACGGGTGCTCGCTGATCTCGCCCTGGATGTCCGCGCCACGCTCCTTGAGCGAGGCGACCTCGTCCTCGATGCTGCCGTCCGGCTGGAACGAGACGACCGCGCCGCCCTCGCTCGACGGGCTGGCCGACTCGCGCCCATTCAGGCCGATCATCAGGCCGTTCGCGTCGATCTCGCTCCAGTCCTCCGACTGGTCCTTCACGGTGAGGCCGAGGGTGTCGCGGTAGAACGCGACGGCGCGCTCCATGTCGCTGACCGGGACCCAGACTGCTGCGATTCCGCTTGCCATGGTGTTTCCTCTCGTCGTGGTGTGCCCTCGACGGTAGGCCGCGCCGTGTCGAGGACACCCAGTCCGGCGGCGCTCCGGGGTACGTCCAGGCCCGGCGGCGCAGGCTCGGTCCGGACACCGTCGGACGGCCGGGGGTGCAGTGGAGGAGGGGTCGCCGATGACCGAGATCGTGCACGTCGTGCTGGTGGAGTGGGACACGGAGGACACCGCCGTGCCGGAGCGGGCGACGGCGCTCGCACACGAGCACCTGCCCGGCATCGACGGCGTGGTGTCCGTCGAGACCGGCCCGAGCGTCAGTCCCGAGGGGCTGGAGGGTGGCTTCGACTGGATGCTCGTCGTCCGGTTCCGGCACGCCGCGGCGCGGGACGCGTACCTGCCACACCCGGAGCACCGGCCCGTGGCAGACCACATCGGGGCGCACGCCAGGCGGGTGGTGGTGTTCGACGTGGCCGGCTGACGGACGGGAGGCCCGTGGCGGGGTCGCCAGGGGCCTCCCGTCCGGTGCCGGTCCGGTCAGGCGTCTCCGCGGCGTGCGCCCGGGGTCACGGGCGGCCGTCCTCCGCGTCCACCACGCCCGGGGTCGGGGTCGTTCCGGTGAAGTCGTCGCGCATCGTGCCGACGCCGCGCTGCGGGTGCGCCCGGTCGAGGTGCTTCGCCCGCGACGCCTTCCGCGGCTCGGGGTCGACGTGCATCGCGGTGTTCCGGTCGTCCTGCAACGCCGGCTGCACCTCGCCCTCGCGGTTGAACGACCACATGAGCATCGGGTCGCCGACGGGCAGCGGATCCGCCTCGTGGCCGCCCATCGGCGAACTGTGCCAGGTGTGCCAGGTCTTGCCGTACGAGTTGACGAGGTGGCCCATCAGCTCGGTCTCGACCGCGATCGGCAGTCCCGGAGCGACGAGCTCGCCCGAGAAGACCTCGTGGTTGTGCGGGTGCCAGGACGGCTTCTCGTCCTCGGGCAGCGAGTCGAACAGCCGCTCGGAGACGATGTACTCCACGCCGATCAGGTTGGCGTCCGCGGTGTTGCCGTCGAAGAGCACGCACTGCAGCATCTCGGCGTTCACCACCTTGCAGTAGTGGTGCGCCTCCATCTGCACGTCGGGCTCGCCCTTGACGCAGTGGAAGCCGACCACGTACACGTCGAATCCCTTGAGGGGGTCCGTCGGCTGCAGCAGGTCGGCGCCGCGGTCGAGCAGGGCGAGGCGGAAGCCCCGGTCCTCGCCCGGCGGGGTGACCCCGGTCGACCGGGCGGGGACCGTGGGGTTCCGCGGCACGCGTCAGCCCTCCTGGGGCTCTGCCGGCTCGCCGCCGGAGTCCACGTCGCTGTCCTGCTGCGGGTCCTCGGTGGCGTTCCCCGAGGCGGAGCCGTCGGGCAGGTCCTCGGTGCGCTGGGCCTCCTGGTCGGAGACGTCGTCCGGGCCGGTTCCGTTCGTCGTGTCACTCATGCACGGCACGGTACGCGGCGTGCGGTTGCCGCCGGTTCAGGCCGGGAGGCCCGCCCGCGCCGCCGCGACGGCCCGCCCCCGATCCGTGGTCGGGAACCGCTCGAGGAGCGCCGCGAGCTCCGGCGCGGAGACGTTCGCGCCGAACGCCTCGGCGTGCGGTTCGAGCGCCACGCTGTCGCTGAGCGAACCCGCCGCGACGGCGTCGAAGCCGAGCTCGTCGACGAGCGCCGCGACGGCCGCCACGGCCGGCTCGTCGTCGCCCGCGACGGCGATCGCCTTCCGCTCGGGGTCGCCTGCGGGCCGCGCGCCGGCGTCGAGGTCGTGGTACCCCATGTGGTTGAAGGCCTTGACGACGGTGGCTCCCGGCAGGTGCGCCTGCACGAGCGCGCTCGTCGACACACGTCCGTCCTCGAGGTCGGGGCGGTGCCCGTCGACCTCCCACCAGTGGTTCATCGCGTCGATGACGACCGTGCCGCGGAGCCGCTCCACGGGGATCGTGTCGAGACGTCCGAGCGGCAGGGCGAGCACGACGACGTCGGCCTGGTCGACGGCGTCGGCGGCGCGGACCGCTTCGGTACCGGGTGCCACGACGGACAGGATCAGGCGGATGCGGTCCGGATCGCCCGAGCCGGCGACGAGGACCCGGTGGCCGGCGCCGACGAGCAGGCGACCGAGGACCGTCCCGAGCTTCCCGGCGCCGAGGACCGCGACGGTCCGGAACGGATGGGTACCGATGGTGCCGGTGCTGGTGGCATCGGTGCCGGTCATGCTGCGGCCTCCTGGCGGTCGGTGTCGCCGGTCCGGTCGGTGTCGCTGGTCCGGTCGGTGTCGCCGCGGTCGGTGTCGCCGCGGTCGGTGTCGCCGCGGTCGGCGAGCAGTTCGCGCACCCGGGGGACGACGACGCCACCGTACAGCTCGACCGCGCGGGTGCGTGCCCGCATCGACTGACCGCCGGAGGTGTAGATCATGTCGAAGCGACCGACGCCCATCGCGTCGACGGCGCGGGCGATCCGCCGCGCGACCGTCTCCGGCGACCCGATGTACATCGAGCCCGTGGCGACCTCCTGGTCGAACTCGGCGCGGGTCACCGGCGGCCACCCGCGCAGGGCACCGATCCGGTCGCGGACGACCCGGTAGTGCGGCCAGAACAGCTCCGTCGCCTCCTCGTCCGTGTCGGCGACGAACCCGGGCGAGTGCATGCCGACCGGGTGTGCTGTCGTACCGAACTGCTCGGCGGCGCGGCGGTACAGGTCGAGGTACGGCGCGAAGCGCTCGGGCTGCCCGCCGATGATCGCGAGCATGAGCGGGAACCCGTACTGCGCGGTCCGCACGACCGACTGCGGGGAACCGCCGACGCCGACCCACGTGCTCAGGCCGTGCTCGGTCTTCGGGAAGACGTCGGCGTCGACGAGCGGCGCGCGGGTCGTCCCGCTCCAGGTGACGGGCTCCTCGCGGAGGAGCTGCGCGAACAGCTCGATCTTCTCCTCGAACAGGACGTCGTAGTCGGCGAGGTCGTGACCGAACAACGGGAAGGACTCGGTGAAGGACCCGCGGCCGAGGATCACCTCGGCGCGGCCCTCCGACAGCGCGTCGACCGTCGCGAAGCGTTGGAACACGCGGACGGGGTCGTCGGAGGACAGGACCGTGACGCCGGACCCGAGCCGGATCCGCTTGGTCACCGTGGCGAGACCGGCCAGGACGGTCTCAGGAGAGGACACCGAGTACTCGGGCCGGTGGTGCTCGCCGACCGTGAACACGTCGACGCCGAGCTCGTCCGCGATGACCGCCTCGTCGACGAGCTGCCGGATCGACCGGGCGTGGCTGACGAACGCGCCGTCGTCGTCCGTCGGGACGTCGCCGAACGTGTCGAGGCCGAAGGTGATGTCGGGCATGGTGCCTCTTTTCGTTGACGCTTCAACCAAGTGATTGACGCGTCAATGATGTGCCGCTACCGTCGAGGTGTCAAGAGGAGACCGGATGGGTGACGACGGACAGCAGACACGGGGTCGACGGTCGCCCACCGCCGAGGAACTGTCGGTGTGGCGCGACTACGTCGAGACGTCGGAGGCGGTGCGGCGCTCGCTCGCCGCGGCGCTCCAGTCCGCGTCCGGGATCTCCGACGGCGACTACCGGGTGATGCTCGCGCTCAGCGAGGCCCCGGACCGCATGCGCCGCTCCGCCGAGCTCGCCGACGAGGTCGGGTGGGAACGCAGCCGGCTGTCCCACCACCTCCGGCGGATGGAGGAGCGTGGACTCGTCACGCGTGACCGGGTCGGACCGGACGCCCGCGGCACCGCGGTCACGCTGAGTGCCGAGGGCGTCCGGCTCTACCGGAGCTCCTCGGCCGCCCACCTCCGCGCGGTCCGACAGGTCTTCGTCGACGCGTTCACACCCGAGGAGCTCGCCGCGGTCCGCGTCGTGACCGGAGCCCTCCGTCGGCACCAGGCGACGGGCCTCCCGGACGGGGACCGACCCGACGACCGGACCCGGCGTGCAGACCAGAGCCGACCGACCGGCCACCCCTGACCGTCGGGTCAGCCGTCGCGACGGCCGGTGCGGAGGCCCGGGAACTGGTCGTCGCGCCACTCCCCCTCGAGCTGCGGGCCGCCGAACGCCTCCTGCTCGCGGGCGCGCAGCTCGACGCGGCGGATCTTGCCCGACACCGTCTTGGGCAGCGGCCCGAACTCGACGCGGCGGACACGCTGCCACGCCGGCATCGCGGTGCGGGCGTGCGCGAGGATGTCCCGCGCGGTCTCGGCCGTGGGCTCCCACCCCGCCGCCAGTGTGACGTAGGCCTTCACGACGGTCAGGCGCTCCTCGTGCGGGGCCGGCACGACCGCCGACTCTGCGACGGCGGGGTGCTGGAGCAGGGCGCTCTCGACCTCGAACGGCGAGACCTTGTAGTCGGAGGACTTGAACACGTCGTCGGTGCGGCCGACGAACGTCAGCGACCCGTCCTCGTGCCGGGTGGCCACGTCCCCCGTGTGGAAGTAGCCGCCGCGCAGGGCGTCGTCGGTGCGCTCCGGGGCGTCGAGGTACCCGGCCATCAGGTTCACCGGCGTCGTCGTGAGGTCGAGGCAGACCTCGCCCTCACCCGCGCCGGGCGCCCCGGTCAGCGGGTCGACGAGTTCGATCGCGACCCCGGGCAGCCCGTGCCCCATCGCACCGGGTCGGACGGTGTCACCGGGGGCGTTGCCGACGATCGCGGTGGTCTCGGTCTGGCCGTACCCGTCGCGGATCGTGCGGCCCCAGGACTCCTCGACGAGTCGGATCACCTCGGGGTTGAGGGGCTCGCCGGCGGAGACGACCTCGCGCAGAGCGGTCGGGCGGCTGCCGAGGTCGGCCTGGATGAGCAGTCGCCACACGGTCGGCGGTGCGCAGAACGACGTCACCTGAGCACGCTCGAGCTGGTGCAGCAGTGCCGCCGGGTCGAACCGCTCCTGGTTGTGGACGAAGACCGTGGCCTCGGCGATCCACGGCGCGAAGAAGCAGCTCCACGCGTGCTTGCCCCACCCCGGCGAACTGATCGCCAGGTGGACGTCACCGGGCTCGAGCCCGATCCAGTACATCGTCGTCAGGTGGCCCACCGGGTAGGACGTCTGCGTGTGCACGACCATCTTCGGCTTGTCGGTCGTGCCGGAGGTGAAGTAGACCAGGCAGGGGTCGGACGCTGCCGTCACCACCTCGGGCTTCCACTCCCCCGCGGGCGCCGGTTCGCCGAGGTCGCTCGGGTACGTCGTCCACCCGTCCGCGGTTCCACCGACCACGATGCGCGTGAAGTCGCCCGCCAGGTGCGCGTACTTCGGCGTCTCGCGCAGTGTCGTGACGACGTGGGCGACGCGTCCGCGGTCGATGCGGTCCTGCAGGTCGGCCCCGCCGAGCATCGTCGACGTCGGGAGGATCACGGCGCCGGTCTTCATGACGGCGAGCATCGACTCCCAGAGCTCGAGCTGGTTGTCGAGCATGAGCAGCACGTGGTCGCCCTTCGCGACGCCGAGGTCGTGCAGCCGGGCCGCCAGCCGGTCGGACCGGGCGGACATCTCGGCGTAGGTGGTGCGTGTCTCGCGGCCGTCCTCCTCGACGATGACCAGGGCCTCCCGGTCGTTGCCTGCCGCGATGACGTCGAACCAGTCGATCGCCCAGTTGAACGTCTCGCCCACGTCGGGCCAGCGGAACGCCTCGCGCGCTGCGGCGCTGTCGGTTCTGGCCGCGAGGAGGACGTCCCGGGCGGCACGGAGGGCGGAGGCGGGTTCAGTGCGCATGCACTGACCTTGCCTCATCGAGGTGGACCAGCGCACGGCGACACCGCGCTGTACCGCATCCGGACAGCCGGAGTCAACCCCTCGCGGCGGCCGACTCGTGCTCCGTATCGTCCTGGATGGTGTGCTCTGTCACGGGCATGCGCGCGCCCGGACGACAGCCGGATCGGCCCAGCAGCGCGACACGACGAGCGAGAGGAGTGGACCGACGATGACGACAGTCGACGACCGGACCACCGGCCGCACGACGGACACCGCCCTCCGCAGCACCGTCCGCATCGAGGCCCTCGGGGACGCCCCGGACGCAGCCGTCCTCGACCTCAGCGGCTTCTACGCCGGCCGACACTGGGCCGCTCGTGCCACCGACCGCCCCTTCGGGTACCGCTACACCGCGGTCGGGGACGGCGACGTGACGCTCCGTCGGTCGCAGATCAACGGGTTCATCCGGGGCCTGATCCCCGCGTCCGAGGACTACGTCGTCCAGTGGCTCACCGCGGGGCACGGCGTGCCGGACGTCCGGCACGACCGCGTGCCGATGTCCGGCGACGTGCCGATGCTCTTCCCGACCGCCCGGGAGTTCGTGTTCGAGTACCAGGACTACGACCAGCGCGTCGTGCACCTGTCGCGCCGACTCGTGCACGAGGTCGCCGACGAGCAGTTCCACACCGGCCAGGTGGCGGACCTCGGTCTCGACCACCTGCGCACCCTCGACCCGGCCGCCGTGACCCAGTGGCGGAACGGCCTGGCGCTGCTCTCCCGCGAACTCCGCACCGGCGGCGTCGACACCCTCCTCTGGCACACCCTCACCCGCGGCACCGCCGCAGCGTTCCTCCGGATGTACCCCCCGACCGTCGCGGCCCTGCCGCCCGCCGTGCTCCTGCCCCGGCGCGCCCGCCTCCGCGCCGCCGTCGAGTACGTCCACGAGCACGTCGCCGGACCGATGAGCGTCTCGGACATCGCCGGAGCCGCGGGCCTCAGCGTCCGGGCCACGCAGGAGGCCTTCCAGCGACACCTCGATCTGACGCCGATGCAGTACCTGCAGCACGTCCGGCTCGAGCACGTGCGACGCGAACTGCTGCAGGCGGACCCCACCACCTCGGCCGTGCAGGCGATCGCCCGTCGGTGGGGGTTCGCGCACCTGGGCCGGTTCTCCGCCGCCTACCGCACCGCCTACGGCGAGTACCCGAGGAACACGCTCCGTCGCTGACCGTCGCGACAGCCCGACGCCGGCGACGGGTCGCCGTCAGCCGAAGTCGTAGTCGTCGTGGCGGGTGTCCGGGTCCTCGTGCACCGGACGGACGGGTCCCGCCGCCACGGCCAACCGCCGCACGTGCTCCACGAACGCGGTGTCGTCCACGTCGGCGTCCCGGCCGTCGTCGGCCGCCGCGCTCAGCGTGATCTGGCTCGCCGGCCCGATCAGCAGCGTCTCGACGGCGGGTCGGCCGTCCCCGTCGACGACCGGGACGTCGAGCGTGTCGGTCTTCCGGTTCGCACCGAGCACCGCGGCGTAGTGGATGACGGCGTCGGCAGCGCCGTCGCTCGTCCGGATCGCCCGGCCTGCGTACTGGATGTCCTTCATCCGGCCAGTCAACGTCGTGGCGGGTGCGACCGGGCTCAGGTCCTCCAGTGGACGCACCGCCCGGGCCCACCGCATCCGTCGGCCGGAACAGACGGAGGCGTCCGGGTGTTGCACCGGGTACTGTCGCAGCCAGCGTCACGAACCACGGAGGTACCGATGACCACCACCGAGACCGCGATCCTCGCCGGCGGATGCTTCTGGGGAGCGCAGCAGCTCCTCCGCCGCCGCCCCGGAGTCCTCAGCACCCGTGTCGGCTACTCCGGCGGCGACGTCCCGAACGCCACCTACCGCAACCACGGCACGCACGCCGAGGCCGTCGAGATCGTCTTCGACCCGTCGGTGATCTCGTACCGGGAGCTCCTCGAGTTCTTCTTCCAGATCCACGACCCGTCGACCAAGGACCGCCAGGGCAACGACGTCGGTGTCAGCTACCGGTCCGCGATCTTCTTCACCTCCGACGAGCAGCGTGACGTCGCACTCGACACCATCGCGGACGTCGACGCGTCCGGCATCTGGCCGGGCAAGGTCGTCACCGAGGTCACCGCGGCCGGCCCGTTCTGGGAGGCCGAGGAGGAGCACCAGGACTACCTCGAGAAGATCCCGAACGGGTACACCTGCCACTACGTGCGCCCCAACTGGGTGCTCCCGAAGCGCAGCGAGGCGGCCGCGACGGCCTGACCGCCCGGCGCGAGCACCTGTCAGCACGGGAGGCCCGGTACCGGTCGGTACCGGGCCTCCCGTCCGCGTCGTCCGACCCGATCAGCGGGGAGGCCACCCCGGCGGCGGACGTGACGTCGGCTGCGGCGGCACCGGACCGGGCACGCCGCTGTGCGAAGATCGCAGGGTGGATGCCCCTCGACGACCCGTGGCCGTCGTCATCGCCGCCATGAGCGAAGAGGTCGCCGCGTTCACGGACCTGTTCGGCGGCGAGCCCGTCCTGCACGGTCCGACCGGCGGCCACGACGAGCACCACCTCATCGACGTCGAGGGCAGCACGGTCGCCGTCCGCCGCAGCGGGATCGGGTTCACGAACGCGA
The DNA here is from genome assembly GCF_003234525.1 of Curtobacterium sp. MCBD17_021. Classification (NCBI taxonomy): domain Bacteria; kingdom Bacillati; phylum Actinomycetota; class Actinomycetes; order Micrococcales; family Microbacteriaceae; genus Curtobacterium; species Curtobacterium sp. MCBD17_021. The sequence goes on along the minus strand of NZ_QKTS01000013.1, from coordinate 33,571 downwards.
CCGCTGCCGTCGCCCACGCGTTCCACGACTTCGGATCCGGAGTACCGGTCATCAGTGTGGGGACCGCCGGCGGCCTCGCCCGGGACGTCCAGCTCGGGGACGTCCTCATCGGTGACTGGTACGTGAACCTCAACGCCGACGCCACGGCCTTCGGGTACGCACTCGGTCAGGTGCCCGGCATGCCCACCGGGTTCACGGCGGACGCCGACCTCGTCCGACGTGCGAGCGCCGTCAGGACTGATGACGTGGTCTGGCAGGCGCCGATCGGGTCGAGCGAGGTCTTCGTGACGGAGGGACGCGCTCGGGACCTCCGCCGGGCCTTCCCGACCGTGGCGGCGGTGGACATGGAGTCGGCGGCCATCGCCCAGTTCGCGCACGTGCACGCCATGCCGTTCGTGTCCGTCCGGGGCATCAGCGACCTGTGCGCCCCGGACGGCGACGAGTTCAAGGAGCACCTCGACGACGCGGCCGCGCGGGCGGCGCGGGTCGTGCACGGGGTCGTCGTGGGGCTGGCGCGGGGTGCGGTGCTGCCGAGGGGCTGAGCCCGTTGGCGATCGCGTTCTTCCTCACCGACCCGCCAGCGCCCAGGGCGCGCCCGCGATGGTCGACTTCAGCGCCGCATCCGCCGGCGCCGTGCTCAGCGCCGAGCGGCGGGAATCCACAGGCGCTGAGCAGTACCGCGACACCACTCATGAACTCGACGGCGCTTCTTCGGGGCCGTGACGGTGGCAGCTCGCTGCTCCGTCATCGGTTTGCGGGCGGGACGCCTGCGGAGCAGGATGTCCCCGACGGGTCGCGGGGGCGGCCGGAGGGGGGGACCATGGCCAGGGTGGAGTTCGACGACGGCGCGGCTGCACGTCTCTCGACGGCGCTGACCTTCGCGGCGGACGCGTTGCGAGCGCAGGCAGGAACTCGGCGCTCCGCGGTCCTCGCTCCACAACATCGCACTCACCACGACCGGCCAGGGTGGCTCCGTCACGCCGTACATCCCGAAGGGGCCGACACCATACGAGCAAGCCGTCCTTGACAGTCTGCATTCATCGGGGGCTCGATGAGAACACTCACCAGCCGAGCGGTTGCGACCATCGCACTGCTCGTCGCCGTCCCGTTCCTACTCACCAGCTGCCAGCGAGGGCCGACCGTGCAACCGAACGAAGCGAAGAAGGACATCGTCGACGTCGTCGACCGAACGACGGAAGCGCTCGGCGGCAAATGGACGGTCCGACGAGGACCGGCACTCGGCAAGTGCCCGGCGACCGCGGAGACGGACGGGGTCACCTGGACCTACATCCTCGACCGCGACGAGGTCGGCGACCAGACGGCGGACCGGGCGGCGGTCAAGGACCTCTGGGACTCCTCCGGGATCACAACCTCGGACTACGAGAGCGGCGGGGCGGATCCACTCCGGAGCGTCGTCGGTCACGGTGGACCGACCTGGTCGATCGAGTTCCTCACACGCTCCGACGGCTACACGGTCCATGGGGTGTCCCAGTGCGCTGACGGGGACTACAAGGAGATGCTGCGACGCGGCGAGGATTGACCTTCGGTTCGCTAGCCGAGCGGCAGCCGTTCGGTGACCCGGCGACGGCTCCGAGCCGGCCCAGGGTTTCGTGCTCGTATGCGAATGGGCATCGGGATGGGGGCAGGTACCAGACGGCGCAGCGATTCCTGCAGGGTGCCGGCTGGCGGCAGCGTTTGCGCGGACAGGACGAGCAGGATCACGCAGTCGGAAAGTTTCACGATCGACGCACGGAGCGTAGAACTCCCTAGGCCGACGGGAACGACGCTCACGTTTGAAGCATCGAAGCTTCTCGAGGTCGATCACGCAGAACCATTTGAAAAAGAGAAAACCCCCGCCGAAGCGGGGGTTTTCTGCGGCGGGTCATTTGCACGTCTCGGCCGTCCGCATCGGGGTGCCGTGTCGTGCAACCCGGTCCGGTCGACTCGCTGCCCGACCTCGGGTCGGCACGAGCGGACACCCGCACCGGTGTCCGAGGGTCAGGTGACGCCGCGGCGTGGTGACCAGCTGCTGCCGGTCGGGGAGGTCAGTCCGCGCGGGGGACACCGTCGCCCTGGGCGTCCGCCGCTCGATGTCCTCGTCGGAGCTCCCGGATGAGTCGACCGAGCCGGAGGAAGGCGGGGTCACGTGGGGCGGGCGGCTCCTCGACCACGAAGCCGTCGTCCGTCGGGGCGGCGAAGCGCGCGCAGACGCACATGTTGCAGATCCAGAGCCACTCGTGGACGGCCAGGCTCACTCCGAAGTACGGGTTGCGGGCCAGCTGGAGGGGTCGGGAGCACCGGGGGCAGGGCGGAGCCGACGGGACGGAGGGCGCCGACCGGTCCCCGCCCTCGGCTGCACGGGACGTGACGGATCGTGCCCGCGTCACCAGCCGCCTCCCGTCCGTGTCGTCGAGCCGGGTGCACCGGATCGACGGGAGCGGTACGTCGCAGGGTGCACGCGCGCACACGCACCAGCGCCGCGGACCGGTCCGACGTCGGCGATGCGGTCGCTGAGGTCGAGCAGGTCCGCCGCTGCGCGTTCGAGCCCGTCGAGGACCGTCTCGAGCGCGCACCGCCACGACGGGTCGGATGTCGTCTCGACCACCCCGAGCAGGTCGGTGTCGGCGGGCAGGGCCCGATCCCGGGCCAGGGCGAAGACCTCGAGGTCGCGGTCCAGCATCCGTCGCCGGAGTCGGTTCGAGTCGGCGACAGCACGCTGGAGCGCCTCCGGTCGCGCGGTTCCGTCGGAATCGGCAACGAGGCCGGTGAGCAGCGCGCGCTGGGTCACGAGCAAGGTGATGAGGGCATCGCGTTCCTCCAGGAGGAGCAACGCGAGCGTTGTCGGGGTACGCACGGTCGTCGATGAGCCGTGGTCACGGGGCTTCGTACCAGCAGCGCGGTTCACCTGCGGGGACGAGCGTTCGCTCCCGTCGTCCGTTCAGGCAGACGGGAGGCCCTTGACCGTTCGACGTGTCAGTGGCGGTCCGTCATGGCGGCGAGGGACGGGAGGGTCGACCGGCTTCGGTGGCGGACGGACATGGGGTTCCTTCTCGGTTCGGTAGCCCGGCTGACCGCATGGGTCCCGTGGCTTTGCGTCCCCGGCTCGCGCCGGGTTTGCCGTTGTCGTCGAGAGCGAACAGTGCGTTCACCCTGCGTTGTGGAGGCGACGATAGACACCAACGGACCGCGAGAGCAAATGCGCCCGTCACCGGACGAAACCCCTCGCCGCGGGGTCGTCCGGTGTCACACTCGTGCGATGGAGAGTGTGGATCGTCGAGCCCCCGTAAACGACGGGGTCCTCGCACGTGCCCTCGCGGCCTTCCCCGAGGCGTCGCTCGTCACGGATGCCGACCAGGCCATCGTCTTCGCCAACCAGGCCTTCCTGACGATGACCGGGTACGAACTCGACGAACTGCTCGGCCGGAACTGCCGCCTCCTGCAGGGTCCGGACACCGATCAGGACGTCGTCGATGCCGTTCGCGAGGCGCTGGCGGCGGGGCGGCCGTGGCAGGGGCACCTGCTCAACCACCGGAAGGACGGCACGCCGTTCTGGAACGCGCTCGCCGTCACACCGCTCCACGACGAGCTCGGGCGGATCTCGCACTTCTGCAGCGAACAACGCGACGTGACGGAGGACGTCGAGACGCAACGCAGGACGAAGGACCTCCTCGGGCAGGTGACGGAGCAGCGGGAAACGGCGCGGATGTTGCTCGGACTCTCGGAGGCGGTGGGCCGGCGATCCGGGACGGAAGAGATCGCACACACCATCGCGGCAGCCATCCCTCGGATCTGCGAGGCGGACCGGTCGGCGATCGCGCTCTGGTACCTCGAGGAACGGCGATTGACCATCGTCGGGCACAGCGGATGGCCCACGTCCCTGGCGGGGCAGGTGTCCGAGTTCGAGACGTCACCCGAGGACGCCCCCGAACTCGCCGAGATCCTCGAATCCGGCGTTCCCGTGCTCGTCGACCACCGTTCCTCCGAGTGGGCGCGGCGGATGCTCGATGCCTTCGCGATCCGCGCGCTCATCGCGACGCCCTTCTACCTCGGCCAGAGCTTCGCCGGACTCGTCCTCGCGCACTGGGTGGGTCCGCAGGCACCGGACTCCGTCGACACCGTCCTCGAGGAGCGGATGTCCGGCCTCGCCGGGCTGACCGCTGTCGCGTTCGACAACGCTCGACTCCTCGAGGAAGCTCGCTGGCGGGCCTCCCACGATCCCCTCACGGAACTGCCCAACCGAGAGCGGCTCGAGACCGTCCTCGAGGAGGCGCTCCGTGCGACGCGTGACCACGGCCAGGGAGTCGGTGTGCTCTACTGCGACGTCGACCGGTTCAAGCGCACGAACGACGACCTCGGCCATCGGAACGGCGATGCCGTGCTCGTCGAGGTCGGCCGACGGCTGTCCCGGGCCGTCCGCGACACCGACACGGTCGCCAGGGCAGGTGGAGACGAGTTCGTCGTCGTGCTCCCCGCGATCCACGGCCGCGACGAGGCCGAGGCGGTCGCCGCTCGCATCCGCGGAGCGATGACGGACCCGGCCGTCGTCGGAGACCAGCTCGTCCCGGTCCGCCTCTCGGTCGGGGTGGCCGTCTCCGACGGCAGCGCCGACGACGTCCACGAGGAAGCCGACCGGCTGCTCCGGGCCGCCGACCTGGCGATGTACCGCGAGAAGTCCGCTGCACCCGGCCTCGACACGCCCCCGCTCGCCGACGACCTCCGTGAAGCACTGGCCGCTGGGACGATCGACGTCGCGTACCAGCCGCAGGTCGACCTCGCCACCGGCAGCGTGGTGTCCGTCGAGGCCCTCGCTCGCTGGCAGCACCCGAGTCGCGGTCCGCTGCCCCCGGCCGTGTTCATCCCCGTCGCAGAGGCTGCAGGTCTGGTGCACGCCCTCGGGATGCAGGTGCTCGACCGCGCGTGTTCGGTGCTGGCCGAGCTCCGCGCCAGCCGATCCGACTTCGAGCTCGCGGTCAACGTCGCACCCTCGCAGCTGCACGAACCCACGTTCGTGCCCGATGTCGCGTCCACCGTCGCACGGCACGGCGTCCCACCCGGGGCGATCACCCTGGAGATCACCGAGTCGACTCCGCTCGGGAACCTCTCGAACGTGTCGGCAACGCTCCTCGAGCTGCGTCAGCGTGGCTTCCGGATCGCGATGGACGACTTCGGGACGGGATTCGCCTCACTCACGCAACTGCACGACCTCCCCATCACGGATCTCAAGATCGACCGGACGTTCGTGCAGGACGGTCCGCGTGGCGAGGTCCTCGTGGGAGCCATCAGTGACATGGCTCGAGCACTCGGCGCACGAGTGGTCGCAGAGGGCATCGAGAGCGAACAGGACCTCCGGATGGTCCGTGCCCGCGGTTGCGACCGTGCGCAGGGGTACTTCCTCGGTCGCGCGACCTCGGCGGACGCACTCCACGAGGGCATCTGATCCCGGCAGCGACCCTCCGGGTGCCGGGGCCGCTCCGGCTGCGGTGCGGCTCGGAGGGGGCTGCTGCAGGTTCGGTTGACTTCTGACAGGTAGGAGCGTTGGCTCCTACTGGAAGGATGTGCGCCATGGTGAAGGCGTATCCGGAAGAGTTCCGCCGTGACGTGATCGCGGTGGCCCGGAAGGGTGAGTCGTCGGTGCGGCAAGTCGCGAGGGACTTCGGTGTCTCCGAGTCCTGCCTGGCCCGCTGGTTGCGGCTCGCGGACCGTGACGACGGCATCAGTGTTGCAGCGGCGCCGTCGGCGAAAGCGGTCGAGCAGGCGGAGCTGCGGGACGCGCAGAAACGGATTCGGCTCCTCGAGCAGGAGAACGAGATCCTCCGTCGGGCGACCGCCTATCTGTCGCAGGCGCATCTCCCAAAATGATGTACCCGCTGGTCCTCGAACTCGCCGCAGACCGGATCCCGGTCGCGGTGGCCTGCCGGGTGCTGGGCTTCTCGAAGCAGGCGTTCTATCGGTGGCGTGCCAGTCCGGTAACCGATCGCGACTGGGCGGACGCGCACCTGACCAACGCAGCGATCGACGCGCACCGCGACGACCCGACGTTCGGGTATCGGTTCATCGCCGACGACCTCCACGCGGCCGGCCTCCGGGTTTCGGAACGGCGGGTGTGGCGGCTGTGCTCACAGCAGCGGCTCTGGTCGTTGCATGCGAAGAAGCGCGGCCTGAATCGCAAGGCCGGGCCACCGGTGCAGGACGACCGGGTCCGACGAGCATTCACGGCGCCAGACCTGGACCGGCTGTGGCTGACAGACATCACCGAACACCCGACCGGCGAGGGCAAGCTCTACCTCTGCGCGGTCAAGGACGCCTGCTCGCGGCGCATCGTCGGCTACTCGATCAGTGACCGGATGCGGTCCTCGCTCGCCGTCGCGGCCCTGCATATGGCGGTGGACCGCCAAAACCCGGCCGGGACTGTTGTGCACTCGGACCGGGGCAGCCAGTTCCGGTCGAAGAAGTTCGTCCGCGCGCTCAGCGACGCCGGGCTCCTCGGGTCGATGGGCCGCGTCGGCGCGTGCGCGGACAACGCGGCGATGGAATCGTTCTTCGCGCTCCTGCAGAAGAACGTCCTGAACCGGAAACGTTGGGCAACCCGGGAAGAAATCCGACTCGCGATCATCACCTGGATCGAGGCGACCTATCACCGGAAACGACGGCAACGCGGTCTGGGGAAGTTGACCCCGGTCGAGTACGAGACGATCATCAACCCACAGGTCGCACTCGCGGCCTAAACGAACGAGTCAACCGAACCTGCAGCAGTCCCATGACTTCGGGCACGTCGGCAACGACGTCGTGGAAGGGCTAGCCACCGCTGACTCGCCGTTCATGCTCGCCATCGACGCCCCGATGGTCGTCGTCGGTGCCGGTCAAGGCCTCGCGTTCGCCCCTCCTCTCCAGCTTCGGCATCGCTGGCGCAAACAGCGCCTACGCCGGAGCCGCCTCAGGCCTGGTAAACACTGCCCACCAGCTCCGCAGTTCCCTCGGCCTCGCAGTCCTCGTCGCCGTCTCCACCGCACTGACCAGCGGCACCGGCGTTGCGGGAGCCGTCGGACGCACCCACAGCGCACTCACCCTCGCAAGCCTCTTCATCGCCGCGGCGTTCATCCTCTGCGCCTCCGTCATCGCGCCCACCGTCGGACGGCAGCGCCGCACCGTCCGCTAGGAAGCATCCGGCTGCCGGTCGGCCCTTCGGACGGTCCGCTGGTCGCTGGGGGTCGTCTCCGCCGTCCTCTTCGGCGTCCTCTAAGCGACCGACTGTCGATCAGCGACACAAGCTACCGCTAGCGGTGACTCACCCTAAATGCGGGGAGCTGAAGAGCAGCTCTCGATAGAAGGCGCCTCACGCGCTTCCGAAGCGCATCCAGTCATACGCCACGACCGCTTTCGCGTACTGCGTGGACCACCACGGTTCAGAGCGTTTTTCACGATACTTCACCAGAAACTCCCGCAAACCAGCAACGTCGTTCGTCAGTGTGGGCAACTGCATCGCACTGTTCAAAACACGATCCCAGCCCATCTTTGCCTCGAGGTCAGGCACCGACAACAGAACGCCCGGCTCCTCGAGCTTCGCGAACAGCTCCGCATATCTCTCTGCCCGCCTCTTGGCGGCCGTCTCTAGTGCAGAGCCTCCTTGCCATGAGCCAGCCGTCCATAGACCAGCCTCGACGAGATACTTAAAGACAGGCACGTACGTCGTGATTGGCAGCTTGGGATACACCTTGGAGATGACCAGATCCGCAGGCAAATCTCGAGCAGGGCTCTGTAGAACGTCGTCGAAAAGGTCCTGACGGGTGAGTCCGACGATGCCAACTGCCGTCATCTTCGCTCCGACGCCAAAAACGACGTCCAACCCGCTGGCGCTAGAGTCGTCTATGTCGGAGACGGCAACAAGTCGCCCGTCTGGATCATTGCTCTGCACAAGCTCGAACACTTGCTCCTTGAGCAGCCGAAGGATGCGCGCTGGCATAGCTCGCTCGCGATGCCCGAGGGCGCTGAACACTTCCAGGAAGTCTGGCACCGTTGCGCGGATGATCGGGAGAGACACCCCGTTCACATTCATCACGGTGGAGCTCACGTCTGCCGGCTGGTCGGGCACCCACTCGACGAAAATGAGTCGATCCTGCAACTTCGAGACGTTCTCCGGGCGAAGACCAGTGATCAGTGAATCCAACAACGACTGAATGTTCGAATCACCTAGACTGTACCCAAGGAATATAACGGGATGCTCGACGAATATAGTTGCTAGCTTCGCAGCTAAATACGCGTTCCGCGCGTTGTAATCCTCGTAATCCTCCGCAGTAAGCACCAATGAATCGGGGTGCTTTTCGCCTCCATGAATGTAGTAGATCTCCGCAATACCTTGCGTGTCAGAGAACACAAGTTCATCTTGACCGATGTATGGCCGGAAGTCTGGAAATACTCGCTCGAGTAGGGAGTCGAAGTTCGTCGTGATCACACCGTCGACAACGGAGTCTTTGAATAGCTCGAACTCGTGAAGAAGGTCTACGGGCGGCGCGAAGTCTTCGAGCGCCGACCTCACGTATCTGGCTACTTCAAACTTGAGTGGCGAAGCACGGGTCGTTACCGAATCTCGCCACTCATCGACGGACGATGCGAACGCGGCGTCAGACCACCAGGAGTCATAGAAGGCGTCCGCTATGAGCGTCGCTGCCGTCGGGAAATCTCCGCCCGCGGCACCAAGGTAGTAGGCGAAGGGATGACCAGTGAGCTCGGAGAAGTGCGTCAATAGCCCTTTCCAGTCCCCAAGGCCCGCATACCGCCTAGAAAGGCCTGCGCCGACGAAGAGGTAGGGACCGGCAAGACCGTGAAGGTGCTCGCTCAAGAAGTCGTCAACCTTGCCCATGTGCAGACCCTAAGGCAACACCACTCGGCACCTCCGGTAGGGCGCGCGGGCGCAAATCGCGCACAGTTGTCCGAACCCCATGAAGAGACGCGTGTCCAGCCTGGGAGCGGGTGGCGGTGAGCGGCCCGTCCATCGGAACCTGATGAGTCGCGGTGCTCTGCATGCCCCGTCAGCGTAGAGGGGACCAAGGATGCCTCGGAGAAGCATCGGCTACTGAAACAGCTAGCGGAGTCGAAGGTGGCCGGATGAGCCGGGGGAGCTGCACGCGACCCCGGCCCATCCGGTGCGATCCCGCCGGCGAGTCTTTCGCTTTCGCCGACTGTGGAGTGATTCGGCTATTGCATCAGCTCGTGGGCGGTGCTTACTGAGCGGTGAGCTGGCTCATGAAAGCGGTGAAGTCGCCGATGGCGTTGTGCTCGACGATCTGGCCGTCGCGAATGACGTCGACGGCGACGGCTTCGAGGCGGGTCGCATTGCCGTTGGCGGGGATGCCGAACAGGTCACCGTTGCTGAAGGTGCCCTCGAGGACCCAGTGGGTGTAGACGGTGTCGCCGTCGGCAGCCTGGCCGAGGATCGTCATGGTCTGGTCGGGGACCGCGGTCTTCGCGGCGAGGTCGGAACCCATCCACATGTCACGGTTCATCGCGCCGCCGTTGGTGTGGTTGAGGAGATCCTGGGCGATGTAGGTGTCGAACGCGCCCTGCAGGTCGCCGCCGTTGTAGGCGTCGTAGAAGGTGCGGGCGATGGTCTTGTTGTCGTCGGTGGTGCTCATGGACTTGTCCTTCGGCTGAAAGTGGCCGCTCACGGAACGTGAGTGGGGTTGTGTGCCCGGGTTGGGGCGGTGGTTAGTTGGCGGAGAGCAGCAGCGTGTTCAGGCTGGGGTCTCGGACGAGGAAGCCGGCGTCGGATTCCTCGATGGGTCCGTCGACGGTGCCGAGGACATGGTCGAGGCGCTCGTGGGTGTCGAGGCGGAGGGTGAAGGCGCGCATGCGGGCGGTCCCTGCGGGGGATTGTGGTGCGCCGATGCCTTGCCAGGTGTTCACCGCGATGCGGTGGTTGAACGCGCCGCCTCCACCGAGGTCGCCCATGTGGAAGCGGGGTGCCCAGACAGCCTGGTTGAACCCGAACGTGCGGTAGAAGCCGTAGGCGGCTTCGAGGTCCCCGACGTACAGGTGGACGTGGCCGATCTTCGTGCCCTCCGGCACGGGGAGGGTGGTGTCGTCATCGGGCAGTGCGTTCAGGACGGTGCGAACGTCGAGCGGCTCGCGACCGTTGGAACGGCTGCCGTCCTGGCGGAGCACGTACGGGCCGTTGTCGTCGAAGTGGAACCCGCGGAGACGTTCCGGCGTCTCGAGGGTGATCTCGACCGTGATGCCATCCGGGTCGAGGAGGTAGATCGCCTTCGACATGATGTGGTCGGTCGGGGAGATCTGCCAGCCGACCCGGATGAGGCGGAGCAGGATCCGTGCAAAGTCGGCTTCTGTCGGCGGGTGCACGGCGAGGTGGTACAGCCCACTGTGGCCCTGCAGGAACCCGGTCCGAGCGCCCGGGTGCAGGGTGACGAGCGTCCGCGCCTTCGTACCGAGCTCGACCTCGTCTTGGGACTCGGACCGCAGGACGAGACCGATGACATTGGTCCAGAACGCGGTGGAACGACCGAGGTCGGTGACCTCGAGGTGCACGGCGCCGAACTCCGCGACCTCACGGTCCGGCGTGCCAGGCGCGGCCGCGTTCGGGGCGGGGTGCGGGTCCGAAGAAGTGTCGAGGGGGTTCATTGCTGCTCCTGCAGAGTTCGACGTCGTTGGGTCCCGGGCCGCGCGAGCTGCTGCCGCCGGAACCGGATACTTGAACGATCAAGTAATGCCTATCACTGTACGCCGTTTGGTTGAACTGTCAACAACTCCCTGCACATCGTTCTTGAAGGCTCGACGCGGCAGGAGCGGGCCTGGATGCAGAACGCCCGCCAGCTGGGCGACGAAGGTGTCGTCAGCTGGCGGGCGGGAGGAGGACTCAGCGTGCGATCGGGAGGAACACGCGGTAGATCGGCACCGCAATCGCAGTGGTCACGAGGTGCATGATGCCGAGCGCCACTCCCGCGGTCATCGCAGCGGAGCCACCACTGACGGCGAGGAGCACGTCGGGGATGAGGGACAGCACCAGTACGACAGGGACGAGGATCGCGAGCACGCGGCCAGCCGAACGCGCGCGGCTGATAAGCGCCCACCCAATCGCGCCGATCAGGACCCCGACGACCGTGAAGGTGATGTAGGCCGGCGGCGTCAGGCCTTGCACTGCGGGGTCAGCGCCGGCCGCGAGGGCACTGACGGCGATGATCGCGTTGGCGATGCTGCCGATGACGGCTGCGAGGACAGTCGCGACGAGGACCCCGCGGAGGCGGCTCGGGCGGCGGGTTGTCGTGTCGATCGTGCTCATGGGACTTCCGTTCTGGGAGGGGCGGCCGCATCGGATGAGCGGGCACGGCGGAGCAACGGACTGACGGGTGCCAGTCCGAGCGGAGGGGGGTCTGTGGAGATTCGTCGGTCAGTCGTGAGCCACCGGCGCAGCGGCGGCGCGCGCCGCCGGACCGCAGTCGGCGTCCGGCGTCAGGAGGTTCGCGGCGATCGGCCGCAGGATCTCAGCGAGATCGCCGACCCGCTCGGGCGGGATCGCGTCGAAGAACGCGCGTCGGGCCTCCTCGACGTGATGCGGTGCCGCTCGCTCGATGAGTGCTCGTCCGTCCGATGTCAGAGTGGCCACGAGCGAGCGCTTGTCCGTCTCGGACGGCACGCGACGCACCCACCCACGCTTCTCGAGCTTCGTCACCGCGTGCGACAGGCGGGAGAGTGAGCCGTTGGTGAGGAAGGCCAGGCTGCTCATCGGAGCGCTGTCGTCGGGTGACTCGCTGAGCATCGCGAGGACGTTGTACTCGAAGCGGGTCATCGCGAAGTCACGCTTGAGCTGCGCGTCGAGCGCCGAGGGCAGCAGCTCGATGATCGCGAGGAGATCCATCCAGGCTGCCGCCTCGGTCTTGTTGAGCCAGCGCGGTTCGTCCATGCGCACATCGTCGCAGAAAAAACTTGACCGTTCAACAAATCGATGTGTACTGTCGGCCTCGTTACTTCAACGTTCAAGCACAAGGAAGATCATGCTCATCGCACTCTGGATCATCAACGGCCTCCTGGCGCTCGCGTTCCTCGGAGCCGGCCTGATGAAGCTGGCCCGTCCCGCGGAGGCCCTCGCTAGCAGCGGCATGGGCTGGGCGGCCGACTTCGCCAGCAGCCACGTCAAGCTCATCGGCCTCGCTGAGGTCCTCGGTGCCATCGGCCTGATCCTGCCGCTGCTGCTCGACATCGCTCCGGTCCTCACCCCGATCGCCGCGATCCTCCTCGCTGTCCTCATGCTCGGCGCCGTCGTCGTCCACCTGCGCCGCAAGGAGTCCCTGGCGGCCCCGATCGTCCTGGCGATCCTCTCGATCGTCAGCGCGATCCTCGGCTTCGCCGCCCTCTGACCACACCCTCTCCAACCGCACCACCTCTGATACAGGAGCACACATCATGACCAGCATCAGCATCCTCGGCACCGGCAACATGGGCACCGCGATCGCCTCCGTCTTCTCCGACGGCGGCGCCACCGTCGAGTCGATCAAGCACTCCGACGAGCCCACCTCCTTCGCCGGCGACATCGTCGTCCTCGCCGTCCCGTACGCCGCCCTCCCCGAGATCGCCGACAAGTACAAGAGCGCCCTCGCCGGCAAGACCGTCGTCGACATCACCAACACCGTCGACTTCGCCACCTTCCAGCCGGTCGCCTTCGACGCCGGCAGCGGCGCCGCGGACCTCGCCGCCCGCCTGCCCGAGTCGCACGTCGTCAAGGCGTTCAACACCAACTTCGCCGGCGCGCTGGCCACGAAGAGCGTCGGCGGCAAGAAGACCGCCGTGCTCATCGCCGGCGACGACGCCGACGCGAAGGCCGCTCTCCGCGACGTGATCACCGCCGGTGGCCTCGACGCCTTCGACGCCGGCCCCCTCGCCCGCGCCCACGAGCTCGAGGGCATCGGCTACCTCCAGATGGGTCTCGCCGTCTCCGAGCAGATCAGCTGGACCGACGGCCTCGGGGTCATCAAGTGACGATCGCCGTCACCGGTGCGACCGGCAACCTCGGTCGCCTGATCGTCGACCACCTCCTCGCTCGTGGCATCGCAGCCGACGAAGTCGTCGCCATCGGCCGGAACGCCGAGCGCCTCTCCGCGCTGTTCGCTGACTCCGGTGTCCGCACCGCCGTTGCCGACTACGCCGATCCGGCGGCCCTCGCGTCCGCGTTCGACGGCGTCGAGACCCTGGTGCTCGTTTCCGGCAGCGAGGTCGGCCAGCGGATCCCGCAGCACACCAACGCCATCCGCGCCGCGGAGCAGGTCGGCGTACAGCACATCGTCTACACCAGCGCTCCCCACGCCGACACGTCGACGCTGTTCGTCGCTCCCGAGCACAAGGCCACCGAGGACCTCCTCGCGGCCTCGCCCCTCACTGCGACCGTGCTCCGGAACAACTGGTACAACGAGAACTACGAGCAAGCCTTCGCCCAGATCGCCGCGACCGGCCAGTGGCTCGCCAGCAGCGGTACCGGACGGATCGCTTCGGCGGCTCGCTCCGACTACGCCGAAGCGGCCGCCGTCGTCGCTGCGACGGGTGCCCACCGTGGCGAAACGCTCGAGCTCGCCGGTGACACCACCTGGGACGGCGCGGAGTTCGCCGCGACCGCAGGCCGCGTCCTCGGACGTGACGTCGCGTACGCCGACGTCTCGTCGCAGGAGCACCAGCAGGCTCTGGTGTCCGCCGGTCTCGACGAGGGCACCATCGGGTTCCTCGTCGGCCTCGACGCAGCTGTCGCCGACGGCGCCCTCGACGGCCCCTCGCCGGTCCTCTCCACGCTGATCGGTCACCCGACCGTGACACTCGAGGAGACCTTCCGCAGGCTCCACACGGCCTGACCCATCCGCGGAACGACAACGCTCCGTGGTGCCGGACGACAGACGGCACCACGAAGCGTTGTCGTGTTCGTGGCACCCGTCGCACGATCGGAGAACCCCCGGCGGAAGGGCCACGGAAGTACTTGCACTATGTGACGAGTAGTGCAAAACTGCAGAGTGTGAAGACAACTGAGCGGACCCGACTGCTTCGCCGTCGCATGATCGCCACCGCCCGTCGTCGGACGATCTCCGATGGGCTGAACGGCTTCACCATCGAGCAGCTCTGCGAAGAAGTCGGCGTGTCCCGTCGCACCTTCTTCAACCACTTCGCCTCCAAGGAGGACGTCGTGCTCGGCATCGAACTCGGCGTCGAAGACGACCTCCTGACCGCGTTCGCTGCCGGAACGGCCGTCGATCCAGATCTCGCCCCCATCGACGCGGCAGTCGCCCTGGCCATCGAGCACCTGCACGTCGTCGGCCTCGACCGCGGCGAAGAATCCCTCATGCGGGACGTGCTCGATCGCGAGCCCGCCCTCGTGGCCCGGTTCGTGTCCGCGACCGACCGGCAGATGGAACTCGTCGGGGACGCCCTGCGCTCCCGGTTCGGATGGACCGACCCGACCGACGACCGCGGACGCCTGGTCGCCGAGATCGTCGGCGCGCTCCTCAAGGCGACCGCGTGGCGGTTCTTCGCCGACGAGGACGGACCACCGTTCGAAGACATCCTCCGGACCAACTTCCGCCTCGTCACAGCGATGGCGAACCCGGACGGCGCAACCGTCCCGACCAGCACGCCGCTCGGAGCGGCCCACTCGACCAACGAACTGGAGCACACCCCATGAGCTCGACCAAGAGCGCGACACGAGCAGGACGGTCAGACGGACCGCTCCTGCTCACCCAGCGCCGCATCTGGACCATCTTCTCCGCACTCATCGCGGGGATGCTGCTCTCCAGCCTCGATCAGACCATCGTCTCGACCGCGATGCCGACCATCGTCGGCGAGCTCGGCGGCGTCGCGCACCAGGCGTGGCTGACGACGGGGTACCTGCTCGCGTCGACGATCGTGATGCCGATCTACGGCAAGTTCGGGGACGTCCTCGGACGCCGGAACCTGTTCCTCATCGCGATCGCCCTGTTCACGATCGCCTCGGCCGGGTGTGCCTTCGCCGGCGACTTCACACAGCTGATCGTGTGGCGTGCGGTGCAGGGACTCGGTGGTGGTGGTCTGATGATCCTGTCGCAGGCGATCATCGCGGACATCGTCCCCGCCTCACAGCGCGGCAAGTACCTCGGCCCGCTCGGTGCGATCTTCGGCCTGTCCGCCATCGGTGGCCCGCTCCTCGGTGGTTTCTTCGTCGACCACCTCACCTGGAACTGGGCGTTCTACATCAACATCCCCGTCGGGATCGCCGCGTTCTGCATCGCCTGGTTCGCACTGACCCTGCCGACCAAGAAGGCCGAGAAGAGGATCGACGTCCTCGGCGTGCTCCTGATGTCCGCAGCCACGACGTGCCTGGTGTTCTTCTCCGAGTTCGGCGGCAACAAGGACCACGGCTGGGATGCGCTCGAGACGTGGGCCTGGTTCGCGGGCCTCGTCGTCGCCGCTTCGTTGCTCGTGCTCGTCGAGACCCGCGTCGAGGACCCGGTGCTCCCGATGTCCTTCTTCCGCAACCGCACCTTCCTGCTCGCGACCGGCATCGGTCTCGTGCTCGGCATCGGCATGTTCGCCGCCATCGGCTTCGTCCCGACGTTCCTGCAGATGGCGTCCGGCACCTCGGCCGCGGTTTCGGGTCTGCTGATGCTGCCGATGATGGTCGGCCTCATCGGGACCTCCATCGCGTCCGGCAACCTGATCTCGAAGACCGGCCGCTACCGCGCGTTCCCGATCGTCGGCACGATCCTCGTCGCGGCCGCGATGCTCTGCCTCACGCAGCTCGCCGCGGACACCCCGATCTGGCTGATCTGCGTGTACCTGTTCGTCTTCGGCGCGGGCCTCGGCCTGATCATGCAGGTCGTGGTCCTCGTCGCGCAGAACGCGGTGCCCGCATCGCAGGTCGGGACCGCCACCTCGACGAACAACTACTTCCGTGAGGTCGGTGCCTCTCTCGGCACGGCCGTGTTCGGTGCACTGTTCACCGCACGGTTGACCACGTCGCTGACCGACGTGTTCCGCGGCGCCGGCGGTTCCGCGACCGATGCCGCGTCCTCGGCGGGCAGCATCGACCCGGCGACCGTGGCGAAGCTGCCGGAGGCGGTACAGGACGGCATCGTCAACGCGTACGCCGACTCCCTCGCGCCGGTGTTCTGGTACCTGCTGCCCTTCATCGCCGTCGCGTTCCTGCTCGCCCTGTTCCTGCCGCAGATCAAGCTCTCCGACACGGCCGGCATGGTCGCTCGTGGCGAAGCCATCGGCGGCGCAGAAGCCGACGAACTCGAGAAGGCGCGACAGGACGCCGCCGCCGGTGGCCACTCAGCCGCAACGGCAGCACCCTCCGTTCCGGACTCCGTCCGATCCGGGGCGCCGCGCGACGAGTAGCCGGGACGCAGTGAGGAGGGCGCTGCGAGGCGCCCCCTCACTCCGTCCGTCGCACGCACCAGCGAGGACGCTCGACCCGCAGATCACATCAGCAGCCCCGACCGAATGAGAGAGCACATCATGGCCGCCCCCCTCGGCATGCGCGTCCGGACCTGGGCGATGTCGACCCTCGTCACACGCATCATCCGGGCACCGAAGGTGGAGCTCACTTCCCGTGCCGTTCCCGACAACGAGATCGTGCACGTCCCCACCCGTCACGGTTCGATCCGCTGCTCCATCACGCGGCCTCCCGCTGACGCCCCCCTCGCCGCGAACGGTGCCACGTCGCCGGTGGTCATCAACACCCACGGCGGTGGGTTCGTGATCGGGAACCCGCTGCAGGACAACCACCTCGCTCGAGGGATCGCGGGCGAAGTGGGCAGCGTCGTCGTGAACGTGAACTACAGCACATCACCGAGAGCCCGGTTCCTGCAGGCGTTGGAGGAGTGCTTCGACGTGCTCACGTGGGTCGCCCGCTCCGGGGAGACCATGGGGTGGGACGGTACCCGGATTGCGGTGACCGGCAGCAGCGCTGGTGGGAACCTCGCCCTCGGCACCCTCACGCAATCGACACGCGAGCACGGCCCTGCTGTTCGCGCTGCCGCCCTCATCGTTCCTGCCGTGGATCTGTCGATCCCGCCCGCCGGAGCGACCTTCCTGACCGAGAAGCCGTTCGTCAACGCCGCGATGCTCGAGATGGTCGACGCGGCCTACCCGCTGCCGAGCACGGACCGCAAGAACCCGCTCGTCTCGCCCGCTTTCCTCCCCGAGGCCGAGCTACGCGCACTGCCACCGACCCTGGTCGTCACCGCGGAGTACGACACGCTCCGTCCCTCGATCGAGGAGTTCACCGCGCATGCTGTGGAGGTCGGTGCGCCTGTCGAGACCCGACGGTTCGACGGGGTCGACCACGACTTCTACTACGCCGGCTCCACCCCGAAGGTGACGCTCGACACGCTCATGGCCGCGTTCACCACGCACCTCCTCGAACACCTCCGCTGACCCGAGCGCTCCAGGGCGTTGCAGCGCGGGCGGGCTCGTCAGCGGGAGATGATGCCCCGCGCTGCGCTCTCGAGGAGCATCGACGTGGCCAGCACCATGAAGCCCGCGAACCGCAACACCGCGCTCGTGGTGGCGACCGCTGCCCAGAGCGGCAGCAACGGCACGCGCGCGATCGTCCCCGCTCGAGAACGGTGGATCTGCTGGTCGTACCCGTCGTCGAGCTCCGCCGGCGTCGAGACGAACATCGCCGCCGTGGCAGATGGAGCGGGAAGAAGCGTGGTCATGAGGTGTCCCTTCATCGGTGCGACTGGTGAACAGCATCAGCGCAGCGACACCCGCCGGCGTCGTTCCCCGGAACTGGAGAACCTGATGCAGATGGAGTACATGTCCGGCACCGGCCTCCCTCAGACTCAAGGGATGACCGTTCCGACGCCCAGCGTGTCCGCGACGCCGCGCCCGCTGTGGCTGCGCGCGCAATCTGTGCTCGAGCGCCTCCCGCTGTGGGTGAGCGTGACCGCGATGATCGTGGAACTGGTCGTCATCGCCACCGACGGCGATGGTCTGCTCGCCGGTGTCGGCGCACTCGTGACCCTCACCGGAGCGCTCGTCGCCGTCCGACTGCCGCAGGTCGGTCTCGCGTTGACGATGGCTGGCGTCGTCGTGGTGATCGTCGGAGGGCGGGACCCGATCGGTGAATGCACCGTCGTGGTGTTCGTCCTGTTCGCACTCACCCTGCGCGGCTTGCCGCCCACGCGCAGCACCGGGATCACGGCGCTGGCGATGGCCGTCATCTTCGGGCTCGCGAGTTTCCTCTCCGCTGGCCGCGCGGTCGGTCTCGACGCCGTCGCGGTCATCGTCGCCGTCGTCGCCGGTGGTGCCGTGGGCGCGGCGCTGCGGCTGCAACGCCAGTACTGGGAGTCCCTCGAGCAGCGCACCCGCGACGCGATCGCGACGCGGGAGGCCGAAGCTGAGCGGCGAGTGGCGGAAGAGCGGGTCCGCATCGCCCGTGACCTGCACGACATCGTCGGCCACCAGGTCGCCGTCGTGAGCATGCACCTCGGCGCGGTCGAGGTCACCGCCGGCCGTGACGACGCCGCGACCCAGCGGTCGCTGGTCGCGGCGCGCACAGCGGTGCAGTCGATCCTCAGTGACACGCAACGGACGCTGGCCATGCTCCGCAGGGACGACGCCGACGACGATCACGCGCACCAACCGACACCCGGCCTGTCGAGCATCGACGAGCTGGTCTCCTCGTTCCAGGACGCCGGCCTATCGATCGACGTGCAGATCACCGACCAAGCTCGCCGAGCGCACGAGGCCGTCGGGGTGACGGTGTTCCGGGTAGCGCAAGAAGCGTTGACCAACGCGCACCGGTACGGCACCGGTGAGGCCGCGCTGACGGTGCTGACGGACGAGGCTGACCTGATCATCAGCGTCACGAACCCGGTCGCGTCCACGCCGCCGACCGCCCACGGCAGCGGGTACGGACTCGTCGGCATGCGCGAACGCGTTGAGTCTGCTGGCGGAACCCTGCAGCTGGCCGCCGACGATGATGTCTTCACCGTCATGGCACGGATCCCATGGAACGAAGGAGTCAGCTCGTGACACGCGTGCTGCTGGTCGATGACCAAGAGATGATCCGGCTCGGACTGCGCACCATCATCGACGCGCACCACGACTTCGCCGTCGTCGGTGAAGCAGCCGACGGGTTCGCCGCCCTCACCTTCCTCAACGATCAGGATGTCGACCTCATCCTCATGGACGTGCGTATGCCCGGAATCGATGGCGTCGAGACGACGCGACGGATCCGGGAGCGGATCCCGTCCGAGCAGACCCGCATCGTCGTGCTGACCACCTTCGAGCACGATGACACCGTCCTCGCGGCGCTCCGGGCTGGCGCGAACGGGTTCCTCGGCAAGGGCGTCGGACCAGCTGAGCTGATCGCGAGCCTGCAGGAAGTCACCGCCGGGGGAGGCGTCCTGTCCGCAGCAGCATCCGCCGCGCTCATTGGGCACGTCACCGACGGCCCAGAACGCATCATCGACGCCGACCTCGCCGACCGGTTCACCGCACTGACAGCCCGCGAACGGGACGTCGTCCTCAGCATCGCCGCAGGACACGACAACGACACCATCGCAGCGGAGTTGTTCGTCTCACCGTTCACCGTGAAGACCCACGCGAGCCGTGCGATGGCGAAAGTCGGCGCCCGCGACCGAGCGCAACTAGTCGCCTACGCCTACCAGGCTGGCCTCATCGCCTGACTCGAGCACTCGGACTCCTCGGGCACCCACCGCTCAGCCAGCGGTGGTGCCCGAGCGCTGTCGCCTGTCTTGACGGTACGCACGGAGGGGCGGGATCTACTGCAGATGGAGTAGATCGGACGGTGCAAAAGGAGGCCGTACCGAAGCGTCCCGGCCGGAATCGTTGACGTTGTTCGCACCTCGCGGACCACGACGACGAAGGAAACCGCATGTCCACGTTCCTATCCCACCTCGGGCGCTTCAGTGCCCGGTTCCGATGGCTGGTGATCGGAGCGTGGCTCCTGATCATGGCCGTCCTGATCGGCATCTTCGTCGTCGGCAGCGGCATCGAGAAGGACGCCGCGACCACGAGCATCCCCGACACCAAGGCCTCGCAGGCATTGGAGCGGATGAACGAGGAGTTCCCCTCCACGACCGGCTCGGACACCGCGTCCCTGCAGTTGGTGTTCCAACCGAAGTCCGGCGACGTCACGGACGCGTCGACTGCGAAACAGATCGAGTCGTTCCTCGCGAAGGCTGACAAGGTCGACGGAGTCCAGTCCGTCAGCGACCCACTGAACGCCGAACAGCCGTACATCTCGAAGGACCGCACGATCGCCGTCGCCACGTTGACCTACGGCGACCTGACGAAGGCCCAGCAGACGAAGTTCTACGACGCGGCCCTCGACCTGCAGGAGAACGCTCCTCCGGCGCTCGGCGTCGAGCTCGGCGGGAACCTCGTTCCCCTCGGCGCCCCGGCCACCGGCCCGGGTGAAGGCGCCGGCGTCATCATCGCGTTCATCATCCTCGCGATCACGTTCGGATCGCTGCTCGCTGCGGGCATCAACCTCCTCGTCGCCGTCTACGGCGTCGGCGTCGGCCTGATCGGTGTCCTCGCCTACGGCGCGCTCACCCCGATCGGTGACAACGCGATCATCCTCGCCACCATGCTCGGCCTCGCCGTCGGCATCGACTACAGCCTGTTCATCCTGTCCCGCTTCAAGACCGAACTCCGCTCCGGACGGAGGGTCGACGACGCGATCGCCCGGGCCACCGGTACCGCCGGCACCGCCGTGGTCTTCGCCGGTATGACCGTCGTCGTCGCCCTCGTCGCGCTCCTGGTCGCGAACCTCAGCTACATCACCGAGATGGGTGTCGCCGCCGCCTTCGCCGTCGCCGTCGCCGTCCTGCTCTCGCTCACCCTGCTGCCGGCACTGATGCGGTTCATGGGCGTCAAGGCCCTGTCGAAGAAGCACCGTGCGGCACTGCAGCGCGGGGAGCTCTTCACCGAAGACGGCCCGCAGAAGCGCGGCGTCCTCCGCTCGTGGGGCAGCTTCGTCGTGAAGCGCCCGATCGTGTCCCTCCTGGGCGGGGTGCTCGTCCTCGTCATCGTCGCGCTCCCCATGCTCAGCATGAAGACCGCCTCTAACGTCCCCGGCGGGTCCGACCCGGAGTCCACCGAACGCACCGCCTACAACCTCATCGTCGACGAGTTCGGCGGCATCCAAAGCCCCCTGATCGTCCTGGCCGAGGGCGACGACATCGCCTCGAAGACCGCCGTGATCGAGAAGGAACTCACCGCTCTCGACGGCGTGCAGCAGGTCGTCCCGGCTCAGGTCAGCTCCGACGGCGACTACGCACGGCTCACTGTCATCCCGACCGAAGGGCCAATCGACGACTCCACCAAGGACCTGGTGCACCAGATCCGTGACGACGCTGACACCATCAGCGGAGCGCACCTCGAGGTCACCGGTGAGACCGCGATCGGCATCGACTCCGACGACCAACTCGCACAGGCGCTGGTGAAGTACGTCATCGTCATCGTCGTCATCTCGATCATCCTGCTCATCGTCCTGTTCCGATCGCTCCTCATCCCCGTGATCGCGACGCTCGGCTACCTGCTCTCCGTCGGCGCATCCTTCGGCGCGAGCGTCGCGGTGTTCCAGTGGGGCTGGCTGGACTTCCTGCCCGCACCGCAGGGTGACCCGATGCTGAGCATCCTGCCGCTGCTGCTCGTCGGAGTGCTCTTCGGACTCGCGATGGACTACCAGGTGTTCCTCGTCTCCCGCATCCAGGAGATGTACCGCAAGGGCCTCGACCCGAAGCAGGCCATCCGCGAGGGCTTCTCCCGATCCGGACCGGTCCTGGTCGCTGCGGCGAGCATCATGATCGTCGTCTTCGGCGGGTTCGCCACCGGGGAGTTCGCGATCGGCGCCTCCATCGCGTTCGGTCTCCTCGTCGGCGTTGCCGCGGACGCGTTCATCGTCCGCATGGTCCTCATGCCGGCTGCGCTGTCCCTCCTCGGACGCTCCGCCTGGTGGATCCCCAAGTGGCTCGACAAGGTCCTCCCCGACGTCGACGTCGAAGGCCACGCCCTCGACAAGCACGACGACGCGGCACCCGCCGCGCACGACCAGCCACGAGTCCTCGTCGGCTGACACTCCGAAGGGCCCCGGTGAACACACCGGGGCCCTTCGTCCTCCGCTCGTCGAACGAAAGTGACCAGCTGATGCAGCATCACGTCCGCCCCGAAGACCTCTACTTGCCGCCGACTCAGCCCATCGACATCACCGCCTTCCTCGCGGCCGAAGCAGAACGCGAGAGCGCCGACCATCAAACCCAGCGCGAGCTGAACACCGAACCTCCCTGCTGAACATCGAAGCAGCCCAGGAGCGTTACGAAGCCCTCGAAGCGCAAGGCGATCGCCTCTGTCACTCCATCGGCGAGTACGACTGACCGCGTCCGAATGTGGATCGGCTATCGAGACGGCTCAGATGGCGGCCGTGCAGTGCTCAGGACGAGGCGTACCGCCTGTTTCGCTTCGTCTGGGACGAGCTGTTCATCATCGAGCGAGGTCGCGGCGACCCAGCTGGGGGCGTACTCGTTGGAGTCGGATGCTCGGTGTAGCTCCGGTCCTCCGAGCGACACATCCGTGAAGGTCATCCGCACCACGAAGTACGCCGCAGGCACATCGCTGTCTACGGGGACGTCGAGCAGCTCGCCCACGTCGCATCAAGCCCGGTCTCTTCGCAGGTTCGCGACGGCAGGCCTCACGTAGGTTCCCGCTCTCTTCGACGCCGCCTCCGGGGAGCACGCAGCAGCTCCGGCCGTTTTTGAACCGTCGGATCACGAGCACCTGCTCGTCGTGCACGACGACTGCCGCTAAGCAGTCAAGCTGGCGGTCAACGCCGATACGAGACAAACTGATGCCGGAACAGACAGTCTGAAACACTTCCAGACATTCTCACCCGCTTAGTCACATCCTCTTGCCGCACCGATCTACCGTTCAGCGAAGCGCGAGAACATGCCGTGGAACGCCACCGTGATGGTGTCGTGCACTCGCGTTCGCAAGCTCAACGACATACTCGGAAGCACTCCAGCACCCTTTCTGCGCCACGCCGAGTTGGTTGCAGGGTTGGTCGGCGCGGGCGTAGGCCGCACCCCCGCTCCCCTCGTACGCTTGAGCTATGGCCAGGACCGCACGCTCAACTCCCGCTGAGCTCGCCCCTGCGCCGTGGCCAGATCGGCACTCATCGGATCCGTCGGCTGAGGTAGCACGCCAGTTCGTGCTGAACCTCCATGACGCGATGGCCGGTCGAACACTGCGGGACGTCGCCGACCAGGTTGGCATTCACCACGTCACCCTGCTGAAAATCCTCCACGGGCGCGCCTGGCCCGATCTCGCAACGGTTTCGCGGCTCGAACTCGGACTGAACGCCGACCTGTACTCCTCCGCCGATGTGCGCGCCGAACTCGCGAAAGCGGCATCACCGTCGACGGCGGAGCCGCGCCCCAAGGGGTCAGTGGAATAGAGCCGTAGGGGCCCTCCTCAACGTCACGAAGCCTCCCGAGAGGCTGACCCGCCCAGTTCACCGTCCTGGCTTCGACGAGCAGGTCCACAAGGACCATGGTCAAGCGCACCAGCACGGACCCGCGGTGCGCGTTTGTCTGCACCTGCCGGGCACCCGACCGGAAGTTGACGGAGGCGCCGACGACTTCGTCATCGCGTCGCGCGCTGACATCAACCCGTACGCCGAAATCTGCGACCTCGATCTGCACTCCAGGCGGGACGATGAAGCCGCCGAGCCCACCGAGCCGCACCGAAGAACCTCCGATCTGCACCATGCGAAGTTCCGCTGGCCTACGCACTCTCATGCTGATTAGTGTAACCAACATGGATGCGAGTGGGAGCCACTACGACTACACGCCGAAGATGCCGCCGGAGATGTGGGCTCGCATCGGTGGCTTCGTCAGGGAGACGGTCCGCGCCGCGGCGCCGAAGACGGCCTACACGGAGAAGCAGCTATACCCGGTCACAGCGAAACTCACGCGATGGGCTGTGGAGACAGCTGGCTACCCACTGAAGGTGAAGATGTTGTTCCATCCCGCGACCGTGGACCAGTTCAGCCGCCAGGGACTCTTGGCGTACACGAACGCCGGCCGTGCGACGATGCGGTCCAAGCTCAGGAGCATGGCGACGGCTCTCCTGGGGTCGGACCGAGCTCCCGACGCTAAGCCGACGATCACGCGCTCGGGTCCTTCCGCGCCCTACGACGAGCGGGAGATCGCCTCGCTCCTGTCGTGGGCGTCGGTTCAGCGCTCTCCAGAGCGCCGTAGTTCCGCGGCGGCGCTGCTTGCGCTCGGGCTGGGCGCGGGGCTTACGGGGCGCGAGATTTGCGAGGTCAAGGCCGAGGATGTCGACCTTCACGGTGACGCGATCGTCCTTCGAGTAGGGGGCGCGAACGCACGTCGGGTCGTGGTGATCCGTGAGTGGGAGGACGCTCTCCGTCACCGGTGCGACTTCATGGCGGGTGAAGGCTGGCTGTTCCGATCAGGCCAGGAGGGCGGGAATGCGAACCTCATCACGGACTTCGTGTCCCGCAACCCCGGCCGCGTCCACCTGCAGGCGCGTCGCATGCGAGCGACATGGATCGTGCGCCATCTCACTTCGGGCACACCGCTGCCGGTTCTCATAGCTGCCGCCGGCGTGCAGTCCGCTGAAGCGTTCGATCGGCTCCTACCGTTCGTCGCAGAGCGCGATTTGGACAGCGTCCTACGGTTCCTGCGGGACGCATAGTGGAGGCCGACGCTCCTATGCGGGCCCGCGCTCGCGCGTCTACTCGCTCGCGGGGCGACGTCCGCGACGTCGACCGAGGGCTGTGGGCTGGCCGTTGGTGATACCCGCCGGCAGAGCCGACGCGGCCTTCGCCGCTTCCTTGGCTGCGTTGCGCTTGTCGACCGTGCGCATGCCCTTCCGGCGCTGGGGCTTCGTTGGGAATCGCTTGTAGTCGCTACGGCCTTCCCGGTCCCGGAGTCGTTCGCGGTGGATGGGCGTGACCACTCCTGCCGCGCGGTCGTGCAGGAATTTGTTGATGCGTGCGAAGTTGGCGGCTGTGAGGATGAATCCGAGGAGGAATGCTTGTGCTGCCAGGCCACGCATTCGGCGCTTCGACGCATCACCGAGGTTGCGGTTGTTCTTCAGGTAGGAGTTGAAGCCTTCCATTGACTGCCGGTCGTGGCCGAACACGCTGAGCCACTCGTCGCTGGCGTAATGCAGTTCCTGTCGAGTCGTGAGCGCGTCGTCCCACTCGACCTTCACCGAGTCCTGGCAGCAGACGAGATCCGGATGCCCCGGTACGAGGTCCTCGTCAATCGGTGGCCGATGAATGTCCGGGCTCTTGCTCGCTTGGGCGTGCATCTCGACGAGCGTGCAGGTGACCGTCGGGCTCTTGCCGCGGGCAGGGCAGCGAAGGCGAATGGCTCCGTTCTCATCTGGACCGCCCGACCGCTGGCGGGCGAGGTACGGCTTGCGCGCCTCGATTTTTTTGAAGTACTCGCGCGGAGAGATGCGGCGCTCACGCGCGTCGTCGGTCGCGGTGCGGAGGTCGACCGGGGTCGCGGGGCAGTACAGGCCACCCTCAATCTCGAGCAGACCGTGCACGGTCTGCTTCTGCACGCCGAGCTGACCAGTCCTGCCGCCCTTGTAGTCGATGACGAGCCCGATGCCACGTTCTGCCATCGGCCGACGGAATCCGTCAACCGAGATGTTCGCGCTGTAGCCGCGGTCCGCCGTGAGCCGCTTCACGGCCCAGCCGCGTTCGAGCAGCGAATCGATCCCAGCCACGGTCCGCTCTGCCACGCTGCGGCCCCACTGGTGCAGGCTCGCGGCAACGATGAGTTGCGGGTGGGCGTCGGGCTTCTTCGGGTCGGTGACGCTGAGGAACAGGCTCGCAGCGAACGATTGCTCGTAGTCGGACGCGGGACCGTCAAAGTCCTTGTTCTGTCGACTCTTGTCCAGCGGGTAGGGAGTCGCGTCCGGCTCGACGACGGGACGGTCGGCCGGTACCCACTTCATGTGACCGTCGACCTCGACGTAGACCTCGTCAGGGACCTCGGGGCTGCCCGGAAGCTCGTGGTCTCGCTTCCACGGCATCAGCTGGCTGTAGGTCGCGATGGATGTCTGGTCGACGGAGACACCACCTTCCCAAGCGTCCTGGTACTGCTGAGGAACGGCGCGCATGCTCATGTCGAGAAGCGCATCGATGAAAAGCGACGACCGCGGTGCCCTCACAGCCTGCATCAGCGGGTCACGCTTCTGCAGCTGACGCTCGCGCTCCGGGAGCAGCATCCCCTCCCGCCGGTTGTCAACCGGCCAAGCGTCCATCAGCTCGATGAGTACGTCCAGGGACCGCTTGACCCGCATGTACCAGTTCCAGTAGTCCTTTTTAGGATTACCGGTCTTCTTCACGTTCGCGATGCCGAGTTCTTCACGAGCCTTTTTCGTAACTCGAACGTGCAAAGCGCTGGCGATGTCGGAGATGAGCAGCGGAGAGTTCTCCTCAGCCAGGAGCAGCACCACAGTGCACAAGGCTGTGAAGCTGAGCACCGGCGGCCGCCCGCCAGCATGCTTTCCGTGGTTGTCCTCTGCACGCCAACCGGCAACCATCGATTCGATACGCGCCGCGGTGATGCGCTTGGTGCCCCGACGGATGTCGCGCCGCTTGAGTGGTGTGGTCTTCCGTCCCGCGGCTTCGACCTGCTGTTCGTCGATGAGGCCGATGGCCCGCATCGAATCCATGATGGCTCGCGCGCCTTCATCGAAGACGCCGTCGAGGATGTCGTCGTCGTTGCTCACTTCGCACCTCCGAGCGCCGACGGGTCGCGGAGGACCTCGCGCATCTCGGCCGGGTCCGGCACAGTGAAGAACGGTTCGTACTGGGCGAGCGACGAGAAGTGCTTCAGGCCCGATGCGTACACGAGTTCCCCGGCGGTCAGGACGGGGCACATCGTGGCAATCCAGCTCGCGCGGAGTCGCTCAGGGTTCGGCATCCGACCGGTCGTGTCTCGATTGTGGCGGAGCTTGAGGTCCTTCCGAGACCGCTCCGTGGTGCGTCCCGCCTTGACGAGGAACTCATCAGGCTTGGCGTCCTTGAGGACCCGTGCCAGGTACCGCTCGAAGGACCGGAGAACCGCGACGGAACGGGCGGCGCCACGACGAATGTGAATCACGTAACCCGTCCCGATGACTTCGATGTCGCTGACGGCGACGCCGTGAGCTTCCGCACGCCGCAGCCCTGCGCCGCCACAGAGACCCATGAGAGCCAACCCCAGACGCTTCTGCGCCTCGTCCTCCATGGCACCGACCCATGACGACATCTCGGCGAGTTCACGGATAGTAAGCGGCTTCACGGGCGTGACACCCGGTCGACCCATCACCCTCGGAGACCTGTCCGCACCGAGCGCTTCACCGACGAGCAGAAGCCGCCGCTCGTACTCCCTTCGCTGGAGTGCCTTCTCCTGCGTCGCGGCGAAACGGCGAACGGTCGCTGCGTCCAGCAGAATCGACGGCTTGAGCGGCAGGCCTTCGCCTTCGGTTCCCCACAGAGCCAGACGCGTCAAGGGGAGCATGACCTCGCGGACATCCTTCGCCTTCGCATAGTCGACACGGAGGGCGCAGTCCACGACGAAGTCCTGGACGAGTCTCCACTTTTGGAGAGGCAGCTGAGGCGTGTAGCCCATGATGGCTTCCCGAACGTCGACGGCGTGGCGTTGCTGATTACTTGCACCAAAGTGTGCTACTGCATGCGCCGGAAGGGAAGAGTGGACTGAAGAGTGGACTGAAGAGTGGGATCTGGGATCTTGGTTCACATGATCCGTATGCCGCCACGTCTGATCCTGCTGTGGCGAGGTCAGTCCCCTCGCATCGTCTAGTCTAAAAGCGCGTAACCATCAGAGTGGGTTACCTCGCTGTTTGTAGTCACCACGTGACGGGCGCTGGATCGCGCGAATTGCCGACCTGCGCACAGCCAGCGACCCGACTAGGTCGATTCAGCCCAAAGTGTCACCTGCGACTCAGGCATCGTGCCTCCAACGGGCACATCAGTAATGGCGACGAATCGAGGGTTCTCGATGACGCTGCCGCGTTGCCGTCGCTCGAGGTCTCCGATGACAGTCAGCAAGCGTTTCTGGCCATGCGCTGTGACCGCTTTCTCGTACTCGTCGGCGCTAAGGTTTACAATCACGGTGCGAGGCTTGCCATTGACGCGCCCGAAAACGCGGATCTGGTGCTCGGCCGTAGACTCTGCATTCTTCAGCAAGGTGACCTCGCCGGTCACGACAGTGTGAACGGGCTCCGGCGACGCTTCAAAGTGACGCCGCGCCCTCGCTATGACCGAACCGTCGTCTCGTGTGAACTCGAAGTCCCGGCGTTGAGCGTCCGCTTGGACTGGGTTCAGGCCGGACTGGTTGTACTCAACACTAACGCTCGACTCCTTCCCATCAGTCAGCAACTGCAGGGAGGTCAAAAGCTCGTATGAGACCCCGAGCGGGACGGCCTGTTCGAAAGCCTCGAGTTGCTGATCGTCTTCGCGAGTCTCGCGGACAGCCACCTGGACCGCCTCGAGGGCACTAACGAGCGTCGCAGTGACCTCGCGACCGGTCAGATGTCGCGGCGTCGTGCGCTCGCTCTCCGAGCGAGAGGTCGCGAGCGGCTCGAGCGTCGGAACGAGCGCCGTCACCACATAGCTGCCGACCCTGGTCTGTCCCATATAGCAGCTTCGAAGGAACTCCTCAGCGATGACCGACTGCGATTGAGCGAATCGGCGCTTCGGCGCATTCGAGGCCCTGGCGGCGGCTCCTAGCAGTCCACGGGCACTTTCGATCATTCTATTGCCCGCGTCCCAGGAAATGAGCCCTGCTTTATTGTCAGTTTCCTTCCGGACATCAACCTCATCGAGGCGCTGATCAAGCATCAGTTCGACAAGTTTAATACCTCGATCAAACTCGGCACCATAAAGCTCACTCAGCCTACGCGACGCCAACGCCAAAAGTCTTCCAAAGTCGGGCCCATTCGGGTCGAGGGGGAACATGAGCGGTTCGTCATCTCGTCGGCCTGAGGCTGGCGCCCAGTACTCAATCGCGTCGCGAAAGCGATCGACTGTCTTCCAGCCAAAGCGGCGCAGTAGCCCGCGTAGGACCTCCTCCGGCAGCGGGGTAGTCATGGCCTCCCGCCTCCTCGCAGTCGCGCCATCATTCGACAAAGGGCTTCGTCATCGAAGACGTTGTCAGAAGGAGCTGACACCTTCACGTTGTTCACTGAGGCTGCCGGGGCACCCTCCAAACTGACCCAATAGCAGTTGTGTCGCAGGACCGTGTACGGGCTCCTAGACCACATCCAAGCTGCTGGGTCTGACGGAAGATCCATGATGACTACGATCTGCGGCAGCATCGTTCCTACAGCACGCATCTCATCGTATCGGCGCCTCGACAGGGAAGCACTGATGGCTGTTCTCGTGCCATTCCATCCGCTGGTCGTCGACTTCAGCTGAAGGTCAAGCGGCACTGTGCTGTCGCCAGGACGCGCTCGATAGCGCAGATGCACGTCGATGCCGTCGTCGACTGGCACGACGCTGACGCTGCAACCTGCGGCGGCAGCGATCGCTCGGATGGTCGCCTCTTGGAACTGCTCCATGAAATCAGTGCGTCGTTGCGGAAGCCCCCGAACTACGTCAACGCCCTGCTCAAGGGCCCCCGCGATCACCGTCACGTATGGATCCTACGACTACTGACGTCCGCTCAAGACTCATGGGCCAGTCGAGCCGAGCGGACACGAAAGAGGCCCCCGGAGCATCTCCGGGGGCCTCTGGCCGGGGGTTTTCAGTTTCGTAAACGCTAGCGTCTAGTTCCGTAAACGCCCCCTGTGGCGGTACCGGTGGGATTTGAACCCACGGTGGAGTTGCCCCCACACATGTTTTCGAGACATGCTCCTTAGGCCGCTCGGACACGGTACCGGGGAAGAGTTTACACGATCCGGGAGGCTCGACACGCCATCGAGCGAGCCGCTCCTCCACAGGCGGCCGGCTTTCGCACCTCGTCCCCAGAGCGCCATGACGGTGACCGTGGCCCGAGGGTCCGCGCGTACCGTCTCCGCCATGAGAACGCGCACCCTCGTCGCCCTGGTGTCCTCCGTCGTCGGCGCCGCCGTCGTCAGCGGAGCTGCCGGTTTCGGCGCACGGGCGGGCATCCGCGGGCAACGGGCAGCGTCCCAGCGGGTGGTCGACATGCTCCCCGTCCACGCCGACTGGTGGCGCGAACGCCTGCACCACGAAGGGCAACTGACCTACCTCGCGATCGGCGACTCAGCGGCGCAGGGCGTCGGTGCGACAGCGCCGGGCCGCGGGTACGTCGGGCTGCTCGCACGCCGCATCCGACACCGCTCGCGGATGACGCTGCGGGTCGTGAACCTCAGCGTGTCCGGCGCCACGACGTGGGGCGCGAAGCAGCACCAGCTGCCGAAGCTCCGTCAGTTCACGCCGGACATCTGCACGGTGTCCATCGGGGCGAACGACATCTCCGACTTCCACCCCGACAAGTTCGAGCGGAACATCCGGGCGATCTACGGTGCGGTGCCGTCCCACGCGATCGTGGCGGAGTTGCCGTGCATGTTCGTACCGGACCGGGAGCGCAAGGTGGCGGTGGCCAACGAGATCGTGCACCGCGTCGCCGGCGAGCTCGGGCTGACCGTGGCGCCGCTGCACGCCATCACCAAGCGTGTCGGGATCCGGCGCACGTTCTTCAACACGTACGGCGACCTGTTCCACCCGAACGACCGTGGGTACGAGATCTGGGCGAGTGCGTTCGAGCCGGCGGTCGACGCCCGTGTGGACACGGTGGCCGCGATCCGCCGGTACCTCTCCGCACGTGAAGCCGAGGACCTCGGTAGCCAGGCCGGCGACGTCGCGCACGCTCGGGCCGAGCAGGACACCGACGGTGCGGCGGCGCTCGACACGGCGAACCGGCCGAAATCGCTCGACCGCCTGCGCCAGCGCGTCACCGGTTCGGTCCCGCTCCCGGGCCGACACGGCTCGAACAACGACAACGACAACGGCACCAGCACCGACACCGACACCGACACCGACACCCAGACCGACACCGGCACCGCCACCGCCGAGCCGTCCGATGTCGGCGGAGCCGCCTAACCTCGTCCCATGGCCCGCCCCCAGTCCACGTACCGCTGCACCGAGTGCGGCTGGACCAGCATCAAGTGGGTCGGCCGCTGCGGAGAGTGCCAGTCGTGGGGAACGGTGGAGGACGCCTCGGCCGCGACGGCCAGCACCCGCGGTACCGCGTCCATCGCCGTCACGGGCAACCGCATCGCGCGTCCGATCACCGAAGCCCGCGGTGGCTCCTTCCAACGCTGGCAGACCGGCATCGGCGAGTTCGACCGTGTCCTCGGTGGCGGGATCGTCCCCGGCGCCGCCGTCCTGCTCAGCGGTGAGCCCGGCGTCGGCAAGTCGACCCTGCTGCTCGAGGTCGCCTCGCGCGCGGCGGCGATGGGCAAGCGTGTCCTCTACGTCAGCGCCGAGGAATCCGTCGACCAGGTCCGCCTCCGCGCCGAACGCACCGGGGCGATGCACGACGACCTGTTCCTGGCGAGCGAGGTCGACCTCGGCGTGATCCTCGGCCAGATCGAACAAGTGCAGCCCGACCTGCTCATCGCCGACTCGGTGCAGACGATCTCCTCCGCCTCGGTGGACGGCATCGCCGGCGGGACCTCGCAGGTCCGCGAGGTCGCCTCCACGCTCATCCGCGTCGCGAAGCAGGCTGCCCTGCCGGTCCTCATCGTGGGCCACGTCACGAAGGACGGCACGATCGCGGGCCCGCGGCTGCTCGAGCACCTGGTCGACGTCGTGTGCCACTTCGAGGGCGACCGACAGACGGCACTCCGGTTCGTCCGTGCCCTGAAGAACCGCTTCGGTCCCACCGACGAGGTCGGCTGCTTCGACATGGCGGGCGACGGCATCCACGAAGTACCCGATCCGAGCGGCCTGTTCATGTCCCGCAACGGCGCCCCCGTGTCCGGCACCTGCATCACCGTCGCGATGGAGGGCCGTCGGGCACTCCCGGTCGAGATCCAGGCACTCGTCGTCCCGAGTTCGGCACCGCAGCCGCGTCGGGTGGTGAACGGCGTCGACTCGTCACGAGTCGCGATGCTCCTCGCCGTCCTGGAACGCCGTGCCGGCATCAAGCTGTCGGACGCCGACGTCTACGTCTCGACGGTGGGCGGCATGAAGCTCACCGAGCCCGGTGCGGACCTGGCCATCGTGCTCGCGCTGGCGAGCGCGGCCCGGGACCGCCCGTACCCGCACACCCTCGCCGCCATCGGGGAGATCAGCCTGGCCGGAGAGATCCGTCAGGCCACCGGAGCCAAGCAGCGCGCGAGCGAAGCCCGGCGCCTCGGCTTCACGACCGTCCTCGGCGCCGATGCCGAGCACCTGCGCGAAGCACTCCGGGTGGCCTTCTCGATGACGAAGTCGGTGCGCGAACGCGAGCTCGACGCAGCGTTCTGAATCGGTCCTTCCGCATCCGAGTGTCTAGAACTCTAGACACGGGTCCGGGGCAAGAGCGCTCGTGCCCGATCCCTCGCGATCCGCCGACGGACGCGTGCCGCGCCTCCCGACCGCCCCGTCAGGCGCGTAGCGCCGCCAACAGGTCCGCCGGCTCCGCCTGCATCGTGTGCGGACCCGCGATGTCGAAGAACACGCCCTCGAGCGAGTCGAGGTGCGCGGCGAGGAACTCCTCGAGCCGCTCGGCGTCGTACACCATGACCTGCCGGAGCTTCTCCCCCGGCACCATCGCGGTGTAGGCGTCCGCCGACGAGAAGAGCAGCAGGATGCGCTTGTCCGAGCCCTCGCGGCCGAACACCCGGACCTGCATGTCCTTCTTCCCGGTGACGAGCCGCGGGACGATCACGATGTCGTGTCGCAGGGCGTACGCCACCGCGGCGACGTCCTGCTTCGCGAGGGCTTCCTCGAGCTGTTCGCTCCGGAAGCGCTGTTCCTTCTGTGCCATCGCCCCTAGTCAAGCAGTCGTCGGGTGCGAGCGGGTTCCGCTCAGTGGGCGCGCCCGGCCTGCACCGCGTGGGTGCGGAGGCGGAGGTCGGCCGCGAACTGCGTCGTCTCCGGCCCGAGTTCGTCGTCCGGAGCCGACTGCACCAACACGCCGATGGCCGGGGCGAGGACGAAACTCGACGTCGCCGCCATGCCGTAGTCGTCGACCGAGGGCACATCCACCCGGTCCGCCAGTCCGGACTGCGCCAGCGCGGTGGCGTAGTCGAGCACGGCGTAGGCCGCTTCGTCGCTCGTCATGACCGAGGCGACCCCGTAGATGAGGTACTTCATGGCCCAGCCCTTCGTCGATGGGCGTGACGCTACGCCGCGGGCCCCGAGCGGGAGCCCGCCACCGTCCTGTAGACGCACTCAGGTCGGCACTCGTGGCGAGAACTCAGACAACGCCACTAGCGTCGAAGCAATCGCAATCGCGGGAACTCTCGTTGTACGGCCGAAGGGCTGTTCCTGATGGGGAAGCAGCTTCCATGCCGGCACCATCGCCCACCCTCTACCGACCGACCGCTCCCCGGACCCCCGGAGCCC
>NZ_QKTS01000012.1:0-118612 GCF_003234525.1 Curtobacterium sp. MCBD17_021 | reverse complement strand
AGGGTCGACGTGGCGGCGGAGGTCCCCCCGCCGGGCCGCCCGCGCCAGCCGCCTCACGGTGACGAGTGCCGTCGCCGCGCTCGTCATGTTCGGCGCCTCCGCCATGCCCGCACACGCCGGCACGGGGACCTCCGCCGCCACGTCGACCCTCGCGCCCGCGGTCACCACCCAGGACTTCGCCGTCACGCAGGTCGCGCTGTCCAGCACGAGCCGTGACGGCTTCACGGTCGGTGGCGGCGTCGCCGCGGCCGACGCCACCGCGGGCGACACAGTGACGTACGGCGGCGCGGTCCGCTCGCCGTTCCCGGGTCCGGTGCGCATGAGCTCCGGCTTCGGGTACCGGTCGGCGCCCTGCGCCGCCTGCTCGTCGCTGCACCAGGGCCTCGACTTCAACCCGGGCATGGGTGCCCCGATCGGCGCCGTGGCCGCTGGCACCGTGCGGGTCTCGGGCGTGTACTTCTCGTACGGCGAGACCGTCATCATCGACCACGTCGTCGACGGGCGGAAGGTCTCGACCCTGTACGGGCACATGATCCCGGGCTCCTCCCCGCTGCGGGTCGGCGACCGCGTCGAGCCCGGGCAGTTCGTCGGCAGCGTCGGGTCCTCCGGGGTCTCGACCGGCGCGCACCTGCACCTCGAGGTCCTCATGGACGGCACGCTCCCGGTCGACCCGGCTGCGTGGATCGCCGCCCACACCGGCCGCGCCCTCTAGCCGCCCGTCCCGACCGGACAGCTGCGGCACAGCAGTCCCGCGGCGTGGTCCCAGCGTCCCTGTGCAGGATCACAGGATGGACGATCACCACAGACCGCCCGCCCACCCCACGACCCCGTTGGCGTCCCGCTCCGTGCAGCCCCGCTGATGGGTGCCGCCACCTGGATCGCCTTCGGACTCGTCGTCCTCTTCGTGCTCGTCGGTGGTGTCTTCGCCGCCGCCGAGATCGCCCTCGTCTCGCTCCGTGAGTCCCAGCTGCAGCAGCTCGAACACCGTGGACCGCGAGGAGCCCGGGTCGCCGCGCTCGGCCGAGACCCGAACCGGTTCCTCTCCGCCGTGCAGATCGGCGTCACCGTCGCCGGGTTCTTCTCGGCCGCGTACGGTGCCGCCTCGATCGCACCCGACGTCGCTCCGCTGTTCACGACACTCGGTCTCGAGCAGGGCGCCGCCGAGGCCGTCGCCCTCGTCGCGATGACCCTCGTCATCGCCTACCTCTCGCTCGTGTTCGGCGAGCTCGTCCCGAAGCGCCTGGCCCTCCAGCGCGCCGAGGGGTTCTCGATGCTCGTCGCACCGACGCTCGACCGCTTCGCCGTCGCCATGCGGCCGGTCATCTGGGTGCTGTCGACCTCGACGAACGCGGTCGTCCGACTGCTCGGCGGGGACCCGGACGCCCGCAGCGAGTCGATGAGCACCGAGGAGCTCCGCGGCCTCGTCACCGACCACGACGCGATCGACGCGCAGGGCCGACGGATCGCCCGCAGTGCCCTCGACGCCGGAGACCGCATCCTCCGCGAGTCGATGCGGCCGTGGTTCGACGTCGACGTCCTCGATGCCGACCTGCCGCTCGCCCGCGCGACCGACCAGGCGATCGACCGCGGTCACACGCGGTACCTCGTCACCGCAGGGTCACGGGACGACGTCCTCGGCTTCGTGCACCTCCGGGACCTCCTCCGGCCGACCGACCCGAGCGCAGCCGTCGCGACCGTGGTGCGTCCGGTGTCGGCCATGCCCGAGACGAAGTCCCTCACCGGGGCGATCGCGGACATGCGTGCCGACGGACACCAGATCGCCCTCGTCGTCGACGAGTACGGCGGCAGCGCCGGCATGGTCACGCTCGAGGGGCTGCTCGAGGACCTCGTCGGGACCATCCACGACGAGTACGACGACCGCACCCCGGCCCTGCACGACGAGGTCGACGGAGCGCTCGTCCTCGAGGACCTCGCCGCCGAGGGCGGCCCCGTCCTGCCCGACGGCGACTACGAGACGGTCGGCGGGCTGGTGCAGGTCGCGCTCGACCGGGTCCCGAGCGTCGGCGACGTCGTCGAGGTCGGCGAGGTCCGGCTCGAAGTGACCGCCATGGCGGGTCACCGCGTCGCCCGCGTCCGGATCAGCGCGGTGCCGACGACAGCGGCAGCCGACGCCGCCGAGTGAGCCGTCCCGGACGGGAGGCTCGGCACCGGACCGGTGTCGGGCCTCCCGTCCGGAAGGACCACGTCGCATGCCGCCGTGACCGGCCCTGGCGGTACCTGTCCTGGTACCGGCTCCGGCACGTAGCCTGACGTCATGGGTATCGACGTCCGCAACGAGATCCGCGACTTCCTCTCCAGCCGACGAGCGCGCCTGACGCCGGACCAGGCCGGCATGCCGTCCTTCGGCGGCGGCACCCGACGTGTGCCGGGGCTCCGCCGGCACGAGGTCGCGATGCTCGCCGGCGTCAGCGTCGACTACTACACACGGCTCGAGCGCGGCACCCTGAAGGGCGTCTCGGAGGGGGTGCTCGACGGCCTCGCGACCGCCCTGCAGCTCGACGAGGCCGAGCGCGCGCACCTGGCGGACCTCGCACGCCTCGCGAACGCCGGGGTCAAGACCACCCACCGCGCGGTGCCGACGTCGGTCCGTCCCGCGGTGCAGCGCCTCCTCGACGCGATCACCGGCGCACCGGCCTGGATCCGCAACGAACGGCTCGACATCGTCGCGACGAACACCCTGGGGCGCGCGCTCTACGCACCCGTCTTCGCCGGTGCCGGACGACCGGTGAACACCGCCCGGTTCGCGTTCCTCGACCCGGCCGCGCGCGACTTCTTCCCCCGCTGGGAGCAGACCGCCCGGGACGCCGTCGCCGTGCTGCGGACGACGGCGGCCTCGAACCCGTGCGAACCCGGCCTCATGACCCTGGTGGGCGAGCTGTCGGTGAAGAGCGAGGAGTTCCGCACCTGGTGGGCCGAGCACGACGTGCACGTGCACCGCTCCGGCCGGAAGCACCTGCACCACCCGATCGTCGGCGACCTCGAGCTGTCGTTCGAGGCACTCGACCTCGTCGCGGACCCCGGGCTCACGGTGTTCACCTACGGCGCCGACCCCGGGTCGGAGTCCGAGCGGTCCCTGTCGCTGCTCGGCACGTGGGCGGCCACCGAGCTGGCCGAGCAGCGGGTGGCGACACGGTCGGCCGAGTCGGTCGACTGAAGCGACGCCCGCAGGCGGTCCCGGCGCGGGTCCTCCGCCGTAGGCTGACGACGTGACGAGGACTGCGGACGGATCAGCCGGGGACGCCGACTACGGCACCATCGGAGACGGGTACACCCGGTACCGCCGACCGGAACCGGCCTTCGAGCGGGCGATCCGGGCAGCACTGGGGCAGGCTCGTACCGTCCTCAACGTCGGTGCGGGTGCCGGGTCCTACGAGCCCCGCGACCGGGAGGTCACCGCGGTCGAGCCCTCCGCCGCGATGCGCGCCCAACGACCCGCCGACCTGCCGGACGCCCTCGACGCCGCCGCCGAGGACCTGCCCTTCGCCGACGACACCTTCGACGCCGCCATGTCGACGTTCTCGGTGCACCAGTGGTCCGACCTCGAACGCGGCCTCACCGAGGTGCGGCGCGTCACCCGCGGCCCCGTCGTCCTGCTGACCTGTGACCCCGCTCGTGTCGAGGACCACTGGCTGACGGACTACGCGCCCGAGGTCATGGCCACCGAGGCCCGCCGCTACCCGTCGCTCGACCGCATCGCCGGGGCGCTCGGCGGTGAGGTCAGCACGACCCGGCTCCCGATCCCGTTCACCTGCGTCGACGGGTTCTCGGAGGCGTACTACGGTCGACCGGAACGCCTGCTCGACCCGGGTGCCCGCACGGCGAACTCGGCGTGGGCCTTCGTCGACGAGATGACCGCGGCACGTTCGGTCAACGCGCTCCGCACCGCGATCGAGGACGGCTCGTGGGACGCCCGGTACGGACGGCTCCGGGTGCAGCCGTCCTACGAGGGCGCGCTGGTGCTCGTCGTCGCCCAGCCGTAGGGTGAGACGGTGAGCAACCGTTCCGAGGAGGTCGTCGGCGCCTGCGCCGGCATCAGGGCGTGACGCCCCTGCCGTGTCGTCGACACGGCACCATCGTCGACCCCTCCAGAACGACCGCACCCCTCCGACGGTGCTCGCCGTGCACGGGACGCTCCCCGCGTCCGTGCCGTCACCGAGCCGTGTCCGGGTGCCAGAACGACAGGCTCACCATGCTCCCGCTCACCATCGAGGCCCTCCGCGCCTCCTTCGTCAACGCCTCCCGTCGCGAACTCGCCGACATGACCGTCCCCGATCTCGACGCCGTCGCGTGGGACGACCTGACGTACTTCGGCTGGCGCGACCCGAAGACCGCTCGCCGCGCCTCCGCGGTCATCCCGACGCTGGAGGGCGACCTGGTCGGCATCCTCTTCCGGCAGGCCGAGGCCTCGCCGAGGTCCCGCGCCCAGTGCTCGTGGTGCCAGGACGTGAGACTGCCGAACGACGTCGTCTTCTACGCCGCGAAGCGCTCGGGGTCGTCCGGCCGGAAGGGCAACACGGTCGGCACCCTGGTCTGCCAGGACTTCCAGTGTTCGCGGAACGTCCGGCGGACGCCGCCGCCGGCGTACGAGGGCTACGACGTCGAGGCCGCGCGCCTGCGGCGGATGGAGGACCTGCAGGTGCGCGTGGCGGCCTTCGCGGCCGAGGTCTGACGCGTACGCGCGGCACGCAGAAGACACCGTGGGCGGCACCGCGCAACGCGATCGCGTTGCGCGGTGCCGCCCACGGTGCGTGGTGCGGGAGGGTCAGCGGCCGATGCTCGACATGTCGGGGTAGCGGTCTCCGGTCGGCAGCGGCAGCGCCGACAGGCGCTCGACCTGGTCGGCCGAGAGCGTGACGTCGGCCGCGCCGACGTTCTCCTCGAGCCGGGTGACACGCTTCGTCCCCGGGATCGGGACGATGTCGTCGCCCTGTGCGAGCAGCCACGCGAGCGCGACCTGGGCGGGGGTGCCGCCGACCTCGTCCGCGATGCCCTTCACGGCGTCGACGATCCGCATGTTCGCGGCGAAGGCCTCCTCCTGGAAGCGCGGGTTCGCCGACCGGAAGTCGTCCTCGCCGAGGTCGGACGGCTTCGTGATCGCGCCGGTGAGGAACCCGCGGCCGAGCGGCGAGTACGGCACGAGGCCGATCCCGAGCTCGCGCACCGTGTCGAGGACGTCACCCTCGGGGTCGCGGGTCCACAGCGAGTACTCGCTCTGCAGTGCGGTGATCGGGTGCACCGCGTGGGCCTTGCGGATCGTCGCGGCGCTCGCCTCGGAGAGCCCGATGTGGCGGATCTTGCCCTCCTGCACGAAGCCGGCGAGCTGCCCGATGACGTCCTCGATCGGGACGGCCGGGTCGACGCGGTGCTGGTAGTACAGGTCGATGTGGTCGGTGCCGAGACGGCGAAGCGACCCCTCGAGGGCGACCCGCACGGACTCCGGCGCACTGGAGATCGACCGCGTCTGCGTCGGCGTCTGCTCGTCGGCCTCGTGGTGGTACAGGCCGAACTTCGTGGCGATGACGACGTCGTCGCGGCGGCCCTTGAGGGCTTCCGCGAGGAGTTCCTCGTTCGTGTAGGGGCCGTACGCCTCGGCGGTGTCGAAGAGCGTGACACCGAGGTCGATGGCGCGGTGGATGGTCCGGATCGACTCGGCGTCGTCGGAGCCGGCGCCGGAGTAGAAGGCGCTCATGCCCATGGTGCCGAGGCCGATCGCGCCGACCTGGAGGTCGGAGAGGGAGCGTGTCTG
Organism: Curtobacterium sp. MCBD17_021; assembly: GCF_003234525.1. Lineage (NCBI taxonomy): Bacteria > Bacillati > Actinomycetota > Actinomycetes > Micrococcales > Microbacteriaceae > Curtobacterium > Curtobacterium sp. MCBD17_021. Next base: position 112,845 of record NZ_QKTS01000012.1, on the reverse strand, counting down.
CATGCGTGGTCCTTTCGTGAGGTCCGTTGTCTGCAGGTCCGGTGTACTCGCACGCGCCGTCGGGCAGGGAGGCCCTGGCCGTGCCCGTCTCGTCGGGAATGCCCGTGCGACCGTCGTGTTCCGTCCCGATCCGACGAACCGGCAGACCGAGGACGGCCGCCGTCGGTGTGGTTCCTCCAACCGCGTGGCGCCGACGTCGCCGCCGTGGTCGGATCGGCTGCGTGAACCTGACCTTCCGGCTCCTGCTGCTGACCCTGCGCGTCCGGCTCTCCCCGCGACGGTTGTCCCTGTGGGACGAGTCGCGGACCCCGTTCCGCGTGACGCTCACCGACCTGGACCCACTGCGGCACGTCAACAACGGCAAGTACCTGTCGCTGCTCGACCTCGGACGGCTCGACCTCATGCTGCGGTCCGGCTTCTGGCAGGTCGTCGGTGCACGAGGGTGGTACCCGGTCGTGGCCGCGCAGACGATCACCTACAAGCGGTCGCTGACGCTCGGCCAGCGCTTCGAGCTGCGCTCGCGGGTGCTCGGGGTGGATGAGCGGGCCGTGTACATGGAGCAGACCTTCGTCCGCCGGGGTGACGTCGTGGCCCGGGCCGTGGTGCAGGCCCGGTTCCTCCGCCGGACGGGAGGCACGGTCCAGCCCGACGAGTTGCTCGCCGCCGCCGGTGGCGCACCCCGTGACCTGACCCTGCCCGACTGGGTGCGGGCGTGGGCGGACGCCGTGCGGGTCAGCGGCGCCGGGCGGGCCTGAGTCCTACGATCGGGGCATGGAGATCGAGCCGTTCGTCGTCGCCGACGTCACCGCCTGGCGCGCCTGGCTCGACGGCCACGAGGACCTGTCCGACGGGGTCTGGCTCGTCCTCGCGAAGAAGGGCACGACCAGTCCGACGAGCCTGACCTACGCGCAGGCCCTGGACGAGGCGCTCTGCTCCGGGTGGATCGACGGGCAGAAGCGCGGGTTCGACGAGGACACGTTCCTCCAGCGGTTCACGCCGCGGCGGCGGGCATCGCTGTGGTCGCAGCGGAACGTCGGACTCGTCACCGCACTGATCGAGGCCGGGCGGATGCGCCCCAGGGGCCGTGCGGAGATCGACCGGGCGAAGGCCGACGGCCGGTGGGACCGTGCGTACGCGGGTGCGGCGACCGCCGAGGTCCCGGACGACCTGCGGGCAGCGCTCGACGCCACACCGGCCGCCGCCGGACTGTTCGCGGAGCTCGACGCGACGAACCGCTACGCCGTGGTGCACCGGGTGGTCACCGCGCCGAGCCCGGGAGCGCGGGCGAACCGCGTGACCAAACTCGTCGGGATGCTGGAGCGCGGGGAGACGCCGTACCCCCGTCCCCGGGTGGACCCTCAGGACGGCCGAGCAGCCGGGGCGTAGACCGGGAGACATGACCACTGGCACTGACACCACGAACCGTCCGGCCGCATCGTCCGGCACCTTCCGCATCGGCGGGGACCTCGAGGTCAACCGCCTCGGCTACGGCACCATGCAGCTCACCGGCCCCGGCGTGTGGGGACCGCCGAAGGACCACGACGAGGCGATCCGCGTCCTCAAGCGCGCCGTCGAGCTGGGCGTGAACTTCTTCGACACCGCCGACTCGTACGGCCCCTACGTCGCCGAGGAGCTCCTCAAGGAGGCGCTGCACCCCTACGGGGACGACGTCGTCATCGCGACCAAGGCCGGCCTGACCCGCACCGGCCCGAACGAGTGGCCGCCGGTCGGCCGCCCCGAGTACCTGCGCCAGGAGGCCGAGATGAGCCTCCGCCGCCTCGGCCTCGAGCGCATCGACCTGTTCCAGTTGCACCGCATCGACCCGAAGGTCCCGCTCGAGGACCAGATCGGCGAGCTGAAGAAGCTGCAGGACGAGGGCAAGATCCGCCACATCGGGCTGTCCGAGGTCTCCGTCGACGACGTGAAGGCCGCGCAGGAGATCGCCACGATCGTCTCCGTGCAGAACCTCTACAACCTGACCGACCGGTCCGCCGAGGAGCTCCTCGACTGGTCGGAGGAGCAGGGCATCGGGTTCATCCCGTGGTTCCCGCTCGCGACCGGTGGCCTGACCGGCGAGGACTCGCCGCTGACGGAGCTGGCGAAGTCGAAGGACGCCACCCCGGCGCAGGTCGCCCTGGCCTGGCTGCTCAAGCGCTCCCCCGTGATGCTGCCGATCCCGGGGACGTCGAGCGTGGACCACCTCGAGGACAACCTCCAGGGCGCGACGATCGAGTTGAGCGACGAGGAGTTCCAGGAGCTGTCGAAGCTGCACAGCTGACGCACCGACTGCATGACGGGAGGCCCGTGGCGGGATCGCCATGGGCCTCCCGTCCGTCTGGAGAGACTCCTCGACGCGTTCGCGCTAGTCGGTGAGCCGGATGAGCAGGGGCAGGAACAGCCCGGCCAGCCAGGACAGGACGAGGACCGACGCGCCGACCGCGAGGATCCGTCGGCGCCGGCGCTGCCTGGGGGTCTCGTCGACGCCCCACACACCGGCGCGGACGAGGACGCGGTTCGCCTCGCCGACGAGGCGCCGGACCTCCGGGTCCTCCATGTCGAGGCGGCCGGCCTCGGCGTGGTCGGCGATCGCGGTGGCTTCGTCCACCGTCAGCGCGGTGTCACCGGTCGGCCGGTCCCTGCGTCGCATGCGCACCACGGTAGCCCGCCGGTGGGGTCGTCGACACCCCGGAACGGACACGGCACCACGCAGGTGCGCGGCGCCGTGTCCCTCGCGCGGTGTCGTGCACCGCGACCAGCTACTCGGGGAGCGGCTCCGCGTACGTGCGGAACTCGCCGCGCTCGGTGTGGATCGCCCAGAGGCGCTCGGCGATCGCGGCACCCGAGTGGTCGTCCTGGCCGTCGTCGATGCCGAACGGGATGATGAGCTGGCCGACGTGGACCTGCTCGTCCCGCACGGCGTCGTGGAGCAGCTGCGCGTATGCGCTCTCCCCGGCGAACGCGACCGAGGTGCCGGTGACACGGGCGCCCGGACGGACCGCGCTGCCGCCGTTGACGAAGAGGATCGTGCCGTGGCCGAGCGCGCGCATGCCGGGCAGGACCTGGCGCACGGCGTTCACCGAGCCGTAGACGGAGAACTCGATCGGGCCGACGAGGTCCTCGGCGGTCGTCTCGAGCACCGGCCGCATGTACTCCTTCGCCGGCAGCGGGCTGTACTGCAGGACCTCGATCGGGCCGAGCTGCTCGGTGGCCTGCTCGAGCGCGTGGCGGAGGGAGTCTCCGTCACGCACGTTCGCGGCGAACCCGGCGGCCTGGTGGCCCTGCTCGCGGAGCGCGGCGGCGAGTTCGTCGAGGCGGGCCTGGTTGCGGGAGATCAGTGCGACGGCGAAGCCCTCGCGGGCGAAACGCTCGGCGACGGCGAGCCCGAGGCCCTTGCCGGCGCCGACGATGGCGATGGTGGTCATGTGGTCCTCCAGGGACTGGTGGTGGTCGGTCCACTGAACCAGGCGGCCGCGTGCGGCAGTCAGGTCCGGTCTGGTCCGCACGCGTCAGCGGACACGAGGGCGTCGATGCGGGCGGGTCGTCGTCGGCCGGACAGGTAGTCGTCGAGCGTCTCCCGGCGTGCCCGGAGCCGCTCTTCCTGTCGGAGCAGGTCGTCCCGGACCTGCTCGACCCGGGCGAGGAGGTCCGCCGGCGGCGATCCTGCCCCGTCACCCGCGACGCAGGGCATGACGTCACGGAGGAGCCCCGACGAGAGCCCGGCCGCGAAGAGGTCCTGGATGAGCGCGACCATCTCGACCGCGTCCGGGTCGTAGTCCCGGTACCCGTTCGGGCGCCGTCTGCTCGTGATCAGCCCCTCGTGCTCGTAGTACCGCAGCGCCCGGGTGCTCACACCCGTCGCCTCGCTCAACTCGCCGATCCGCACGACCCCGCCGCCCTCCGCTTGACCTTGACGCTGACGTCAATGTCTACCGTACCGACATGACCACAGCAGCACAGATGCACGACCGCACCGCCCTCGTCACCGGCGGCTCCACCGGGATCGGGGCCGCCGTCGCCGGCGCACTCGCGCACGCGGGGGCACACCTCGTCCTCGTCGCCCGGGACGCCACCCGGCTCGAGCAGAGCGCCGACGGCATCCGCGACCGCCACGGCGTCACCGTCACGACCATCGCGCTCGACCTGGCGGAGGACGGAGCCGTCGCCCGGCTGCTCGACCGCCTGACCGACGACGGGACCGAGGTCGAACTGCTCGTCGCCAGCGCCGGCGCGGCCTCGCGGGGCCTCGTCGTCGAGAGCGACCCCGCGGCCCTCCGCCGCATGGTCGACCTCAACGCCGGAGCACTCACGGAACTCACCACGGCGGTGGTGACCCGGATGGTCGAGCGCGGGCACGGCTCCGTCGTCACGATCGCGAGCACCGGCGGGTTCGCCCCGGCACCGGTCCTGGCGGCCTACGCGGCCTCGAAGGCGTACGTCCTGTCGTTCACACAGGCGCTCTGGGCGGAGACGCGACGCAGCGGCGTGCGGGTCGTCACCGTCAGCCCCGGGCCGACCCGGACCCCGATGAACGCAGCCACCGGACGATGGGGTCGACGACCCGAGCAGGTCGCCGCGACCGTCCTCGCCGCGCTCGACGGGTCCGGACCGTCCGTCGTCGACGGGCGGGCGAACGCGCTCTTCTCGACCGTGCTGCGGCTGCTGCCGACCCGCGCCGTCACCGCGCTCGCCCTGCGGGTGCTGGCGCGGTAGCGGGTGTCCGGGCGGCTGCCGGTCGCGCCTGCCGGGCGCGGTCGCGGCTGCCGGCTGCGGGTCGCGGTCGCGGGTGGCGGTCGCGGTCGCGGTCCACCCAGCGGTTGCGCACCTCCGCGGGGTGCAATCGACGGACACCGCACCGGGAGGCACACCATGGCCAGGACACGTCGTACCGTCACGGCGACGAGCGTCACGCTCGTCGCCCTGGCCCTCACCGCCTGCACGGGTGCGGACCGACCCGACGCGGACCGGTCCGACCCGGACCGCGCGCCCCGGGCCTCCGCCCCGGCCGACCTGGCTGCCGGACAGTTGGCGCCGGACGGCGGGACGACGGACGTCGTCACCGGATTGGAGGCCCCCTGGTCCGTCGCGCGCACCGGCGATGGTCCCGACGCGCTCATCAGTCTGCGCGACTCCGCCCAGGTGCTCGAACTGACGGCCGACGGCGAGCGCCGCACGGTCGGCACGGTCCCCGGCGTCCGGCACGGCGGCGAGGGCGGCCTGCTCGGACTCGCCCTGCACGAGGACGACCTGTTCGTGTACTCCACCGGCGAAGACGGCAACCGCATCGAGCGCTACGACCTCGCCGGATCGGCCGGTTCGTACACGCTCGGGGACGCCACGACGCTCATCGACGACCTGCCCGCGAACACGTTCCACGACGGCGGGCGGATCGCCTTCGGCCCGGACGGCATGCTCTACGCCAGCGTCGGGGACGCCGGCGCGAGCGAGGACGCCCAGGACCGGGAATCGCTCGCGGGCAAGATCCTCCGCCTCACCCCGGACGGCGACGTGCCCGACGACAACCCCTTCCCCGGCTCCCCCGTGTGGAGCCTCGGCCACCGGAACGTGCAGGGCCTCGGGTGGAGCGCGGACGGGACGATGTTCGCGTCCGAGTTCGGGCAGGACGCCCGCGACGAGCTCAACGTCATCGAGCCGGGGAGCAACTACGGCTGGCCGGAGGTCGAGGGCACCGGCGGCGAGGACCAGGGGTTCGTCGACCCCGTCCAGCAGTGGTCGACCGACGACGCCAGTCCGAGCGGTCTCGCCGTGGTCGGGGACACCGTGTTCATCGCGAACCTGCAGGGCCGGGTGCTCCGCGGGGTCCCCGTCGACGACCCCGGGACGGCGCAGGAGTACTTCGCCGGTGAGTACGGCCGGATCCGCACGGTCTTGGCCGGGCCGGACGACACGCTGTGGTTCGTCACGAACAACACCGACGGGCGCGGCGACCCGGAGGAGGGCGACGACCGGATCGTGCAGGTGCCGCTGACCACGGGCTGACCGCCCGGCCGACCGATCGGCTGACGGTCGGCCCGTCGTCACGTCAGGGGACGAGCCGCTCCGCCCGGTACCGGTCGAACAGCCGGGTGAACGAGTCGATCGTCCGGTGGTGCTCGGTGAACCCGGCGAGCCGGCTCTTCGACATGTCGGTCATCACCTCGATGTCCCGCCCGAGGTCCGCGTCGGTGTGCCACCAGGACGCCAGGCGCTCCAGGTCCGGCTCGACCAGGCCGTGCTCGGCGACGATCTCGGCCCAGATCGGTGCGGCGTCGGCCATCTGCTCCTCGAAGGGGCGCGGCGCGGTGTTGAACTCCTCGGCCTCGACGCCGAGGTGCTCCGCGATCCGCGGCCACATCCAGCGCCAGCGGAAGACGTCGCCGTTCGCGGTGTTGAACGCCTCGTCCGCACCGGCGGGGTCGGTGGACGCCCACACCATCTGCGCGGCGAGCAGGTCGGCGTCGGTGACGTCGGTCAGGCCGTTCCACTGGGTCTCGCTGCCGGGGAAGACCAGCGGCCGGCCGGTGTGGCGGCTGATCGCGGCGGCCACGGCGATGGTGAGGCCCATGTTCATGGCGTTGCCGACCGCGTACCCGAGGACCGTGTGTGAGCGGTGCACCGACCAGGTGAAGCCGTGGCGTGCGGCGGCCGCGAAGAGCTCGTCCTCCTGCGCGTAGTAGAAGTTGTCGACGTTCAAGCGTGGCTCGTCCTCGTGGAACGGGGTGTCCGGCATCGCGCCCTGCCCGTACGCCTCGAACGGGCCGAGGTAGTGCTTCAGCCCGGTCATCAGCGCGACGTGCTGCACCGGAGCGTCGGCGAGCGCGGCGAGCAGGTCGCGGACCATGCCCCCGTTGACGGCGATGTTCTCGGCCTCGGTCGCCTGGCGCGACCACGCCGTGAAGAACACGTGGGTGGCCGGGACGTCCGCCAGGGTGGCGGCCAGCGACTCCGCGGAACGCAGGTCGGCGGAGCGCCAGGTGATGCCGGGCCGTTCAACTCCGGGGCGGCGGGACAGCGCGGTGACGGTCCACCCGTCGGCGACGAGGTGGTCGACGATCGCCGATCCGGCGATGCCGGTGGCGCCGACGACGAGGGCGTGCGGGGTCGCGGTCATGCGGGTCCTTCCGGTGGAGGGCGGTGGACCGGAGACAACACCTGTCGCCTGGACGTATTCCACCGCCCGGTCGGGAGGATCGACGGGACCGGCAGGACGGACGACCCGCGGCGTGAGACGCAGGCGCGACGTCGCGGTCCCCTGGTCGGTCCGGAGGCCAGCGGTGGACCGCTGGTCTGGAAGTGGCTATCGTGGTGGTGCGGACCCGCCCCACACTCGTGGACAGGCGGGTCTTGCTGTTCCGCCGAGCGGGATCAGATCAGACGCGCGCCTCCGTTCACGTCCTTCCGGTCCAAGTACTTCTCCCTCCAGTCCCAGGCGAAGGCGTTCCCCGGGTGACGGTTCAAGCTGACGAACGTCGTGTAGGCGACCAGATCGGCCATCTGGACGAGTTGTGACCGCTTCGAGTCGTGGAACATCGGGTCCTCGATGATGTGTCGGTCGTCGAGCGGGAGGGCTCGGTGGGCGTTGACGTAGTTCGGATCGGTACCGTTGCCGTCCATGCTGACGAACGCGTGACTGCCTGCTGCCCGGTGCCCGTCGTTCCAGAGCATGACGAGGTCGAGGTACACCCGACCCCGCTCTTCGTAGTAACCGCGCCCTCTGAGCGTCGTGGGGCGGTAGACGGCTCCGACCCTGATGTCCGGGCATCCGGCGATCGTCTCCAAACACCGGACGGCCACGGACCGGCCGAGGGTCTTCCATCCCTCGCAGTCACTGTCGCTAGCAGCCGTTGCGATCCGCGAGCGACCGTTGACGAACTTCGTGGCGTGCAATTCCTCGGCAGGTGGCACCTGGTGCTCGCGGTAGAGGCGCTTCCGGAGTTCGAGCAGTGCACGGAGCGCGTACCGCCATCGGACGGGATCACACTCGATCCATCCGTAGACGATCAGACCCGACGCCTCAGAGCCGGAGTCGTCGACGTAGACCATCCGGGAGATGGTCACAGGACTTCGGCTTCCTGCGTCAGAGCTGGCTTCATGATCTCCCTCGTCGCTGCTCGTGCCCGATCACGGAACGGCAAGGAGCAGTATTCCGCATTCCACTGGACGCACTGGAGTCCACACACGTGCGTGCCGTGCGCGGTGCAGCTGAGGCGGCGCCGCCGACGCAGGTCCTCAGCCCGGGGTCGACGTCCGGTAGCGCAGTTCGATCGCGCCGACCTCGAACACGGTCGTGCCGACGAGGTCGAGCGCACCCGTGTCGGACTCGACGGGCAGGAGCGACGTGCCGGCGCCGAGCGCGATCGGCATCACCGTGACGTGGAGCTCGTCGAGCAGCCCGGCCTGCTGGTACTGGGCGGCGAGCACACCACCACCGACGATCCAGAGGTCGCGGCCCGCGGCGGACGCCAGCACCTGTCCGTGGTGGCTTCGCACGTCACCGCTGACCACACGGACGTCCCCGTCCGCCGGGACCTCGAGGCTGCGCGACGAGAAGACCCAGGTCACCTTGTCCTGGTACGGCCACGTGTCGTCGTGCCCGCGGAGCCACTCGTACGTCGTGGCCCCCATCGCCAGGGCGCCGACACCGGCGGTGAAGCGGTCGTGGTGTTCCTGGAACGCGTCGAAGCCGAACTGCAGGAGCCAGTCGAGGTCGTCGTCGGGCCCGGCGACGAACCCGTCGAGGGACGCCGCGACGGAGTAGATCGTGCTCATGCCGGGACGGTACCGAACAGCACCGACAGCGCGTCCGACGGCCCGGCTCAGACGACCAGGGGCCGCGCGACCGCCACCTCGTCGTTGTCGACGAGCCACCGCACCGCGTCGAGCACCGTCTCCTCCGCGGTGTACCGCGGGGCGTAGCCGAGCAGCCGCCGCGCCTTGTCGATGCTGAACACGTGGCTCCGCGACAGGTGTTCCCAGCTCGCATCGGCGTGCTCGGCCGGTACCGCCTCGCGGAACCGGTCCCAGGTCACGGACTCGAGCCGGGCCTCCCGGCCGAACCAGGACGAGGCGAGCGCGGCGTACCCGCGTGCCGTGAGCGCGGTCGGGGCAACGACCGTGACGTCCTCGCCGGCGACCGCGTCCCGGTGCTCGACGGCACGTTCGAACGCCTGGGCGACGTCGTCGGCGTGCACGTGGTGCATCGACTCGGCCCCGAGTCCGGGCACGAGCAGGGGCTCGCCGGCGGACAGCGTATGCCAGACGGTGGGGTCGAGGTTGCCGACGGGACCGATCGGCGCCCAACCCGGACCGCTGATGTGGCCGGGGTGGAGCGACGTCGTCACGACACCCCCAGCGGCGGTTTCCTCCCTGAGCAGTCGGGCGATGGCGTCCTTCTGAATGCCGTATTCGCCGACCGGTGAGGTCGCGTTCTCCTCGGTCACGGGCAGCACCGCGGTCGGCCCCGCCCGCCAGATCGACCCGCAGTGGATCAGGTGGACGTCGGTGCCGCGGAGCACCGTGACCAGTGCCGCAGCGGACGCGACCGTGAAGCAGACGAGGTCGATGACGACGTCCGGCCGCAGCACCACGATCCGGTCGCCGAACGTGCCGTCGCGGTCCTCCTGCTCGCGGTCCGCCGTCACCTGCTCGACGTGCTGCCACTCGGGGGCGTCGACGTAGGCCGAGCGGGTGCCGCGGCTGATGGTCACGATGTCGTGTCCGGCACTCACCAGCCGCGGGACGAGGAAGGTGCCGATGTGGCCGGTCGCGCCGATGACGACGATGCGCTTGCTGCTCATGCCGTCACCGTACGCGCGGGCACCCCGCCGTCACGCCGCCCCCGGGGCACCACGCGGAGCGGATGAGGGCGCGGGGCCCTCGGCGGGCAGGGGCTACCGTCGGGGTCATGCAGCGACGCACCCTCGGCCGTACCGGCCGCGACGTATCCGTGATCGGTCTCGGCACCTGGCAGTTCGGCGGTGACTGGGGTCCGGTGGCGGCGGAGGACGCCTTCGCCGTTATGGACGCCTCCGCCGAGGCCGGCATCACCCTGTTCGACACCGCCGACGTGTACGGCGACGGCCGGAGCGAGCAGCTCATCGGCCGCTGGATCGCAGCGCACGGCGACGCCGGTGTCACGGTCGCGACGAAGATGGGCCGCCGGGTCGAGCAGGTCCCCTCGAACTACGTGGCCGAGAACTTCCGCCAGTGGGTGGACCGGTCGCGGGAGAACCTCGGTCAGGACACCCTGGACCTCGTCCAGCTGCACTGCCCGCCGACCGCGGTCTTCGAGGACGACGCCGTGTACGACGCCCTCGACGCACTGGTCGCCGACGGGTCGATCGCCGCGTACGGCGTCTCGGTCGAGACCGCCGACCAGGCCCTCACCGCGATCGCCCGACCGGGCGTCGCGAGCGTCCAGATCATCCTCAACGCGTTCCGCCTCAAGCCGCTCGACCGTGTGCTCCCCGCCGCGCAGGAGGCCGGGGTCGCGATCCTCGCCCGTGTCCCGCTGGCCTCGGGGCTGCTGTCCGGCAAGTACACGACGGACACCACCTTCGCGCCGGAGGACCACCGCACGTACAACCGCAACGGCGAGGCGTTCGACCAGGGCGAGACGTTCAGCGGGGTGCCGTTCGAGGACGGCGTCCGTGCCGCGCAGGAGTTCGCCGCTTCCCTGCCCGAGGGCGTCTCGGTCCCGCAGGCCGCGCTCGCGTGGGTGGTCGCGCAGGACGGCGTGACCGCCGCGATCCCGGGTGCGCGGAACGCCGAGCAGGCCCGGTCGAACGCGGCCGCCGGCTCGCTCGAGCTGCCCGCCGACCTCGACGCGACGGTTCACGACCTCTACGACCGCTGGTTCCGCGCCACGGTGCACGAGCGCTGGTAGCCGCCAACACGACGACGGACGGGAGGCCCGGCTCAGCAGGTGAGTCGGGCCTCCCGTCCGTCCGTTCGCGGGTCAGGCGCCGCGGACCACCGCACGCGAGCCGGCGATGACGGCGGCGTCCTCAGCGACGGCGACCACCGGGTCCGGCAGGACCGTGCCGACGGCCTTGCGGGCCGCCCAGGCGACGTAGGAGCCGACGAGCGCCCCGATCGCGCCGACGATGGCGCCCTCGATCCGCAGGTCCGACTTCCCGGACTTCGTGGTGGTCCCGAACGCCGCACCGACGAAGGCGCCGGCGCCGATGCGACCGAGCAGTGCGGGGAGGGCGATGCGGTTCGGGGTCTTCGGCATCTTGTCGCCGATGATCTCGCCCGCGGCACCCGCGACGAGTCCGGCGCGGCCGAGCGACGAGTCGAAGGTCTTCCACTTCTGCCAGTCGCCGGACAGGCGCTTGTCGCCCTGGTGCAGGCCGAGGACGGCGAGCGGGGTGGCCGAGCGGCCTCCGCTGAGGACCCCGAGCAGCAGGGCGCGCGTGAGGGTGCTGGTGGTCCGGCTCTTCTTGGACATGCGGGTGGTCTCCTTCGTTTCCCTGCCGGCGTCGTCGCGGTCCGGACGCCGCCGTGGTGCGGACGTCGGCACGGTGCGGACGTCGGCACGTGCCCGACGCTACTCAGCGCGGCTGGTGGCGGTCAGTGGTGGGCGGGCACGGCGACGGCCACGGCACCGCGAGCGTCGTCCGGGACCACCGCGGCGGCGTCGTCCATCGCGGCCGTCATCTCGGCGAAGAAGGCGCTCATCTCGGCGATCGTCGTCGGGGAGAGCCGGTCGGCGGCGGCGATCATCCGCGCGTGCACCGCGGTGAGGTTCGACCGCACCGTCTCGTCGCCCGAGTCGGTCGCGACGAGCAGGAACCCGCGGCCGTCGTCGGGGTCGGTCTGCCGGTCGACGTGTCCGGCTGCGACGAGTCGCTTCACGAGGGCCGTGGTCGAGGCGGTCGTGATGCCGAGGTGTGCGGCCAGTCCGGTCGGCTTCACCGCGGTGCCGCGCTGTCGGGCCTGCAGGAGGAACCGGACGGCGGCCATGTCGGTGGCGCCCAACTGCATGGTGTCGCGCGTGCGCTGGCGCATGGCGACCTCGGCGGACCGGTAGCGGCGCATGGCGTTGAGCAGCTCCACGCCGCTCTTCGCCGCACGGTCGGGGTACCAGTACCCGGACTCGTCGTAGGTCCTCGCGTCGACCATGGCGTCACCTCGTCCTCGGTTGCGGGCGCAGCCGATCCCCAAGGAGTACCAGGACCGGGCGGGCCGGACTCAGCCGGGTCGCAGCGGTGTCCCCCGGTACGGCCGGGCGGGGACGGCTGACGCATCGAGACACCCCCGTCAGCGAGCGACACCTCCATCGCCTCGAGACGCCGCCGGAAGTGACGGCGTCCCGGCCAGGCCGAGGCGTCTCGCAGGCACACCGGCGTTCCGCAGGGACGGGAATGTCCGCGGCGGCCCGCGTGTAGAGATGAACACCCCCGAACGAGAAGGAGTCCGCCGTGATCGACGACGACCGCACCCCTGGCCAGCGCGACGACCTCGCCCGCCACCCGCACCTCCACCTGCAGGACGACGACCACGCGGGCTTCGGCCGCTGGCTCGGCCTCATCAACGCCGGGGACTGATCCCGGGCCGGCACGCCGATGCCGGTACCGCAGTACCGGCGGACCCCTTCCAGGAGGCCCGTCACCCGTCCGTCGGACCGGTGACGGGCCTCCTGTGCGTTGCCCCCGGCGGGCAGCGGGAGGTCGGCCACCACGGGTACGGTCGGAGCGTGCACGAGGTCGGAGTGGTCGACGAAGCCGGGCGGCTCCGGCTGCTCGGTACCGCGGTGGCGGGTGCTGCGTTCGCGCTCGTCCTCACCATGCTCGTCCTGTCGTCGTTCCGGACCGCGACCCCGCAGGTGCTCGTGTCCGTCGGCCTCCCCGCCGGAGTGGTCGGGGCCGCGGTCGCCGGCTGGCTGCGGCTCCGGTCCTGGCGTGCCGAGGGCGGGTACGAGCGCGTGGTGATGGTCGAGCGGTGGGTGACCGACCGGCACGTCCCCGCCGAGGTGCCCGCGGACGTCTGGGTCCCGCGGCTACAGGCCCAGGCGGACCAGCAGGTCGGCGGCTGGGGCAAGATCGTGCTCTGCGTCTTCTGGAGCGCCATGACCTGGTCCATGCGCGACCAGCACGGCACGGTGATCACCCTGCTGCTCCTCGGCCTCTGGGCCGGACTGGCGCTGTGGAGCGTGCTGTGGGTGATCCCGCGGGCCCGGGTCGCGCGGGACATGCTGCGGCAGGGCGTCGTCGCGCGGGACTGACGCGGGTACCGCGGTCCCGTGCAGCGACCCTGCGCGGATCAGCCGAGTGCTGCCGTCGCGCTCCGGAGCTCCTGCAGGACGTCGAGTGCGTGGCGTGCGAGACCGTCGTCGTCGCTCCGTTCACCCTCGGACCAGCGGGCGTAACCCTGCTTGAACGCGAGGACGCCCATCTCGCTCGCCAGGTGCGCGGTCGTCTCGGGCACTCCGCGGTCGAGCAGGGCCGTCGTCATCGCCGCGGCCATGCCGACGCTCTTCAGCGCGTCCCGCTCCTGGAGCTCGGTGCTCGCGGCGACCGCGGCCTTGAGGCGGGGACCGAGTTCCCGGTTCCGCGGCCCCATCTCGCCGGACGCCCGCTCGAGTCCGGCGGCGACGGCCTCGAGCGGGCTCGCCTCGGTCGGGGCATCGGCGATGCCCTCGGCGAGCAGGCGGCTCAGCGTCTCCTGCCCGGCGACGAGGAGTTCGCGCTTGTCGGGGAAGTGCCGGAAGAAGGTGCTCTTGGTGACGCCGGCGCGCTCCGCGATCTCGGTGACGGTCGTCGCGTCGTACCCCTGCTCCGTGAACAGGTCGACGGCGGCGATGACGAGCCGTTCTCGTGCTCCCGGTTCCCATCGCGCCATGTCGACCATCCTACTGACGGCACTCTTGTCCGGTCAGCGCACTCTGACGGGACAAGAGTGCCATCAGTGATCTACGGTGACGGTACAAACGTCCCATCACTCGAGGAGTTCCCATGCACGTCTTCGTCACGGGCGGAACCGGCACGATCGGTACCGCCGTCGTCGCCGAGTTGCTCGCCACCGGTCACACCGTCCTCGGCCTCGCCCGGTCGGACGCCTCCGCCGCCACGCTCGAGGCCGCCGGCGCCGAGTCCCTGCGCGGCTCGCTCACCGACCTCGACGTCCTGCGCGAGGGAGCCACCCGCGCCGACGGCGTCGTCAGCCTGGCGTTCAGTCGCGACTACGGCAGCGCCGAGGCGCTCGAGCAGGGCCTCGCCGAGGAGCGCGACGCCATGGCCACGCTCGGTGCAGCACTCATCGGCAGCGGCAAGCCGATCGTCACCGTTTCCGGCACGCCCTGGGTGGCCGGACGTGCTGCGACCGAGGACGACCCGCTGCCGGTCGAGGGGCCGGTCGCGAGCCGCGCGGTCGCCGTCACCGACCTGCTCGCCCTCGCGGACCAGGGCGTGCGCACCTCCGCCGTCCGCATGCCCCGCACGGTGCACGAGCACGGCCAGGGTGGGTTCGCCGGGCTGCTCACCGAGGCCGCACGCCGCTCCGGGGTCGCCGGGTACCCGGGCGACGGCCAGCAGCGCTGGCCCGCCGTGCACGCGCGGGACGCCGCCTCGCTGTTCCGCATCGCCCTCGAGTCCGCGCCGGCCGGCACCGCATGGCACGCCGTCGGTGACGAGGGCGACCGCGTCGTCGACATCGCCACCGTGGTCGGCCGCCGCCTCGGACTCCCGGTGCAGTCCGTGCCGGACGAGACGTTCGGTCCCTTCGGGCCGATCTTCGCCATGGACCAGCCGGCATCGAGCGCACACACCCGGCAAGCGCTCGGCTGGGAGCCGACGCACCCGAGCCTCCTCGAGGACCTGGAGGCACTGCAGCCCTGACCGGGCAGACGACGGACGGGAGGCCCGGTACCAGCTGGCACCGGGCCTCCCGTTCGTCAGGTGGTCGCGTCGCGACCGCCTGTCAGTTGTAGTTCGCCACGCGGTTCGGCGAGGTGTTGCCGGCGGGCGTCGGAACGGCACCGCCGACCCCGTTGATGACGCTCGAGATGGTGCCGACGTCACCGAGGGACACCGTGACGAGACCGTGCGCCTTCACGCCCGGCGTCTGCGGCACCTCGAACGCCCGGTCCGCGTGCACGGACGGGTTCGTGTTGAAGAAGCAGTAGACACCCCCGCCCCAGATCTCGTGCGTGGTGACGTTCGCCGCGACCTTGTACGCCGCGTACCCCGCTCCGGTCGGACTCTGCCACGAGGCGTTGTCCGGCACGTCGTACGGCATCTCGTTCTGGAAGAAGATCGTCCGGCCGTTGTCGCCGTTCCACTGCACTTCGTACTGCTGGTAGTGCTCGACGAAGAGCCCGGTGGCGAGGACGTCGTTGCCGTTCACCTCGACACCCGTGGCACCGGTGTTGACCGTCCAGCCCGTCGGCGCGCCACCGTGGTCGGCGCGCCAGGCCCAGATGTGGTCGACGAGGGTGTCGTCGGCGTTGACCTGCAGGGTCGTCGTCGCCTTGCCCTGGATGCTCGAGCCGATCCGGAAGAAGACGTCCTGGATGCTCTGCGGGTCGGCAGCGTGGTCGACGTGCGAGCCGCTCGTGCCGAGTCGGACGAGCTGTGCGCTGTTCTGCGAGCCCGCGTCGACGACGAGGTTCGACACGTTCACGCCGGCGACGTCGGACGAGGTCAGCACGGCATTGCCGCGCGTCGGGACGAGTGTCGGGAAGCCGATGCCCGTGACGACGGTCCCGGGCCGCGTGACGTTGATCGCGGCGTCGAGCTGGTACGTGCCGGGCGTGAAGAACAGGTTGAGCCCCTGCGCGAGCGCGCTGTTGATCGTCGCCGCCGAGTCACCGGGGCGCGCCACGTAGAAGTTCCGCATCGGGATGTCCGTACCGGTGGTGTTCGGCCAGGTCACCCCGCTCGAGTTCTGCTTCAGGGACGGCACGAACACGTGGTACTTGTTCGACGAGTCGACGTACAGGTACGGCTTCTCGCGGGTCGTCGGCGTGGTGGCCAGCGTCGTGTAGCTCTTCGAGAAGTCGTTCGCCGGAGCGCCCTGCACACCGGAGAACGTCATGTTCCAGTTGCCGCCCTGCCACGAACCGAGCGTGGAGTTGCGGGTGTACCACTGCTGCTGCGACCCCGAGGTGACGGTGCCGTCGACCTTGCTGTCCGCGATGTACCCGCCGGACGAGTAGCCCTGGCCGCCGTCCTGGTTCGAGGGGCCCATCGTCAGGTTGCCCTTGATGTGCACCCGGCGCATCGGGGCCGCCTGCGACACCGCCCAGCGGTCGGTGCCGCCCTCCGGGACGACCGCGACGTTCTCGACCGACCGCCAGAAGTTCTGCGTCGCGTTCGACTCGTCGCCCGCGTTCCAGCCGGAGTCGACGTTCACGGCTCCCGTGATCGTGACGTCGTCGGGGTTCTTCCCGAGGCCGGCGACCGTCGTGTAGAAGCCGAGGTTCGCCCAGACACGGTTGTAGCTGCCCGGCTTGAACAGGAAGACGTGCCGCTGCGACCCGAACTGCGCCGTGGTGCTGCGCAGCTGCGCGTTGAACGCGGCGTCGACGTCCGCCTGGATCGTCGAGGTCGGGGTCGATGGGCTGTAGACCTTGACGTTGCTCCCGAAGTCCGGGGTGTCGCTCGTCGTGACCGCCTGGGCCGAGATCGCCGGGACCAGTGCCCCCACGACGCCGGCACTCACGGCGAGGGCGACGAGACTTCTCATCCGTCGTTGCATGATGCTCGATTCATGACCGGTGCGGCGTCGTTGCCGCACGGACGCGACGGTAGACCCGATCGTGCGCGCTCCGCAGTCGGACGAACGGCGGACAAGCGCAGCGTCCGGGAACGTGTTCGGCCGCCTGATCACCACCCGAAGGCGACCAGACGGCCGGGCTCACCACCCTGGGTGAGCGAGCAGAGCGCGGATACCCGGTCCACGCCCTCCCGCCATCCTGCCCGATCGCGGAGCGCTCCACCGCCCCCACTCCACGGGGGAGACCGGTTGTTCCCGCATCCGGCGCCCTGCTCAGGGCGCCGAGGCGACCGGGATGTCCCAGTACGTCGGCTGCTCGTACTGCTCCGACCAACCACGCCGCATCCGGGCGGCTGCACGGTCGAACGCGTCCACCGGGTCCGTGTCACCCGTCAGCAGGGCCTGCAGCCGGAGGCCGTCGTACAGGGCGAGCAACTGCTGCGCGCCCCGCTCCGGGTCCATCGTCGCCGGTTCCCGGCCGTCGCGGACGTCCGCGGCGAGCGCGGTGCGGATCGTCTGCCGGAAGTTCCGGTAGGCGGACCGGTAGTAGTCCGCACCGTCGACCTTCGGGTCCGTGGCCGCGGCGAGCGAGGAGGCGAGCAGGCGCATCAGGCCCGGCTCCTCGACGTGCGCGGCCAACAGGGCGTGCATGAACGCCACCGTGCCGCGTTCGGTGATCATCGGGAGCAGGGGTGCCGACACCGCGCGGGACCAGCGCTCGACGGTCGCCGCGAGCAGGGCGTGCCGGTTCGGGAAGAGCCCCTCGATCTCGGACACACTCATCCCGCTGCGCTCGGCCACCGCCTCGATGGAGAAGCTCGTCGTGCCGCCGTCGTGCAGGACCGCGATCGCGCCGTTCAGGGCGCGGGTGCGCGGGACCTCGTCGTCAGCCGCGTTCTGGTTCGTCAGCGGTGCGAGCGGGTGCTTGCGGAACCATTCGAGCAGGGCGCGGGCCCGCGAAGCACCGAACTCGGCATCGCTCGGCCGCTGCGCGGCGAACAGGTCGCTGAACCCCGGGACCTCGCGCATCAGCGGATCGAGGGGCTGGAACGCCATGGACCAGTCCGGGAAGGACCGCTGCTGCACCGGGTCGTCGCAGAGCACCCGGACGTTGGTGTGCCGCGGGTCGAGCCGGATCTGCTCGAAGCGCTCGTGGACGACGTCGTCCTCGCCCTCGATGATGCCGATGCAGTTGCTGTCGCGGTGCGCGAGCATGCCGGTGATGCCGAGGCGGGTGTTCTTCTCGCGGCCGACCGCCAGGATCTGGGCGAGTTCGGAGTCCGAGATCGGTCGGGTCTGCGTGCTGGTGTAGACGAGTGTGCGCACGGTCGGCCTTCCTGGTCGTGGGCAGGGCGGTGTGCCCTGGGACGAGTCAAGCGCGGGACGGGCGACCGCACCAGTCCCGTGTTCGGGTCGCGTGGCAGGACGGCGCGGCGGCGCCGGGCCGGAGGCACGAGCCGGACGGGAGGCGCGGGCCGGGCCGGCGCCGCGCCTCCCGTCCGGCTCGTGCCTGGCCTGATCGCTTCAACCCACGGACGGTGTGGTGCAGCGACATCCCGAGGTCGGTGAGCTCGTCCGTGACGGTCACCGGGACCGCATCCGGCACCTCGGGGTGAGCAACGCCACCGTCGAGCAGGTCGAGGAGGCGCAGGCGATCGCGCCGATCGTGTCGGTGTAGAACGCGTACGACCTCACGAACCGGCACGACGACGAACTCGTCGACCGACTCGCCGCGGAGGGGATCGCCTACGTCCCGTTCTTTCCGCTCGGCGGGTTCAGCCCCGTGCAGGCGGACGCCCTGACGGGGCGGTGCCACGCGGATGGCCGTCGCTCTGGCGTGGCTCCTGCAGCGCTCACCGAACGTGCTGCTCATCCCGGGGACGTCCTCCGTGGCGCACCTGCGGGAGAACATCGTCGGTGCGGGGGTCCTGTTGTCCGAGCGGGACGTGACGGAACTCGACGGCATCGCGGGGTGACGGCTTCACCACGAAGGGCCGGCCAGCTCATCCACCGTCGCGCTGGATGTCCGCGGCATCACCATCGCCGCACACCGACACCGCATCGATGCTGTAGCCCCGCACGTCGGCGAGGAAGTCGATCGATCCGGTCGGGCCGCCCACTCCGCGGACACCCAACGTCGGATCTGCCCCACCACTCTCGTAGCGCTCGGTACTGATGCCTCGCTTCTTCCACAACTCCTCGACCGTTGCGACGTCCTTCGCCGGGTCACCCTCGGTCTGGCCGCGTGTCTTCGTGTACGCGTACGCAGCCCCGCTCCCGCCACTGTCTCGGTCACAAGCCTCCACTGCAGGGCCGCTGTACACCTCCCAGCTCCCGCCGACAGCAGTCGCTGAATCATCGACGATGCCGGTCACCGCGTCCTTCGGCGGCTTCGTCGTGTCCGTCGTTCCCATCTGTGTCCCTCCGTTGCAGCCGACGAGCACCAGGGTCGTCGCACTGATGATCGTCGTGGCGAGAGCGAATCGCGCCACACTTCGTGGTCCTGCTCGCACCCTCAGCGCCTCGATTCCATGTAGTCGATGACGTCCTCCTGAAGCGCGGCAATGCCCTTCGGGTGGTACGCCGTCATCTCGTCCGACTGCCCCGTCGTGGCGTGAGCGACATTCCTGAGCGACTCAGTGTCCTTGTCCAGGTAGCCGGTTCCACCGGAGGTGTGCACTCCGTGGTCAGTTACGCCATTGAAACCTGAGGCTCCGTCGGCACCGAAGGTGTGCGATCCGAAGACGGACCAGGTCGGGTCGATGTGGTGGTCGGTGCTGAGATTCCGACCCGTAGCAGCCCATTGATCGCCTTCCCCCTCGCGCAGGAACGGAATGGTTCCGTCGGTGAGACGATTGACGTTCTCCGCCTGACCGGAGAAGACGCTGTCAGCGTTGAGATGATCTGCGGTCGGAATGGAGTCTGGTATCCCCGCCGAAGCGACCGTGACGAAGGAGTTGACGTGCACGCCCGACTCCGTCAAGCCGTACGCCGCGGTGGTCGTTCCGTATGAGTGTGCAATCACATTCGTAGTGACCGCATCACCACTCCGTACGGCGTTCAGCCCTCGGATCGAGTCCGCGAGTTTTGCACGGCCCGTCTTGGCGTAGTCGCTGTTCCACACGCCAGGGTCTACGCCTGACAGGAGAGGACGTGCCGAAAGGATCATCGTGCCTCTGGGGAACCACTTTCACGCTGCCGCTCCTCGACCGCACTGCCGTCCGCACACTCGGAAACGCCGACGATGCTGAATCGCCGCTTGTCAGCAAGGAAGTCCATGGTCGTCGCAGGCCCACCCCGGCCGCGGATCCCGACAATCGGATCCGCTGCACCCGATCGGTAGCGCTCTGTTGTGATTCCCTTGTCCTTCCACAACTCCTCGACGGCTCCGACCGCCTGCGTCGGGTCCGCGCTCGGCGCGTCGTGCATGAGGATGTAGGTGTAGGTGAGGCCGTCTTCGGCGGCATCCCCGCAAGACTCGGCCGTCGGCTCGCTGTAGACCGACCACTTGCCACCTACCGTCGACGCCGTTTCGTCCACGACTCCCAAGATTGACTTCTTCGCGTCTTCAGGTTCCACGTGCGCACTTCCGTTACAGGCGGTCAAGAGCAGCACCATCGCCGCTGCCGGTGCGATGGTGAGACCGCGGAGGCCGGTCTTCGATCTGTTTCCTTGGTTCATCAGTCTCCATTTGCGAAACGTCCGAGAAGGGCGTCTTCGAAGTCCAGGTCATGCCGATGGTAAGCAGTGAGTTGTTCCGGCTGACCGGTTGTCGCGAAGGCCACGTTCTGCAATGACTCCGTACCGCGGTCCAGGTAGCCGGTGTCCCCTGCGACGTGCACGCCGTGATCGGTCACTCCTGACAGACCGTCACTCCCGTCAGCCCCGAACGGTGTGGCTCCGAAGCCCGTCGAGGTCGGGTCGATGTGGTGGTCCTCACTGAGGTTGCGTCCGACGACTGCGTACTGGTCGCCCTGACCGAATCCGATGAAAGGGATCGTGCCCTGACTCGGAGCCCAGACGTTGCGCGCCTGGCCAGCGTAGAAATGGTCAGTGTGAACGTCGTCGGCGGTCGGGAGCGAATCAGGGATGCCGGCTGACGCGATGGTCGTGAACGTGTCCACATGGACGCCTTCTTCTGCCAATGCGTAGGCCGCTGTGGTCGACCCGTACGAGTGAGCCAGGACATTGACGGTGGGCATGTCTCCTGAGCGAGTCGCATCGAGTCCTCTGATCATCGACGCGAGCTTCGGCCCACCGGCCTTCGCGCGGTCGCTGTGCAGTACGTCGAGGTTCCCGACGGGCAGGGCGGGTGACTTGTAACCCATCCATGCCACGACTGCCCTGTCGGTCGGTCCCCCGACTCGCGCCTGCTCGTCATAGACGTGTTGAGACGCATCCACCCAGTCGAACATCTTCTCCGAGGATGAATTCATGCCCGGCACCGAGACGGTGACATTGCTCGCCGTGTCGAGGTCGCCGATCGACACGCCCGCGAGGGGCGGCTCGTCTTCGGACAGGAGGATGAGCGAACGCGGCGCCCGGCCGGTCCCAGCAAGGAGGGAGTCCTTGATGCTCTCGAGTGCCGTCAGGTTCTCCGCATCGCGCCGCGCCTCCGGACTGTAGACCCGACCCGGTCGGTCCAGGTCGTCGAGGAACGCTCTCGCTGACGCGATGCGCCGATCAAGCAGTGACACGTTCGCGCAGCTCCGCGCCCAGTACGGAACACCTTCGAGGTTACCAAGAACACGAAGCACAGACGTCGGGAGCGCCGACAGCCCCGCGGCATCATCACGTGTGAACCCCAACTCATCCCACCGCGCGGCCACCTGCGTGGGTGTCAGGTCGTCGGCCAGGAGAGCTCTGAGCTCTGTCGAGATGTCGTCGGCGATGATCGAGTCCATCGACGTGTTGGCAAGGGCACCGCCACCACCTGCGCGCTCGAAGGCCTCCGCGATACGAGTGACCCATGCGGAATCGGCACGGTTCTCCTCGAGCAGTTGTTCGAAGCCCTGCACCAATGACACGTTCCCGACCGGCGTCCATGTGCATGAACTCCGGAAGCGTGACAGGGCGGTCGCGACTGCTTCAGCGGTCGATTGAGCAGCGTCGTCCGCGATCCTGCTCGAAGCGGCGAACGCTCGGAGGTGCACCGGATCGGCAGAACTCCGACCATGACCGGTGCCACCACCCGTGCGAGTGCGCTTGTGCGCTGTGAACGCGGCTTCCAGCGTGGACGGAATCGTGGCCTTCTCGGACGGCTTCGGGTCGTAGGCGACGGGGAGTGCTGATGCTGGGATCAGCGCATCCGCCGCCGTGCGCCGCCGCTGCTCGTCTCGTTCCGCCCAAGCAGCGAGGTCCCGCTGGCGTTCCCGTTCTCCCGCCGCCTTGGTCTTCGCCCTCTCGACCTGGTCGGCGAGGTCGTCCAGAACTCCGGCGAGCTTCGGCCGGTCTGTCGCCTCGATCTTCACCGACTCGAGGAACCGATCGGCGTACGCACCCGCGAAATCCGTAGAAGCATCCTCGGCTGCAGCTCTTCGACCAGCACCCTGACCGCGGAGTTCCGCGCTGGCGTCGCGTGCGCTCCGGATCAAGCCGTCGGCCGCCCCGTCATCGAAATCGATCGAACTCATGGTCTTCTCCCCCCCGGGCGCACCCCGTGCCCGATTCGACGGTACCGCTCTCGAATGACTCACGTCCACCATGAGCACCCACCCGCCGGGATCCCGAATTCGACGGACACGAAGATGCGGCAAGGCGGAGCACAGGACCCCGATCGCCTCCCGAGATTCCTGGTCGGAGAGCTGAGAGTGCCCGCTCCCAGCGCGCACCAGCGGATTCATGGCGTCGCCCGTGTCAGCTCAGTAGTCTCGGAGAGTTCCTCCCGGGACGAGAAGGAGATGCGGCAGGCGAAGCCATGCACGGACGGATGCGGTGAACACTGTGACTGATGGGGAACGAATGCGTAGCGTCGCCCGAGCGAGTGTCGGCCTTGCACTCGTCCTGATGGCGGTGCTGACCGTGAGCGGCTGCGATGGCAACGCCACCGGCCCGTTGGCGGCGAAGAGGTCGGTCGTCGAGATGGTGACGAAATCGACTGAGGCGGTCGGTGGCGACTGGACGCTGTACCGCGGTCCCGATGCCGAGGTGTGCGAGCAGTCCGACGGCGAGGAAGGCGCTCGCTTCGTCTACATCCTCGAGCGGGCCGGGGCGGACGGTTCGGCTCCTGAGACCGACATCGCCACCGTCGAAGAGCTCTGGAAGAGCAAGGGGATCACGACCGAGCGCTTCGCCAGCGGCGGAGCCGATCCGCTCACCGGCATACGTGGCGTCGGTGGTCCCGTGACCTCGGTGGGCTTCAACGCCTACCCACAGCGCTACAGCGTCACCGGCGTGTCGAAGTGCTCCTCCGGGAACGTGAAGGACCTCCGGCAGCCAGAGTGATGCACACACGAACGTGTGCCGGCCTTGCGCTCCTCGTGACGACGGCACTGACCATGAGCGGCTGCAGCGGCAACGCCACCGATCCGTCGGAGGCAAAGGAGACGATCGTCGACCTCGTGGAGGAGTCGGCCCGTGCGGTGGGCGGTGCGTGGACGCTGTACAGAGGTCCCGCTGCTGAGGTCTGCGAGCAGCCCGGCGGCGGAGAGGGCGCACACTTCGTGTTCATCCTCGAGCGGGAAGGCGCCGATGGTCCTGCGCCGGCTGCGGACATCCGCACCGTGGAGAGCCTGTGGAGGAGCAAGGGGATCACGACCGAGCGCTTCCAGAGCGGCAGCTCGGAACCGTTGACCGGCGTGAACGGAGTGGGGGGTCCCGTCACGACGGTGGGCTTCGACGCGTACCCGCAGGGCTACGCCATCACCGGCGTGTCGAAGTGCTCGGACGGGGATGTCCAGGAACTGCGGCGTCGAGGATGACCCGACTCCGCGCGACAGCTGTGGTCGCCGTCTGCGCCGTGCTCGGCATGACCGGCTGCACCACCAGCACCGGTTCGGACCGCCACGACGTCGACCTCGCCACCGTGGAGGAAGAGGCCGTCAGCATCGTCGACCGGACCGCTTCCGCCGTCGGCGGTACCTGGAAGGTGTACAGCGGGCCATCCGTCGAGACGTGCGGTGACGGAGCCGAGGACAGCGCCCGGTACGTCTACATCGTGGAACGGTTCGACACCGAGGACACCGACCCGGCCGCGGACATCCAACTCGTCCAGGACCTGTGGGATGCTCAAGGCATCACGACCGCCGCGTACCGGAGCGGAGGCACCGATCCCCTGCTCGGCATGCGGGGCAGGGGTGGCCCGGTGACCTCGATCGCCTTCAACGCCTACCCGCAGCGGTACAGCATCACGGCCCTCTCCGGTTGTGCCGACGGCGACGTTGCCGAGCTCCGCGAGGGCCAGTGATCAGGCGGCTGGGTCGCAGCAGGAGGACCACCGCAGTGGTGCTGGTCCTCGCGTACGCAACCCTCGCGAGCACGAGTTGCAGCGATGACCGCGGAGCGCCCCCGCTGCGACCTGCGGAAGCCGAGGAGGACCTCATCGAACTCGTGCAGCAGTCCACCGCGGCGATCGGCGGTGAGTGGCAGGTGTTCAGCGGGCCAGCGGTGCGGAACTGTGGGCAACCGAACGGAGCAGACGGAGCGGCCTACGTCTACATCGTCGAGCGACTGAACACGGAGGGCGCCGACCCCGAGGCAGACGTGGCGTCGATGGCTGCATCGTGGGAACGTCTCCACATCGATGCGGAGCCGTTCCAGAGCGGCGGGGCCGATCCGATCAGGGGTGTCCGCGGTACCGGTGGTCCGGTGACGTCGATCGGTTTCGACGCCGACCCCGAGCGGTACAGCGTCACCGGGGTCTCGCAGTGTTCCGACGGTGACCCGACCCGGTTGCGACTCGAAGACTGAGCGATCACGGTCCCGCGCGCCGACACGCAGCTCGGACCGACAGCGCCGACCTGCCCGCAGCGAGCAGGGCCGCACCCTCCCGGGTACGACCCTGCTCGGGGTCAGCTCGCCGACCTCACTCGGTCCGGCGACGACGACGTGCCACGGTGATCCCCACGCCCGCCGTCAGCAGCAGGAGTGCCGCGAGCGCAGCCGAACCGATCTCGGCGCCGGTCCAGGCGAGGGACCCGGGACGGTCGGCGATCGAGCCGCCGGTCGAGCCGGAGCCGGAGCCACCACCGACGGTGTCGATCGGGCCGTTGCCCGTCCCGCCGCCCGGCGTACCGGCACCCGGGGTACCGGCGCCGGGAGCACCGGCACCGGGCGCACCCGGGCCGGGAGTCGGGCTCGGCGCCACGGGAGCAGCCGCGACCGTGATGACCACCGGGGCGGACGTGGAGGCGTCCGCGGTCTCGGTGGCCCCGAACACCGCCACCAGCGTGTGGTCGCCGACGCTCAGGCCGTCGGCCAGGGTCAGCGTCGCGACGCCGTCCGTCACCTCGGCGGTGCCGAGGATGGCGGCAGCGGCACGGGCACGTGCAGCCGGGTCGCCGTCACGGAACGTGACCGTGCCGTCGGTGTCCCGGCCGGTGACCGTGGCGGTCAGGACGACCTCGTCGCCCTCGACCGGCTCGGTCGGCGTGACGGACAGGACCGTCTCGGTGGGTGCGAGGACCGCGATGGTGACCTGGGCCTCCCGGCCGGAACCGGCACCCTCGGCGGAGAGGGCGAGTGCACCGAGGTCGGCGTCCTCCGCGACCCGCAGGGTCGAGGTGACCACGCCCGCTGCGTCGGCGACCACCGTGTCGGTGATCGTCGTACCGGAGCGGAACGTCACGGTCTCGCCGGCGCGGAAGCCCTCGCCGGTGAGCTCGACCGAGCCGCCCGGTGCGACGGTGTCGGCGGACGTTCCGAGCGTCACCGGGGTGACCGCGGCGGCGCGTTCGGCGCAGACGTCGCCCTGCGCGCCCACGGTCGGCAGCTCGGTCGCCGGTGCCGTGACACCGTCGTCCTCGCGGACGGTCAGGTTCGTGAACGCCGTGGCGCCCATGACCGCGTTGCGGGTGTTCGTGACGCTCACCTTGAACGCCGAACTCGGCGTTGCGGAGACCGCGGTGTTGCCCGCGGTCGGGACGGTGACGGCCTTGCAGGTCTCGCCGGGCGCGAAGGTCACGCGCTCCATGCCGACACCGACCGAACCGGTGGCGGAGCCGAGCACGCTGACGTAGCCGGTGACCGGCCGGTCGGAGGCGCGGGACAGGTACACGGCGACGTCGGCGGTGCCG
Source organism: Curtobacterium sp. MCBD17_021 (assembly GCF_003234525.1). Taxonomy (NCBI): domain Bacteria; kingdom Bacillati; phylum Actinomycetota; class Actinomycetes; order Micrococcales; family Microbacteriaceae; genus Curtobacterium; species Curtobacterium sp. MCBD17_021. The sequence goes on along the minus strand of NZ_QKTS01000012.1, from coordinate 86,896 downwards.
GGGCCGTCACCCTCCTCGACCGTGGTCGGGGCGACGTTCACGGTGGTGCGGGTCGCCGCGACGGCGGTGCCGACGCTCGGGGTGTCGAAGGCGAGGTCGGACAGGTACACGCCACCGGTCCCGGTGCCGTCCGCGCCGACGCCCGCGGTGAAGCGGACCTCGCGGACGTTCGTCAGGTCGACGCCCGTCATCGAAGCCGTGGGGATCGTGAGCTGCTGCAGCACGATCTTGTTGAGCGTGGTGTTCGTGCCGCCCGGCATCCGGTTGACGGCGAGAGGGTTGATCGCCGATGCGGCGGTCGACCAGCTGCCTCCGGAGCCGTCGAGGACCGTGATCCGGAAGTCGGTGCCGGTGGGCACGGCTTCGTCGGGAGCGGTCTTCAGCGTCATCTGCGTGCTGCCGGTGACGTTGCGCGCGGACGCGGGGACGGAGACGCGGAGTTCCCCGGTGCTCGGCACCGCGGGGTCCGTCGTCGAGGCACCCGTCCAGAGGAACCGTGTGGTGGGGAACGTCGGGACGTTCGGGGCGAACGAGCCCGGCGTCCAGTGCGGGACCTGGGCCGAGGCCTTCGTCGTGGCGCAGAACGGGTTCGACTGCGGCAGCGTCCGACCGGTCAGGTTGGTGCAGACCGCGGCCGTGGCACCGCCGACCGTGCGGATGAGCGAACTCGAGGTCGTGAAGTCGGTGACGAGCTTCGTCGTGGACGAGGGCTGCGCGGCCATGGTGCGGACGTCGGCGTACGGCGTCGCGGTGGTCGACGGCTTGACCGAACCGTCGAACATCGACCGGAACTGGGTCTCGCCGCCCATCGTCAGGCGGAAGAAGCCGGTCATGTAGCTGACGCCGACCTGGTACTGCTGCGCCGCGGTGAGGCGGGTGGGGTTGGTCGTCGAGCAGGTGGACGTGGTGTCGCTCGTCCGCCAGTCGTCGCCCGTGGCGGCCGGGTACAGGCCCGGGGTCCACACGGTGTTGAAGAAGTTGTGGTTGGCGCCCATCACCCAGACGGCGGACCGGAGCACGTCGTCGTCGAAGGCGTGCCGGGAGTCGTCGATGAAGTGCTGCCCCTGCTGGTTCGACACGTCGCCGTCGCAGTACGGCAGGAAGACGGACGTCGGGACGTCCGGCAGCGTCATGCGGCCGAAGTCGACGGGGGCGAGCGGCAGGACCGCCTCGATGCCGTACGGCTTCGGGAGCGCCTGGTTGAGGGTCGCGGCCGAGACGACGCCCTCACCGCCGCGGGAGTGACCCATGACACCGACGTGGGTCAGGTCGAACCGGCCCTTCAGCGATGCTGCCGTGACGCCGGAGGCGGCGGCCGGCTGGTCGGCACGGGTGGTCGCGCGGACGAGTGCGTCGTCGAGCGTGCGGGTCGTGGTCGTGCTCGGGGCGGCGTCGGTCGCGGTGGTGACGTCGTCGTACGAGACGGCTGCACCGGCGTCGGCCTTGCCGAGCATCTCGAGCGTGTCGAGGACGAGCTGGCCCCGGGCCTCGGCGCCGTAGTCGAGCGCGAGCTGGTTGTCGTTCGAGTTCACGGCATTGGCGGCGATCGACACGACGTTGTAGCCGCGGGTCGCGAGTGCGCGCGCGGTGCCCTCGTAGCCGAGGTACGAGCGGACGTTCATCTGCGTGGGACCGCAGGGCCAGCGCAGCGGGTTCGCGCCGGTGCCCGAGCAGGAGGTGTGCCGACCGTGCAGCAGCACGACCGTCGGTCGCTGCCCGGCCGCGCTGGTCAGGTACATCTTGCCCGTGAGCTCGCCGCGGATGCCGCCGATCGCCGCGAGCGGGACCGCCTGGTCACCGAAGTCGTACTCGGCCTCGGTCACCGTGAAGGCGCCGGGGGTCGAGGGGTCCTCCACCGCGGCGGTGGTCGCGAGCGACTTCATCTGCCGCTTGAGCGTCCGGTTCTCCGGGACGGGCGGGGTGACGGGCGCGGTCGTCGTCTCGGTCGCCTTGTCCTCGTCCCCGCTCGACCATGCCTTGGTGACGTCGCTCGCGTCGGCGACGGACCGGTCCGCGGTGAGGACCTGGAGCGTCTTCCCGTCGGCCGACTCGGTCGCGAAGCCGATGGGTTCGCCGTCGACGACGAGCGTGGGTGCGTCGTCGACCATCGGCAGCGGCTCGTCCAGGTCGAGGGACACCAGGTAGCCGCCGGGGGTGGTGGTCACGTCCCAGTCGCTGCCGGAGGCGACGACCGGGTCAGGGGTGGGCGCCGCGAACGCAGGGACTGCGGTCAGGGCGAGGGCGGGAGTCAGCGTGGCGGTGATCGCCAGGGCGGCGAGCCGACTCCGGGACAGGGATCTGGACAAGGGTCTCCTCGAGTGAAGGGGTTCTCAGAGGAAGCTTCGAGGCACCTCGGGATCCGCTGGGCTCGGGAAACGGGGTCGTAACGAACAGTTGACGGCCGGGAAACACTGCACGTGTCGCTCAGCCGGAGAACGCAGGCGACCGTCCGGACGGGCTGGCGGTCAGGGCGCCACGAGGAGCGCGTCGGTCTCCTCCGCCGTCGGCGCCGTCGCCGGGCCCGGCCTGGTCACCGCGAGCGCCGCCGCCGCGTTCGCACGCCGGACCGCGTCCTGGAGGCCCGCCCCACGTCCCAGCGCCGCCACCAGCACGCCGGCGTGCGCGTCACCCGCACCGTTGGTGTCGACCGCCACGACGGGGAACCCGGGGACCAGGACCGGCGCGCTGCCGTCCTCGACCACCCAACAGCCGTCGGCTCCGTCCCGCACCAGCGCGGTGCCCCGCGCTGCCGCTGCTACGGCGGTGGCCGCGTCGGCGAGGGTGGCCGACGTCGGGGACATGAGGCGGGCCTCCCGGCTGTTGGCACTGACCACGTCGGACCGGGCGGACACGGCCGACAGGGTCGACGCCGGCAGGGTGTCGACCAGCGGTGACGGGTCGAACACGACCCGGACCGACGGCGGGACGGTCTCGAGCCAGTCCGCGATCGCCGCTCCGTTGACCGGGTGGGCGAGGCCGTAGCCGGAGACGAACACGACGTCGTCGTCGCGCAGCTCAACGCGGTCGAGGTCGGTGCGGGTGAGCTGCCCCTCCGCGCCGACGCTCGTGACGAAGGTGCGCTCGGTGGTGGCGTCGACGAGGGCCACGCAGTACCCGCTGTCGACGTCGGCGAGGCCGGGCTGCACGACGGTGACGCCCGAGTCGGCGAGGGCCCGGCGGACGACGTCCCCGAACGGGCCGGTGCCGTACTGACCGGCGAAGACGACCTCCATGCCGTCGCGACGGGCGGCGACCATGGTGTTGAGGCCGCCGCCGGCGGTGATCTCCGACGCGTCCGCGATGACGTCCCCGCCCGGCTCGGGCAGGGCGCCGATGCGCATCACGATGTCGACGATGACGTTGCCGACCGAGACGAGGCGGCTCATCGGACGGTGTGCTCGGTGTGCGGGAGCGGCGCGGACTGGTCGGGCTGCTCGTGCAGCGTGCCACGGGGGCCGCCGGTGAGCAGGTAGACCGCGGCCGCGACGATGAACGTGACGACCCAGCCGAGGCCGTTCGCGCCGGTCCAGGTGTCCGAGAACGCCCCGACGAACACCGGGTCGGCGTCGCCCACCTGGACGTTGGTGAACAGGAAGCCGACGACGATCGCGACGACCCAGGCGATGACCGCGCGCCAGGCGACCCCACCGGCGTACCAGTAGCGGCCTCCGCGGCGGAGGTCGAGGAGCGCTGCCGGGTCGTACCAGGTGCGGCGGACCATGTCGGCGATGAAGACGCCGAGCCACGCGGTGATCGGCACGGCGAGGACCGAGATGAAGGTGATGAACGGGGCGTAGAAGCCGTCGGCGACGAGCATGAAGTACATGGCGCCGAGCGTGGTGATGACGACGTCGACCGCGACCGCCCAGACGCGCGGGACCGTGATGCCGAGGGTCAGCGTGGTGAGGCTCGCCGAGTACACCGACAGGTGGTTCGACAACAGCAGTCCGCCGAACGCGGCGATGAGGTACGGGACGGCCATCCAGCTCGGCAGCATGTCGCGGATCGCGGCGACCGGGTCGCCGGCCTGGGCGAGGGTCGGGTCGCCGGCCGAGACGAGGGACCCGAGTCCGACCAGGACGACGAGCGGGATGCCGGCACCCGCGGCACTGGCGGCGATGAGCTTGCCGGCGCGGACGCTGGTGCGCGTGTACCGGGCGATGTCGGCACCGGCGGTGGCCCAGCCGATGCCGGTCCCGGCCGCGATGGTCCCGATGCCGATCACCATCGCGGCGACGGGGCCGGCGGCCTGCGCACCGACGACGTCCCAGTCGATGCGGGCGACCAGGAACACGGCGACGAAGACGTTCAGTGCGCCGAAGACCCACGTCGCCCACTTCTGCACGGCGACGATGAACGCGTGACCGAGGCCCGAGATGAGCACGGTCGCGGCGACGAACAGCAGGATCGCCACGATCGTGACGACCGGGTGCGCCTTCGAGCCCCCGTCGGTGCCGAACAGGATCGTGAACAGCGACAGCAGCACGAACGCGGCGGTCGTGGTGTTCACGGTCTCCCAGCCCAGGCGGCTCAGGAGCGAGATGAACGTCGGGCCGATGTTGCCGCGGACGCCGAACACCGCTCGGCTCAGGGTCAGACCCGGTGCTCCGCCGCGGCGACCGGCGATCGAGATGACCCCGACGACGGCGAACGACCCGGCGGCGCCGATCACGGCGACGAGCAGCGCCTGCCACACGGTCAGCCCCTGGAACGCGACGAGTGTGGCGCCCAGGGGCAGGCCGAGGATCGAGATGTTCGCGGCGAACCAGACCCAGAACAGCGCGCCCGGTGTCCCGGTGCGTTCGGCGACGGGCACCGGCTCGATGCCGCGCTGCTCGATGGTGGTCAGGGTCCCGGCGCGGGTGGTGGCGTCGGTCGGGGTGCTGGTCATCAGGTCCTCTTACGTCATCGGAAGGGTGCGAGGGGGGGGCCGGGCGGCGGCAAGGGGGGAACCGCCGCCCGGCGGTCAGGGGGCCGCTACCGGCGGGTGCCGGCGCGGAGGCCGAGGAGCTGCTCGGTGAGCTCCTCGAGGTGCAGGTCGTTGACGGTCTCGACCTGACGGACGGTGTCGTCGGACCAGGCGTTCGTGCCGTGCACGGCGCCGAGGACGGCGCCCGCCATCGCCGCGACCGTGTCGGTGTCGCCACCGATGCTCGCCGCGGTGCAGACGGTCTGCCAGGGGTCCAGGTCGAGCGCCACGAGCGCGAGTGCGGCGACGACGGACTCCTGCGAGGCGACGCTCGTGCCGATCAGGCCGGACACGACGTCGATCCGTTCGACGTCGGGGACCGTCGACAGGTGACCGCGTGCCCACTCGAGGCGGTCGGCGATCGAGCCGCCGGCAACCCAGTGGCCCCGGGTCTCCCCGATCCGGGCTGCCGCAACCGCGACGTCGAGCGCTTCCGACCGGGTTGCGCCCTCGACACCGGCCGACACGGCCGCCGCGACGGCACTCGCCCCGGCGATGCCGAGTCCGGTGTCGTGCGTGACCCGGCAGGCGTCCTGGACGGCGTCGACCAGCGACGACAACCCGGTGGCGCCGGAACCCAGCGGTGTCGCGATGCCGACCGGGGTGATCCGCATCGCGGCGCCGTTCGTCGTGCCGGTCGACCCAGCCTCGGACGCCGGGACCCCGTCGAGGATCCGCTGCACGGCGGTCTTCGTGCTCGGCCCGAGCAGGTCGAGAGAGCCCTTCGCCGCCATCGTGCGTTCCCAGTCGATCAGCGCCCGGGCGAAGTCGACCGGGTCCAGCCGGCCCTGCCCCTGCACGAGCAGCTCTGCGACGAGGACGGCCTGCTCGGTGTCGTCGGTGATGCTCGCGGCGGGCATGCCGTGGGCGATTCGCTGGTTCGGCCCGGCGTCGACGAACCCGTCGATCACGCCGTGGTCGGTGCGGATCTGCTCGAGCGACATCGACTGCGTCGGCATGCCCAGGGCGTCCCCGATCGCCAGGCCCCGGAAGGCCGCGAGTGCGTGCTCGGTCAGGCTGCTGGTCGTCATCGTGCGCTCCCGAACGTCATGTGGATGCGGAACCGGCTCGGGTCGAGGAGGCTGTCGACGGCCTCCACGAACGTGCCGTCGGCCGTGCGCGAGACGCGGCGGCTGTGGAGGAACGGCTCCCCGGCGGCCCGGTGGAGGAGCGCCGCGTCCTCCTCGGTGAGCGGGAGCACGTCGACCCACTGCTCGGCGAGCGCCGGCACCAGGCCCGTCTCCGCGATCGTGGCGGTGAGCGACCCGTCGACGAGACCCTCGTCGACGGCGCGGGCGAGCCTCCCGTACGGCGGCACCAGGCTGCGTTCCAGGGAGATGTCCGGTCCCCCGGCCACGTGGCGGACGCGGTCGACGGCGACGAAGTCGGCGTCGTCGAGCCCGAGTTCGGCGGCGAGCGCCGGTGCGCTCACCACGGCGATCCGGAGGACGCGGACGGCGACCTCGGTGCCCGTCGCCTCGAGGGACCGGGCCCAGCCGCTCCGGGGGTCGAGCGCGGCACCGTCGAACGTGACCACCGAACCGATGCCGCCGCGGATCGCGATGTACTCCTCGTCGGCCAGGTCGGCCAGGGCGGCCCGCACGGTCCCACGGCTGACGGCGAATCGCTCGGCCAGGTCGTGCTCACCGGGCAGGCGCTGGCCCGGCACGTACCGGCCCGTCGCGATCGCGTCGCGGAGGGCGTCGGCGACGAGGCGTCGCTTCGGTGGGACGGGCATGCAGGCAAGGTTACATGTACAAGACCTGTTCAGTCGAGGCGTCCGCGAAGAGCCCGTCATCCCGGAGCGCTCACGTCGGAGTCGCCGACTTACACCCCGTTCGACGGGCTCAGGTTCTGCTCCGCCCACCGGGTGAGTTCCGTGATGGCCGGCCGCATGGCAGCACCACGCTCCGTCAGTTCGTACCGCACCCGGACCGGCCCGCCGTCCGACACCGTGCGCGAGACCAACCCGAGGTCGACGAACTCACCGAGCCGCTCGGTGAGGACCCGGTCACTCACCCCGGGGACGGCGCGCTTGACCTCGTTGAAGTGCAGCGGGCCCTGCATCAACGCGCTGAGGACCATGCCGGCCCAACGCCTCCCGAGCAGGGTCATCACCTGCGACAGCGGTTCACTCAGGGTGTCGCAGAGGTCCCCCGGAGTGCTCGAGGACAGGGTCGGGTCTGGAGTTGACATGGCGCTCCTCACTCACTTACTTTTTGCAGGTTGCTTGCAAACCGCAGGTGACTAGTTTGCCAGAGGAGCGCACCCATGACCACCACCACTCTCGAACAGCGGATCCGCCGCCTCGAAGACCGGGTCGACATCGCCGCCGTCGCGGTCCGGTACGCATCCGCCGTCGATCGGGCCGACTGGGACCGCCTCCGCGACCTCTTCACCGACGTGGTCCACGTCGACTTCAGCGAAGCCGGGATGCCGGCGGCCGACTTCGCCCGCGACGACTTCGTCGCCTTCGCCCGTCAGGGGCTCGAGGGGTGGGACGCCCGCCAGCACCTGAGCACCAACCACGAGGTGGACTTCGACGATGCGGACCCGGACACCGCCGTCCTGCGCTCGTACATGTTCGCCCAGCACCACATGCAGGGCGCACCGACCTTCGTGATGCACGGCTCGTACGAGCACGTGGTCGTCCGGTCCGACCAGGGCTGGCGGATCACGCGACTCGTCCAGCACCTGTCATGGACGGACGCACCGCCAGCGGGCATGCTCGCCGGCTAGTCGTCAGGAGCGCGCGACGTGCCGGGTCGGGGTCCTCCGCGATGAGGCATGCTCCGCCGTCCGCCGGCGCGGCGGCCGTTCGTGTCCTCGTCACACCGGGGAATGCTCGATCCGGTGGCCCTGGCGACGTCGCCGGACATCACGGGATCGGCACCGCATCCCAGACGCCGGCGAGCCGGAGGGCGAACAACGGCGGCTCGTCGTTCGGCCGGAACGTGGAGCTCATGCCGAAGTCGAGGCCGCCCGACTTCGGCACGTCGACGCCGGCACCGATCGGCTCGGACGCATCCACCGGGTTGATCGAGTCAGCCGACGCGAGCTTGTCCTCGAGTTCGCCGACCGAGGTCTCCGGCAGGTCGAGCTGTCGGAGCACGTCACGGTACCCGGCCACGCCTGCCGTGGCGCCCTCCACCGGCACGGTGTGGACGTCGAGGTGGAACAGCCGCCCCTCGGGCAGGGTCACCTCGCCCGACCGATCCGTCATCTCCTCGTCGTTGTCCAGCGCGTCGAAGATCACCTCGGTCGCGGTGACGCGGACCTCCCTGCCACCGGGCAGCAGGAACCGCACGGGCCGTCCTCCCGGTGCCGTGGCCGAGTAGGCGCCGACGAACGGACTGGCCCCGTCGGTCTCGATGCCGAACGCCTCGACGGAGGGCGGCACGGTCAGGTCCCACGTCTCGACGCCGTCTCGACGGCTCATCGCCGTGGGTGCCGGACCGGTGTGGCGCACGCCGTTCGCGACCGAGACGTCGCTGCGGGACGGTGCCGGCGTGGGCCCGCTGATGACGGGGACACATCCGGTGAGCAGCGCGACGGTCACGGTCGCGATCGCCAGGACGGACGCACGACGGCCCACCCGCGCCGTGCTCTCGTCGCCGACCGTGTCCGGCCGCCGGTCGTCGTCCATCGTCACTCCCCCGGTCTGCTGACGCTGGTCCCCCTCCGGGACCGACGTCTGCTCCAGCTTGCCGCGCGCCGACGGTCCGTGTCCGGCCTCCGGCCTCCGGCCTACCGTCACGCAGGCGGTCGCCTGCGCCGGACGGGAGGCCGGGCCCGGCCTGGCCACGCGCCTCCCGTCACGCAGGCGGTCGCCTCCACGGACGGGAGGCCCGGCCTGGCCGCGCGCCTCCCGTCCGCGACGCGCTCGCGACTACAGGACGACGACCGTCGTGCCCGCCGCCGTCGCGGGCCGGTCCATCGCGGCGAGCGCCGCCGGCGCCTCCTCGAGCCCGATCGTCCGTCCGACCAGCGGTGCTGGGTCCAGGCGGCCCGCGGCGATCTCGGCGAGCATGGCCGGGTACTCGTGCGCGGACATACCGTGGCTGCCGAGCAGCTCGAGCTCGAGGCCGATGACGCGGCCGAGGTCGACCTGCGGGCTGGCGTCCGCGCCGGCGAGGAGCCCGACCTGCACGTGCCGACCGCCGGGGCGCAGTGCGGCGATGCCCTGCCGCACCAGGGCGGCCCGTCCGAGCGCCTCGACCACGACGTGCGCGCCGCCGTCCGTCGCCGCTCGGACCTGCTCGTCGACGTCGTCCGTCCGCGCGTCGACCGTGGTGGTGGCGCCGAGGGCGCGGGCGAGCGCGAGCGCCTCGGCGGCGACGTCCACTGCGGTCACCCGTGCACCGCGGGACACGGCGACGACGATCGCCGAGAGCCCGACTCCCCCGCAGCCGAACACGACGACGTGCTCGCCGGGCGCGGTACGGGCGCGGTTCACGACCGCGCGGTAGGCGGTGGCGAACCGGCAGCCGAGGCCGGCGGCGGTGGCGTCGTCGATGGCGTCGGGCACGGCGACGAGGTTCGTGTCGGCGTGGTGCACGACGACCCGCTCGGCGAAGGACCCGGGGCGGTCGAATCCGGGCTGTGTCTGGTTCGGGCAGATGCTCTGGCGGCCGGCGGTACACGTCGGGCAGGTGCCGCACGCGTTCACGAACGGGGCGGTGACGCGGGTGCCGGGCTGCCACTGCCGGACCTCGTCCCCGACCTGCTCGACGACGCCGACGAACTCGTGTCCGGGGACGTGCGGCAGCGACACCGTGTCGTCGTGCCCGTGCCAGGCGTGCCAGTCACTCCGGCAGACGCCGGTCGCGACCACGCGGACCACGGCGGCGTGCGGCGGGCACTCCGGGTCGGGGACCTCGGTGACGACGGGCGTCGCGGAGAAGGCAGTGAAGGTGACGGCGCGCATGGGCACGATCCTTCCACCCGGTCGCGCGGCCTCGGCCTCAGGGCAGCGCGGCGAACACCTCGTCGACGGTGTCCTCCATCGGCCGCTCCCCGGTCCCCGCCGCCCACTGCTCGAGGGCGACCTGGAACACGAGCACGCCGAGTTCCGCGACGACGGTCGCCTGCAGCGGGGTCTGTCCACGCTCGATGAAGGCGGCCCGGGCGGCGCGGACGAGGTCGGACCGCTTGCGGGCGTCACGGTCGCGGAGTTCGTCGTTCCCCTCGATGATCCGGCGCCATGCGGCGGTCTGCTCGTGGTTCCCGTCGAAGCGCGCGGCCGCGACCTGGTGCAGGACGCGGCGGACGACCCGCATCGGTTCGAGGTCGGCCGGCGCCTCGGCGATGAGCCGCGCGGCGGTCTCCGGGATCTCGGCACCCGAGAAGACCACCTCGCGCTTGTCGGCGAAGTGCCGGAAGAACGTCCTGGTCGTCAGGCCCGCACGAGCGGTGATCTGCGGCACCGTCGTGGCGGCGAACCCCTGCTCGGCGAAGAGTTCGAACGCGGCGCGCTCGAGTCGTCCTCGCGCATCCGGAGCCCATCGCATCGTCCGATGGTAGCCGATGACACGACGTGTCATCCGGCGTACGATGGCATCACGTGTCATCACGTTGATGGACACCGGAGAGCGAGGAGCTCACATGACCGCCGACGACCCCAGCACCACGAACGCCGCACTCTTCCTGCTCAGCCCCCGCGGCCCCTTCGAGGTCCGACCCACCCCGGTGCCGAGCCCCGCCGCAGGTCAGGTCACCGTCCGCGTCTGTGCCGTGGCCGTCAACCCGGTCGACGCGATCACCGGCCCGCTCCGGCGCCTCGTGACCCCCTGGGTGCGCTTCCCGACGGTCCTCGGCAGCGACGTCGCCGGCGAGGTCCTCGCGGTCGGGCCGGACGTCACGGCCCTCGCGGTCGGCGACCGGGTGACCGCGTTCGCCGCCGGCCAGGAGAAACCGCGGAACAGCGCGGCCGAGGGCGGGTTCCAGCGGATCGTGACCGTCCTCGAGCGCGTCACCACGCGCCTCCCGGACGACCTGTCCTTCGAGCAGGCCGCGGTCCTGCCGCTCGCGCTGGCGACCGCGGCCGCGGGTCTGTACGAAGCCGACCAGTTGGCCCTCCCCCTGCCGGGCGACGGCGTGGACCGGAGCGACCAGGTGGTCCTCGTCTGGGGCGCGTCGACGAGTGTCGGGAGCAACGCCGTCCAGCTCGCCCGCGCGAGCGGTCACACGGTGGTGGCGACGGCCGGCCGCGCGAACCACGACCTCGTCCGCTCCCTCGGTGCCGAGACCGTCCTCGACTACCGGGACGACGACGTGGACGACGAGGTGGTCGCGGCACTGCGGGGCCGTCGGCTCGCGGGCACGATCGCCATCGGCAGCGGGTCGCTGGGGCACGCCCTGCGGATCACCCGTCGCGCGTCCGGGGCGAAGCGGATCGCGTCCGCCTACCCCGATCCGGTGACCGCTGTGCGGTCGCGGATCGCCCGCTTCCGGGGCATCCGCGTCTCCGCCATCTGGGGCGGTACCCCGGTGATCTCCCCCGTCGGTCCGGCCGTCTTCCGTGACTTCCTGCCCGGAGCGCTGGCCGACGGGCGCTTCCGCGCAGCCCCGGAGGCGATGGTCGTCGGACACGGACTGGAGGCCCTCCCCGGCGCCCTGCAGACGCTGCGGAACGGCGTCTCCGCCCGCAAGGTCGTGGTGGCGATGGACGACTGAGTGTCCCCGCGGCGCTGGCCACGGAACGCGGATCCCGTGCCGCGGTCCGCGCCGGAGCCGGGCGGAGGGAGCGCGCCAACGCTGGATCTGAGCGGATGTGCAGGTTCTCGGGGTGACGTCCATCCCCCGAACGTGGGTGGAACCCCCTGCTGATCCCCGGCTCAGCGTCCGTCCTGAGAGTCACTCAACCGGAAGGACCACCATGCAACGACGCGTGGGAATGCGATTCGCCGCGATGTCCATCGCCGCCGGGACCGCCCTCGGAGGTGCGCTCGTCGTCGCGAGCCCCGCCGCGGCAGCACCCGGGGACGCTGCAGCCGTCGGGATCAGTGCCGACGTCGCCGTACCGGATCTCGCGGGCATCGTCGGGCTCACCGCCGACGCGTCCGCCGGTGCCGTCTCGGTCGCCGGCACCGGTACCGACGAGTTCGACGGCGACGCCGCAGCGCTCGTCACGGCAGCGGTCGCCGACATCGGCGCGGGGGTCGTCACGACCTCGGCCAGCAGCGACGCCACACGCTCGACGGCGGCCGCGGAGATCGCCGGCGCCTCGGTCGAGCTGTTCGGACTCGACGTCCTGACCGCCGACGCCGCGACGGCCACCGCGACCTGCCCGGTCGGCGGTATCCCGACGAGCGACGCGCTCCTCACCGGCCTGACCGTGTTCGGCCAGGGGGTCACCCTCGACGTCGACACCCCGACCTTCTCGAACGCGACGGCGCTGACGGGCGCCCTCGCCGGTGTCACCCTGACGGTCGACCTCGCCCGCACGACGACCACGACCGGCACGACCGCCACCGCCACCGCGGTCGTCGCCACCGTCACCCTCGACGGAACGGCCGCCGGCGTCACCCTCACCGACGACGCCGTCGCCACGGTCGTCCTCGCGCAGGCGAACTGCGAGACCCCGACCGCTGCGGCCGCGCCCGTCACGGTCGCCGACATCACCCCCGGCACCGGCCCCACCACCGGCGGCCAGACCGTCACGATCACGGGCTCCGGCTTCGGCGACGACACGACGGTCACGTTCGCCGGCGTCCCCGCCACCGACGTCACCGTTGCGGCCGACGGCGCCTCCCTGACCGCGGTGACGCCCGCCGGACCCGCCGGCACGACGACCGCGGTCGTCACGAGCGGCGGCACCTCGGACAGCCTCCCCTACGTCTACGTCGCCCCGACGGTCACCGCGCTCGCACCGGCCGAGGGTCCGGCTGCGGGCGGGACGACGGTGACGATCACCGGCACCGGCCTCCAGGCAGCTGACGAGGTCCGCTTCGGCGACACCCTCGCCGACGTGCAGTCCGTGTCCGACGACGGCACCACCATCGTCGTCACGGCACCGGCCGGCACGGGTCTGGTCGACGTCACCGTCGGCTTCCCCGGTGACACCCTGCTCACCGCTCCGGTGCAGTTCCGGTACGCGGCAGCCGCCGCCACACCGACCGTGACCGGCATCAGCCCCGCCGCCGGCCCGACCGCCGGTGGCCAGACCGTCGTCGTCTCGGGCACCGGCCTCGCCGGCACCACCGAGGTCACGTTCGACGGCGTCCCCGCCACGATCGTCGGCACGCCGACCGACACGAGCGTCACCGTCACGACGCCGGCCGGCACGACCGGCACCGCCGACGTGGCCGTCACCGGACCGGACGGCACCGCCGTCGCCGCTGACGCCTACGCCTACCTGCCCGTCCCCGCCGTCACCGGTGCCACCCCCGGCTCCGGACCGACCACGGGCGGCACGACCGTCACCCTGACCGGTGACGGCTTCGTCCCCGGCGCCACGACCGTGACGATCTGCGGGGTCACCATCGACCCGGCCGACGTCACCGTCTCGGAGGACGGCACCGAGCTGACCTTCACCACCCCGGCCTGTGCCGCGGGCAGAGCGGCCATCACCGTCAGCACCGCGGGCGGTACGAGCGACGACGGGACGGCGTTCGCCTACCTCGCGGCCGGTGGCGCCACCGGAGGCACGGCTGGTGACGGCACCACGGGCACCGTCGGCGACGGCAGCGGCACGACCGGCAGCCTCGCGTTCACCGGGTCGGACCCGCGTGCGGGCATCGCGGCGGCGCTCACGCTGCTCCTGCTGGGCGCGGCGACGGCGGTGTTCGGGTCCCGCCGACGCCGGTCGGTCTGACCGGGCACACCCGGCCGACCGACACGAGGGCCGGCTCGCATCCCAGCGGATGCGGGCCGGCCCTCGTGGCGTTCGTGCGGTCGGTCCTGCTCCGGCAGCGCGCCGGACGGGAGGCGCGGTGCCGGGCGGGTGACGGGCCTCCCGTCGGGTGGACGGGGACCACCCGCGGAGCGCTGCCGGGACCGACGGCGGCGTCGTCAGCCGCTGACGGAAGCTCCCGTGCGGTCGGACAGCGCGTGCTCGACGCGGTACCCGTACCCGTCCGCGGCGAGCGGCCGGTGCAGTCGCGCGTGGGTCGCCGACCACACCTGCCCCATGTAGCGGAGTCGCTCCGGGGCCATGCCGCGGACGGTCAGGTCGACGTCCTCGACGCCGGGGTGCTGCAGGACGAGGGTGCGGACGGTGCCGGTCGGGTCGAGGGTGACGTGCTTGGGCGTGGTGGTTGCCATGGTGGAACTCCTTCGTCGCGTTCCGCCCGGGACCCGGAGGGTCGGGGACGCGCTGGTCCCCACGGTCCTCGGTCGGACGTGCGCACGGCCACAGGCGCAGTGGACGCACGGCCACGGCACGTCCCGCCGCGGAGCGCTGCCGTGGACGGCGTGCTCGACATCTGAGCCGGAAGCGCCCTGGCTACTCGGCCGTGACGTCGACCTCCTCGTGGCCGAGCGTCTCCGTCACCACGTGGTCGTCGCTGACCCGGTGCGTGCTGAGGGTGACGCGCTCCACCGGGACGACGGTCTTCGTCACGGTGACCTGTTCCTCGTGCAGGACCACCACGATCGGCTCGCGGACGGGGACCTCGGCGCCGGGCAGGCGGGTCCCTCCGGTGATCGGCTCGCGTGTGAGCCGGACCTCCTCGTGACTGACGTCGACGCTGATGGTCCGCTGCTCGGTCACGACGACCCGCTCGAGCCGGACCCGCTCCGTCGCATGGAGCTCGGTCCTGACGGCGAGGCGCTCCTCGTGCCGGACCACCTCGATTTCGTCGTCGGCGGCGGACGGGCGTCGCGGGGTGTGGGGCGAGGTCATGGTCTCCTCCGATGTGGACACGGGTCGCAGGGTCAGCCGGACGCGGCGGCGGCCACCCGACGTGGGCCGAGGGCCGCCGCGGGCGGTGCCTAGGAGCGGGTGTCGCGGTCGGCGGCGGTGCCGTCGGTCGTGGTGGTGCGGACGTCGGTGTCGTCGAGCTCGATCTCCTCGTGGGAGACGTCCTCGTTGACGGTCTGCTGCTCGGTGACGGTCTCGGTGCCCAGACGGACACGCTCGACGGGGACGGTCTCCTTCGAGGTGACGATGCGCTCCTCGGTGAGGACGACCTCGTGCTCCTCCTCACTGAGGTCCGGACCGGCGAGGGCGTCGGCGGCGTTCGCGTCGGTGATCGGCTCACGGCTGAGGGTGACCTCCTCGTGGCTGACCGGGACGGTCTTCGTGACCTGCTCGGTGACGACGTGCTTGCGCAGACGGGCACGGCCGGCTCCAACCCGCTCGGTGCCCACGTGCAGACGCTCCTCGGAGCGGGTCATCGCGTCGTCGGTCGTCGGGCCGGACGTGTCGTGGCCCTCGGTGCCGTGGGTGTTCACGCCGCGGTCGGCGTCCTGGTCGTACAGCGGCGACTCGTCCACGGAGGCGTCGGTCATGCCGTAGTAGGAGTAGAGCGCCTGCTCCTCTTCGTCGCTGAGGGCGCCGTCGGCCTCGACCCGCGGTGCGTCCTTGACGAAGGCCTTGTCGTAGGCGATGCGGACGATGCCGGCGTCGAAGTTCGCCTCGGTCAACGGCGCGAAGGTCTCCGAGGTCCCGAACAGACCGGTCCGGATGGTCACCCACGTCGGGGCCTGCGTGTCGTTGTCGACGTAGACCTGGCCGACGGTGCCGATCTTGGCTTCGCCGCTGCCGTAGACGTCGGCGCCGATGAGGTCGTTGACGCTGCTGCTGTCGATCATGTCGTGCTCCTTTTCCCCGGGGTACCCGGGGGTCGATGAACAGTGGGTCCTCGATGGCCGGGGAGCCGGACACGAGCGTCCGCTCGGCCCTGCCTCAAGGTGGCTTACACCGTAAGCGAGTCCGAACTTACGACGTAAGCCCCGGTAGGCTCACAGGTTTGGCGACGCCGTACTTCCGGGCGCCGACCCACGACCGGGAACCGTCCCGGCGACGACCCCGGCGGACCTGGAGGCAGTCGTGACCGCGAACCGACCGAGCACGACCGGACCCAGACTCAGTCGCGAGTTGATCGTGGACACCGCGCTCGCCCAGATCGACCGCTCCGGCCCACAGGGGTTGTCCATGCGGTCCCTCGCACAGGACCTCGGCGTGGAGGCGATGTCCCTCTACCGGTACGTGCACGGGAAGGAAGACCTGCTCGAAGGCGTCGTCGCGTCGCTGATGAGTGACCTCACCGCACGCCTCGACGACGCGCAGCCCGAGGCCGAGCACTGGCAGGGGTTCCTGCAGACCGTCGCCCACGAGGTCCGCCGGATCGCGACGGACCACCCGAAGGCGTTCCCCCTCGTCGCGACCCGCCATCCTGCCGCGCCCTGGCTCCGTCCGCCCCTCCGCAGCATCGAGGTCGTCGACACGTTCCTCCACGCGCTGACCGAGCACGGGTTCAGCGACGCACAGGCGGTCAACGCCTACCGGGCCTTCAGCAGCTTCCTGCTCGGGCAGCTCCTGTTGCAGTCCGTCGTGGCGGGAGCCGAGGCGGGGCCCGCGGAGGAACCCCTGGACGAAGGCGACGCCGACATCCCGGAGGGCGACGGGAACCTGTCCCTCGACGTCGCTCCGGAGGTCCGACGCCTCCGCCCCCTGCTCAGCGAGGACCGCAGCGACGAGGAGTTCGAGGTCTCGCTCGAGGCGCTCCTCGACCGGTTGGACCGCGAACTGTCGCAGTGACGCGCGCGACCGTCAGCGACCGCCCTTGCCGAGCAGCGCGACGAGCGCCGTCGCAAGCCAGTGGTCGACGTCGGCAGGGACCGGCCCTGCCCCGGTCCACGGCACGTCGCCCCGCGCGATCGCCGCGAGGCTCCGGGCCTGCAGCGACAGCCCGAGGTCCATCGCCTGGATCGGGTTGCCGCCCGCGGCCGTGAGGTTGATCATCCGCGTCCCGTGCAGTGTCACGACCTCGCGCCCGTCGACCAGGCGGTGCAGGACCCGCGCGTCCGGGTCGGAACCCGGCCCCGACAGGGAGGTGGTCTCCGCGGTCACGGCGTGCAGGGCCTCCAGGTCGAGCTCGAGCCCTTCGTGACCGACGCCCGCGATGACGACGCCGTCGTCGAGCAGCGCGATCTCGGCGGAGCCGACGACGCCCCGTGCGCCCGTCGCCAGGAAGAGCAGCTCGGTGTCGGGCAGGACCGCAGCCATCGGCCCGACGCGGTGGCCGCGCATGATCGCCTCGAGCGCGCGGAACGGGTCCGTGTCGACGACGCTCACGACGGCGCCGAGGTTCCGGAGCGTGTCCGCGACGCCCTTGCCACACGGGCCGTACCCGACCACGGTGGCGCGGGCGCCGGGCACCATCGCGTTCGTTGCGTTCATGAACCCCTGCACGATGCTCTGCCCGACGCCGTGCTCGTTCTCGACGATGAGCTTCAGCCGGCTGTCGTTGATGACCACGACCGGGAAGTCCGGCGCCTGCGGCAGGGCGCGGATGGCGATGCCGCCGGTGGTCGTCTCCTCCGTCGCGCCGAGGAACGTGCTCGACCGTGGTGCTCCCCTGGTCAGCTTCGCGATGAGCTCACCGCCATTGTCCATCACCAGGTCCGGCAGGGCGGCGAGCAGCTCGTCGAGGTTCCGGTCGTGCTGCTCGGCGTCGTCACTGCGGCCGCCGATCACGGTGACGCCGAGGGTCCGGAGGGCCTCCGCCGTCTCGGGCACGGTCGTGCCGACGTTGCCGGTGATCGTGACGCGGGCGCCCTGATCGAGCAGCCACCGGCACAGGACGGCGGTCTTCGGCTCGATGTGGATGCAGATGCCGACGTGCAGGCCGGCGAACACCGGAGCGTCCTGCTCGATGCTGGCCGCGAGGAGCGGCATGGAGCGGGTCGCCCAGTCGATCGCCGGGGAGCCGGAGGGGGTGAGGGTGCGTGCGGGCATGACGGTGCTTCCTGTTTCCGAGCGGTGGGTTGTGCGGGTCGGGCCGGCTGCTCCCCCGCCTGCTGCGCAGGAACGGGAGCCGTCGGCCTGGAGGCGCGGGGCGCGCCCGTCACGCATCTACGGATGGAGCTCGCGGCGGCTGTCGTCGCTGCCGTACAGGTCGGCCTTCTCGGCGGAGACGATCGGCGTCCAGGCCGGGCCGGAGGCCGTCGCGCGGCACAGCAGCGTCGTGCTGGTGGTGCGATCGCGCGTGGTCATCGGGGCTCCGGAGGCTCGTGGGGACGGGTCGATCCTGTCACGTCCGGTGGGTGGCATGGCCGTCGCTCGCATCTGGTCGCTCACTAGGGTCACTGCTGTGAACGCACCCTCACCGACCGTGGCCGCCTTCTGGGAGGCGCGTCGCCGCGACTCCCCCGATCTGCCCGAGACCGTTCCCCTCGCATGGGCGTTCGGTGCGACACCGGAACACGCGGACGCCCTGCTCGACCTCGTGCTCGCCGGCGTGAAGGACGGAACAGCATCCTCGCTCTGGGACTACGAGGCCACCGGTGAGCCCCTGCCGGAGGTCGGCGAGTACAGCATCATCCTCGACGGCACTGACGAGCCGCGAGCCGTGCTCGTGACGACCGCCGTCCGGATCGTGCCGTTCGACCAGGTGGACGCCGAGCACGCCCGCGCGGAGGGTGAGGGCGACCGGACCCTGGCCTACTGGCGTGCGGCGCACGAGCGGTACTGGCGGGAGCACTCGGAGAGCCCGCGGGGGTGGGCGTCTGACATGCCGGTGGTGTGTGAGCGCTTCCGGCTGCTGTGGCCGGATCACGCCGAGGGGCCCAGCTCGTCAGTGTCCTGACGGAGCGGATGTAGACCGCTCCTCAACGCCCACCCTCAGGCTGCTCGGCGCTCCGGTGCGGGGCGTCGACGCAGTCCGGCCTGCAGGACCGCCGGCGGGGCGTACTGCTGGTCGAGACGACCGACGTCCGTGCCCGGCGGGACGATCGCGTCGATCCGGTCGAGGACCTCGTCCGACAGCGCCACGTCGGCGCCCGCGAGCAGGTCGTCGAGCTGCTCCATCGACCGCGGACCGATCAGCGCGCTCGTGACGCCGGGGTGTGCGATCGCGAACGCCATCGCGAGGTGGGTCATCGGGATGCCGACCTCCTCGGACAGCGCGACGACCTGCTCGACGGCGTCGATGCGTCGCTCGTCCTGGTTGTGCCGGAACATGCCGACGCGGGCGAGGTCGCTCTGCTGGCCCTTGCGGAACCGCCCGGTCAGCATGCCGCCGGCAAGCGGGCTCCAGACGAGGGTGCCCATGCCGTAGCGCTCGACGACGGGCAGGACCTCGCGCTCGATGCCGCGGTTCAGGATCGAGTAGGTCGGCTGCTCCGTGCGGAAGCGCTCGAGACTCCGGCGTTCCGAGGTCCACTGCGCCTCCACCTGCATCGACGCCGGGAAGTCGCTCGTGCCGATGGCGCGCACCTTGCCGCTGCGCACCAGGTCGGTCAGCGCCGACAGGGTCTCCTCGAGGTCGACCGTGCCGTCCGGTCGGTGTGCCTGGTACAGGTCGATGTGGTCGGTCTGCAGACGGCGGAGCGAGTCCTCCACCGCACGCATGATCCACCGGCGGGAGTTCCCCCGGCGGTTCGGATCGTCCCCCATCGGGCCGTTGAACTTCGTGGCGAGCACGACGTCGTCACGGCGACCCGCGAGCGCCTTGCCGAGCAGGGTCTCCGAGCCACCCTGCGAGTAGCGGTCGGCGGTGTCGATGAGGTTGATGCCGGCGTCCAGTGCCCGGTGGACGATCCGGATCGAGTCCTGTTCGTCTCCGTTGCCGATCCGGCCGTCGGTGCCGAGCATCATGGCGCCCAGCGCGAAGGGGCTGACCTGGATACCGGTCTTGCCGAGGGTGCGGTACTGCATGGGTTCCTCCTGTCGATGGCGTCCCGGGTGCAGATGTCGTAGTCTGACTAGAAGTGGAACGCTCTTCCGGAACTATACGGAACGCCTTTCCGTTTCCGCAACCCCAGACCGAGGAGGACCTGTGCGCGCCGACGCCCGCCGCAACCTGGACGCGCTGATCGACGCCGCCAAATCCGTGTTCGCCTCCGACGGCGTCGACGCCCCCGCGAAGGCCATCGCCGACCGCGCAGGCGTCGGTGTCGGCACCCTGTACCGCCACTTCCCACAGCGCTCCGACCTGGTCGTGGCGGTGTTCCAGCAGGCCGTCGAAGCCTGCGCTGACGCCGCCGACGACCTGCGCGCCGCACACGCTCCGGACGAGGCGCTCGCTCGGTGGTTGCAGCGGTTCACCGAGTTCGTCGCCACCAAGCGGGGGCTCGCCGCCGCACTGCAGTCCGGTGACGCCGCCTTCGAGGCCCTCCCCGCCTACTTCATCGGACGGCTCGGCGGCACCCTGACGGAGTTGCTCGACGCAGCGTCAGCAGCCGGAACGGTCCGCGCCGACATCGACGCACCCCAGCTCCTCAGGGCCGTCGCCGACCTGTCCCACGGTGCGGCGACCCCCGAGCAGAGCCAGCAGCTCGTCGGACTCCTGGTCGACGGGCTCCGCTACCGCGCCACCGTCTGAGCAGCACCGGGCGTGGAGCGGAGGACGCCGAGGTCGCGTGTCCACGCAGTCCCCCGCTCGAGCTGGCCGCTCTCGTCGCACTCCCCCTCGTCTCGAGCGGGCTCGTCTACGAGGCGGCTCCTGGTTTCGCGGTCGCGGGACTCGGCTACATGGTCACCCTCCAGCTGCAGTTCGCATGGGGCTGGTCGCCGGTCCTGGCGTCGATCGGCACCCTGCCGCAGGTCGCCGTGCTGCTCTTCGGCGGCCGCCTGGTCGGACCCTTCGTCCGGAGGGTGGGCATGCATCACGCAGCCTGGATGAGCGCCGCGGCGGTCGTGCTCGGCCTTGCCGTGTTCGCCGCGGGGAGCCGCTTCGGGTACGTCTGGGTCGCGCTCGCCCTGGTCCTCGTCGCCGCCGGGATGCGCATCGTCGGTGTCGTCGCGGGCACCAACGTGATGACCGGTCTTCCGGAGAACCGCACCACAGTCGGTGCAGCGCTCGTGGACACGTCCAGCCAGGTTGCAACCGGCATCGGGCTCGCCGTGACCGGCACGATCCTCGCACCCCTGCTCACCGGCGACATCTCCGCCTCCAGACGGGCGTCACCGTCGCGGGCTTCGCCATGACCGTTGCCGCAGCGCTCCTCGTGGCGGTCGGCATGACCCGGGCGCGATCCGCACGGGAGGCCCGGTGAGCCCTGATCGACGTCGACCAGCGAGTGACCTACGGCTGGCGACGGGTGGTCGCGCTCTCGCTCGTCGCTCGGTAGCGCGCGGCGATCGTCCCGAACGCGGCTGCGAGTTCTGGCGGGCCGACGACCTCCATCGGCACCTCGAACCTGCCGAACGACGCTGCGAGTGCACCCCAT
The DNA here is from genome assembly GCF_003234525.1 of Curtobacterium sp. MCBD17_021. Lineage (NCBI taxonomy): Bacteria > Bacillati > Actinomycetota > Actinomycetes > Micrococcales > Microbacteriaceae > Curtobacterium > Curtobacterium sp. MCBD17_021. The sequence goes on along the minus strand of NZ_QKTS01000012.1, from coordinate 65,589 downwards.
GACCACGAACCGACCTCGAGAGCGCATCGGTGACCGTCGATCGCGGTCACGGTTCCGTCCCCGGCGAACGGCAGGACCTCGTGCGCGGGGAGATCGAGGATCACCGTGCCACGGCAGGGCCACTCGTTGACGTCAGAGCCCTTGAACCGCCCTGACACGAACTCGTCCACATCTCCACAGGGCACCGCGCGCGGGGCGAACGACGGACCGTTCGGGGTCCGCGGTCGAACTCGATCGACGCTGTAGAGACGCCAGTCCTCACGGTCGAGGTCCCACCCGAGCAGGTACCAGCGTCCGTGCGAGGTGACCAGGTGTGACGGTTCAGCACGGCGCGGCGGGAGAAGCGGCCGGTCATCCGCTGTCGCATCACGAGGGACGTAGTCGAAGCGCAGTGTCTCTCGGTCGCGGATCGCGGTGGCGAGGGTGACGAGCACGTCGAACGAGAGGTTCATGGGGGCGGCATCGCCGGCGCGGCCGACCGCTGTCACCTCGAGCGCGTCGAGCCGGTGGCGCAGTCGGGACGGCATGACCTGCCGTATCGTCCCGAGCGCACGGATCGCTGCCTCTTCGATGCCTGCACCGATCGCTGGCGCGGTCTGCAGGGCGATGGCGACCGCGACCGTCTGGTCGTCGTCGAACAGCAGTGGCGGCAGTTCGCTTCCCGCGTCGAGTCGGTAGCCACCGTCCGGGCCCATCGTGGCCCGGATGCTGTAGCCCATCTCACGCAGCCGATCGATGTCCCGACGAACGGTCCGGTCGCTGGTCTCGAGGCGACGTGCCAAGAGCGACCCCGGCCAGTCGCGACGCGTCTGGAGCAGCGACAGCAGGCGGAGCAGTCGCGTGGTCGTCGTCATGACGGCAACACTAATCACGGTCTAGGACAGGAACAGACCTACACGGCTGTGACAGTTGCGGCAGCGGGTCAACAGGACCCGGACCTCGAGAAGGAGCAACGATGACCATCCAGACGACCACCCACCTCAACTTCCGTGGCGATGCTCGCGCGGCGCTGGAGTTCTACCAGTCCGTGTTCGGCGGCCACACCGTCATCAACACGTACGCGGACTTCGGGATGCCGGCGGAGGTGCCCGGGTCCGACAAGGTCGTCTTCGGGCTCGTCGCTGCCGACAACGGCTTCCGCGTCATGGGCTACGACATCCCCGGCCAGACCGGAGGACGGATCGCCGGCGACGGTTCCACCCGCCGCGAGAACGGGACGACCGTCACCGACCAGGCGCTGTTCGTCTCGATCGGCGCGGAGACCCTCGAGGAACTCCAGGGACACTGGGACGCCCTCGCTGTCGATGCCGTCATCGTCGAGCCACTGGCGGCGTCGGCATGGAGCGCCGGTTTCGGCATGCTCACCGACCAGTTCGGCGTCACCTGGAGCATCAGCGTCACCGCGTAGATCTCCTCGCGGCGCGAGCCCGTCTGGCTCGCGCCGCACTCCGCACCCACGCTGACCGACGCAAGACCGCGACGCGCGCGACGGGTGCTCAGGGGGAGCGCGAGGAGCGCGGCCGGTAGTCGCACGGAGCGCCACTGGAATGACGAACGCCGCCCTGGTGAGGCGGCGTTCGCCTCGCAGTGATCGGGCTCGTGGTGCTCTTCATCAACCGGTGGCAGGCGAGGAGGGGACACTAACGTCGTCTCGTTCACCGATCGACTTCCGCAACGCTGTTGCGGAAGCGGGACACGCTAGGAGCACGACCGCTGCGTACCCTCCAGTCATGCGCACTCCAAGAGAGACCTTCGGCCTGGAAGGAAGGGGACGATCGTGGACTCAAGTCCTGCTCGATCTGGTGAGCGGCACCCTCGTCCTGACCGGGATCGCGGTGATCATCAGCAGTACGCGATCCGGTGATGCACTCGCAGCCTGGATCGGAAGCGGGACGATCCTGACCGGTGCCATCTGCTGGGGGGCGAACATCTTGTTGGCCGTCCGGGCAGCCAGACGCGAACCGCGAAAGCCGTCTCGATAGCCGGTTCCCCAGTGACCCACGACATGCCTGCAGGGGCTTCGGACTCCTACGGCCCTACTCCGGAGTGAGCCCTGTCTCAGATAGGTGGTCCGCGGGCTATCTCAGTTCACGCACGCCCTACGGTCGCCTCCCGGCGCACGAGGGCTGAGTCCTGCACTAGTCGACGTGGCTGTCCGCGCTGCCAAACAACCTGTCCAACTCCGTATTTCAGGACAGGTTAAGTGGCAGTCGGACAACTCCCCCTACTGCGGCATGTCCACGAACCGCGAGAACATCCCGTGGAACGCAACGGTGATCGTGTCCGTCGGCCCGTTGCGGTGCTTCGCCACGATGAGGTCGGCTTCACCCTGCCGCGGGTTGTCCTTCTCGTACGCCGACTCACGGTGCAGCAGGATGACCATGTCGGCGTCCTGCTCGATCGACCCGGATTCACGCAGGTCGGAGATCATCGGTTTCTTGTCCGCACGCTGCTCGGGCCCACGGTTCAGCTGCGACAGCGCGATGACGGGCACCTGCAGCTCCTTCGCCATGAGCTTGAGCGCGCGGGAGAACTCCGAGACCTCTTGCTGGCGGCTCTCGACGCGCTTGCCCGAGGTCATCAGCTGCAGGTAGTCGATGACGACGAGCTTCAGGTTGTGCTGCTGCTTGAGGCGCCGGCACTTGGCACGGATCTCGACGAGGGTCATGTTGGGGGAGTCGTCAATGAAGAACGGGGCGTCGTTGATGCGCCCGCGGGTCTGCGCGATGGTGGTCCAATCGCGGGTGTCGACGGTTCCCTTGCGCATGTTCTGGAGCGGCACGCTCGACTCGGCGGAGAGCAGACGCATGGCGATCTCGGCGCGACCCATCTCGAGCGAGAAGAACGCGGCCGTCTGGTTGTGCTTCAGTGCGGCGGCACGGCACAGGTCGAGGGCGAGCGTCGACTTGCCGAGTGCGGGTCGGGCGGCGACGATGATGAGCTGCCCGGGGTGGAAGCCGTTGGTCAGGCCGTCGAGCTGCGCGAACCCTGTGGGGACGCCGGTCATCTGCCCGTCACGGCCCTTCGCGGCCTCGATCTCGTCGATCGCGGTGCCGATGGCCTCGGTCAGGGGGACGTAGTCCTCGGTCTGCACGCCGCCGGCGACGTTGTAGACCTCGGCCTGCGCGCTGTTGACGAGGTCGGTGACCTCGCCCTCGCTGGCGTAGCCCATCTGCACGATGCGGGTACCAGCCTCGACCAGACGGCGGAGAACGGCCTTCTCGGCCACGATGGCCGCGTAGTACCCGGCGTTCGCCGCGGTCGGCACCATGCTCGTCAGGCTGTGCAGGTACTCGGCGCCACCACCGCGGGACAACAGGCCCGTCTTCGTCAGCTCGTCGGTGACCGCGATGACGTCGGTCGGCTCGCCGTGCGAGTACAGCGACAGGATCGCGTCGAAGATCACTTCGTGCTTCGGGATGTAGAAGTCGACACCACGAGCGGTCTCGATCACGTCGGCCACGGCGTCCTTCGAGAGCATCATGCCGCCGATGGTCGACTGCTCCGCGAGCATGTCGTGCGGGGGAGTCCGGTCGGTGTTCCGCTCGGCGTACTCCTGCGGGGCCGGCTCCAGATGCGCGATCGACACACGTGCTCCTCAGTGTTCGTGACGGTGCTGGTGGACGGCCCGTTCACCGTTCCTCACCGAGCAGTTCTACCCCGGGCGACCGACATCACCGAGTCGCTGGGCCAAGCTACGGGTACACAGTTATCCCCAGCAACAGGCCCTGTGGACAACTCTGTGGAGAGGTTGCGGAACACGCCGGACTCCTGTGTGGAGGGCTGTGCACTCCGCTGGGGATAAGTCGGTTGGAGAACACACTTTCGACAGTTGACCGGGGGTTTTGCGTTCCACACCGTGTGTGGAGAACTCGGCTTCAAGTGGGAGTCGAAGGTTCCCCTCGAAGGCTGCCACTGTGCACAACCGACTTGACAAACGCCCTCGGCGTCCCGAGTTACTCGGCTGGCTCCCAGGCAGGCAGATCGGGGCAGGGCGTAACCGGCCAGTCGTGTTTCGGGTGCCGAACCTGCTCATCCGACTCGGGCCTCCAGGACGCCCTCGGCACCCGCCGACACGCCGTCGCCGTCGTCAGAGACCGCTTCCACCGGCGCGTCGCTCGGTTCCGGTCCCGGTCCCCAGATGCACGAACACCATCCCCCGCCCACGATCGGCGTCCCGCCTGCCAGGAGCGAGCGGGCCATCGTGGCGACCATCGTCGATCGCCCAGCCTGCGAGGGTCCGGGGGAGCGCGAGTGCCTCCTCGTCGGCCCGGACCCGACGTGCGAGCGCCTGCACGGCGGCCGTCTCCCCCCGCCCCACAACACCCGCCCGACGCGCAGTCCGGGAACGACGGAGGGCGGGCCTCCCGTGCCCGGAGAGGACACAGCACCCGCCCGACGCGCAGTCCGGGAACGACGGAGGGCGGGCCTCCCGTCATGGGAGACCCGCCCTCCGGCGGTGCTGGTGCTGCCTACTTGGCGGCGACGACCTTCAGCGAGATGGTCGCGACGATGTCCTCGCGCAGACGCACGGTGGCCTCGTGGTCACCGACGGTCTTGATGGTCGCGGGGACCTCGACCTTGCGCTTGTCGAGCGAGCCGACGCCCTGCGCCTGGACGGCGTCAGCGACGTCGCCCGGGCGGACGGAGCCGAACAGACGACCGTCCTTGCCGGCCTTGACCGACAGCTGGATGGTGGCGTTCTCGAGCTTCATCTTGAGGTCCTGGGCCTCTTCGATGGTGGCGAGCTCGCGCGCGGCACGAGCAGCACGGATCGACTCGATCTGCTTCTCGCCGCCCTTCGACCACGACACGGCGAAGCCCTGCGGGATCAGGTAGTTGCGGGCGTAGCCGTTCTTGACGTCGACGACGTCACCGGCGGAACCGAGGCCGGAGACCTCGTGGGTGAGGATGAGCTTCGACATGTGTCGACCTCCGATCAGCGGCCGGAGCCGGCGTAGGGGAGGAGCGCCATCTCACGGGCGTTCTTCACGGCACGGGCGATGAGGCGCTGCTCCTGGACGGAGACGCCGGTGATGCGACGGGCGCGGATCTTGCCACGCTCCGAGATGAACTTGCGAAGGGTCGCAACGTCCTTGTAGTCGATGACGCCGACCTTGATCGCCTTCGCGGGAGCGGCGTTCTTGCCGCCCTTGCCGCGAGGCTTCCGGCGGTCGCCGGTGCTCTTTCCAGCCATTGTGTGTCCTTAGAGAAGAAGAAGTTGTGTCGTCAGACCGCTGAGGATCAGAACGGGGTCTCGTCGTCGTAGGTGCCGCCGGGGGTGGACCACACGTCGTTCGACTGTGCGTTGCCGCCCTGCTGACCACCCTGCGGGGACCACGGGGCGTCGGACTGCCCGCCGCCGCCGTTGTTCCAGCCACCGCCGTTGCCGCCACCGGAGTTGCCCCCGGCGCCGCCACCGACCTGGCCGCGTCCACCGCCACCGCCGCTGCCACCCGGCGCGCGGGTGATCTGGGCGGTCGCGTACCGCAGCGAGGGGCCGATCTCGTCGACCTCGAGCTCGATGCTCGTCCGCTGCTGACCCTCACGGTCCTGGTAGGAACGCTGACGCAGACGACCCTGCGCGATGACGCGCGAGCCCTTCGTCAGCGACCCCGCCACGTGCTCGGCGAACTCGCGCCACACACTCGCACGGAGGAACAGCGCGTCGCCGTCCTTCCACTCGTTCGCCTGACGGTCGAACGTGCGAGGAGTCGACGCGATGGTGAAGTTCGCCACGGCGAGCCCGTTCTGCGTGTAGCGCAGCTCCGGGTCCGCGGTGAGGTTGCCCACCACCGTGATGACGGTTTCGCCGGCCACGGGCTACTCGGCGCTCGCGGTCGCGGTGGCCGACGCGTTGGCGGCCTTGCGGGCGGCACGGGCCTCGTCGCGCTCCTTCTGAGCGGCGACCTGGGCCATGCCCTCTTCGGCGCGGAGGACCTTGGTGCGCAGGACGGCCTCGGAGAGACCGAGCTGGCGGTCCAGCTCCTTGGCGGAGTCGGCGGACGACGTGAAGTTCACGACGGCGTAGATGCCCTCGGTCTTCTTCGCGATCTCGTAAGCGAGCCGGCGACGGCCCCAGACGTCCACGTTGTCGACGGTGCCACCGTCGTTGCGGATGACCGCGAGGAACTTGTCCAGGCTGGGAGCGACGGTGCGCTCATCGATCTCGGGGTCGAGGATCGCCATCAGTTCGTACTGGTGCATGCGGAACCCACCTCCTCTGGTCTCAGCGGCCCCGGGCAGTTCCCGGGGCAGGAGGGTTGATGCATGTGCCTCGGCACGCTGAATGCGCGCGAGACAACCTGCCCATCGTAGCGGACGGCCTGGAGGCGCGCCACCGGTCCGCCGCGTCCCCCCGGCTCTGCCCGCGGGCTACGCGTCGCGGGACGCCCACCAGGTGCGCAGACGCGCCTCGGCCTCGTCGGGGCCGAGCGGCCCCTCGTCCATCCGCGCCTCGAGCAGGAAGCGGTACGCCTCGCCGACGGCGCGCCCCGGCGGGATGTCGAGGATGCGCATGATGTCGTCCCCGGACAGGTCGGGACGCATGGAGTCGAGTTCCTCCTGCTCCGCGAGGACGGCGATCCGGGCCTCCAGGTCGTCGTAGGCGAAGCCGAGCCGGTCCGCCTTCCGGCGGTTCCGGGTGGTGACGTCGGAGCGGGTGAGCTCGTGCAGCCGCTCGAGCTGGTCGCCTGCGTCGCGGACGTAGCGGCGGACGGCCGCGTCGGTCCAGGCGCCCTCGGTGTAGCCGAAGAACCGAAGGTGCAGTTCGATCAGGCGGGCGACCGACGCGATGGTGTCGTTGTCGAAGCGCAGCGCGCGCAGGCGCTTCTTCGCGAGCTTGGAGCCGACCAGGTCGTGGTGGTGGAAGCTCACGGCCCCACCGGGCTCGAGCTTCCGGGTCGCCGGCTTGCCGATGTCGTGCAGGAGCGCCGCGAGCCGGAGCACGGTGTCGGGGGCGTCGCCCGGGTGGCGCTCGGCCTCGTACCCGATGGCCTGGGTGAGGACGGTGAGCGAGTGCTCGTACACGTCCTTGTGGTGGTGGTGCTCGTCGATCTCGAGCTTCATCGCGGGCAGCTCGGGCAGGATCCGCTCGGCGATGCCGGTGTCCACCAGGAGCCGGAGCCCCTCCACGGGGTCCGACGTGTCGAGCAACTTGACCAGTTCGTCCCGCACGCGCTCGGCGGAGACGATGTCGATGGAGTCGGCGAGGTCCGCCATGGCGGAACGGACGTCGTCGGACACCGTGAAGCCGAGCTGTGCGGTGAACCGTGCCGCGCGCATCATCCGGAGCGGGTCGTCGCGGAACGAGATCCGCGCCTCCTGCGGGGTCGTGAGCCGTTCGGCGAGCAGGTCCTCGACGCCGCCGTGCACGTCGACGAGTTCCCGCTGGGGGAGTCGGAGCGCCATCGCGTTGACGGTGAAGTCACGGCGGAGCAGATCGTCCTCGATCGTGTCGCCGAACGTGACCTCGGGCTTGCGGGTCTCGCCGTCGTAGACGTCGCTGCGGTACGTGGTGATCTCGACCTGTTCGCCGCGCACCCGGGCGGCGATGGTGCCGAACTGACGGCCGACGTCCCAGGTCGCACTCGCGAGGGGTTCGACGATCCGCAGGATGGTGTCGGGTCGGGCGTCCGAGGTGAAGTCGAGGTCGGTCACCGGGCGGCCGAGGAAGGCGTCGCGGACGGGCCCGCCGACGAGCGCGAGTTCGTGACCCGCGGCGGCGAACGCCCGTGCGAGGACGTCGACGGTGTCGGTGGCGGCGAGTGCGTCGAGTCGTTCGACGGCCTGGGCTACGGACTGCATGACGCCGTCGATCATCCCAGATGATGGCGGCGAGCACCTGCGCGCCCGCCTGCTGTCATGGTCGTGCCTCATACACTCGTCGTGGCCCGCTCACGACCAGGGCCCTCTCACATGCAGATACTCCGTACCGTGCTCGCCGCCGCCGCGTCCGCCCTGGTCGCCACCGGTCTGGTCATCGCGCCCGCTGCGGTGGACGTCGCCGACGCCGCCACCAGCTCCAAGCCCGCCGACCCGACCACCGCCCAGTCCGGCACGACCTCGGTCGAGCTGACGCCCTCCGGGCAGGGTGTCCTCGAGCTCGGCGACGACCTCTCGCTGTCCCTCACGGTCACGAACGACACGGACGTCGCGTTGCCGGCCGGCCGTGCAGACCTCGACATCATCCGCCCGGTCGTGGGCACTCGGGACATCCTCACGGACTGGCTCGGCGACACCTCTTCAGACGGTTACGTCGGCGTCCCGATGGACTCGGTGGACGTCCCGGTGGTCCCCGCGCACCGCTCGGTCACGGTCAGCGCCATCAGCGTGCCGTTCGACGACGTGCGGCTCGGCACGCTGAACCCGTTCGGTGCCCGGCGCATCGCGGCCTCGTACGCAGCGGGGTCGACGTTCGCGGTCGGACGCTCCGCCTTCACGTGGAACCCCGCACTCGACCGCGCGCCCGTCGACGTCGCCGTGGCGATGCCCGTGACGGTCCCGGCGACCGAGGACGGCGTGCTCTCGGCCGGCGCCCTCGCTGCCGACACCGCCGTCGACGGCACCCTGACCCAGCAGCTCGACGCCGCGGAGGGCCACAGCGTCGCCCTCGCCGTCGACCCGCGCATCGTCGCCTCGATCCGGCTCCTCGGCGACGACGCCCCGAGCTCGGCGACCGCCTGGCTCGAGCGCCTCGAGGGCCTGCGAAACGAGAAGTTCCCGCTGTCCTACGCCGATGCCGACGTCGCCGGTCTCCGTCAGGCCGGATTGCCGGGCATCGCCGCGCCGATCTCCTTCGACCAGGCGATCGCCGCGGCCGTCGAGGACGACCGGTTCCCGGGCGCGACGCCGAGCCCCACGGCCCCCGCCCCCTCGGACGGCGCCACCGCCGGGACACCCGGCACGGACGACGGCGCGGACCAGGGCGGTGCCGGCCAGGACGACACCAACCAGGACGACACCGGGACGACGGGCACCCCGACCGCCGACGCCACCCCCGGTGATCCGACGGGCGACGGCACGGGACCGGGTGCTGACGCCCCCGCGGCCCTCCCCACCTCGGAGTCGCTCGTCGACTTCCCCTGGACGGTCGACACCGTCGCGTGGCCCGCCGAGGGCACCGTCGCCACGGACGACCTCACCGCGCTCGGCGCCGCCGGGTACCGCTCGACGATCGTCTCGAGCGGCAACACCTCCGCCGGCGGCAGCACCACCGTCGCCGCCTCCGAGGAGATCGGGTCGACCCAGGCCCTCGTGTCCGACCAGGCCATGTCCGGCCTTCTGCGCGAAGCCGCCAGCGCCACCGACGGACGCGCCGCCGCGAAGGCCATGTCCGAACTGTCCGCCACCCTGGCGACCGTCGCCGTCCAGGGCACCGCGACCGGACCGGTCCTCCTCACGCTCGACCGGTCCTGGCCGACGGACTCCAGCCGCCTCGAGAAGGCCCTCGACACCCTCGAGAGCACGGTCTGGGTCTCGCCGACCGACTTCTCCACCGTCGTCGACGCGACGCCCGGCTCCCTCACCCTGCAGAGCAGCAGCGTCGCTGACGACCGGCTCGCGACGCTCCGACGTCTCGTCCGCTCCGAGCAGGAACTCGCCGACTTCGCCAGCGCCGTCCAGGACCCGGCAGCGGTCACCGCCCCGGCGCGCCTCACCACCCTCGCGGCCGCGTCCAACGCCTGGCGCTCGGACACCGACGGCCTCACGACGGTGGTCGACGGCATCGTCGCCACGAACGACGAGACCGTCGGCACCGTCGGCATCGTCAACTCGAGCGACATCACCCTGCTCGGTGACCGCTCCTCGCTGCCGATCTCGGTCCGCAACCGGTCGGACTTCCCGGTCACCGTGTTCCTGACCGTCACGCCGTCGAACTCGTTCCTCCGCATCGAGGAGAACGCCGTCGAGGTCACGATCCAGCCCCGCTCCTCGACGCGCACCACCTTCCCCGTGCAGTCGGTCGCGAACGGCAAGGTCGCCCTGTCGATGTCGCTGACCAGCGCGACCGGCGCACGGATCTCCTCGCCCGCCACCGTCGAGATCAACGTGCAGGCGCAGTGGGAGACCGTCATCACGGCCATCGCCGCCGTCGCGGTGATCGCCGTCTTCGGCTTCGGCATCGTCCGCAACGTCCGACGCCGACTCCGCCGTCGCAACGGTGAGCCCGAGCCGGAGGACGACGACCCGAACCGTCCGCTCGAGGTCCAGCCCCCCGCACCGGGCGGACTCGCCGCGAGCGTCGTCGCAGCGGACCGCGCCACGCCGGCACCCGACGCCGACACCCGGCCGGGAGGCCCGACCCCCGTCCCCGGGGCCGCCACCGCCATCGCCGCGGCCAGCTCCGGCACCGACACCGTCGGATCCGACGGTGACCGTCTCGAGGACGCGATCATGCGCGCCGGAGCGCGGTCGAGCCTCCCGTCCGACGACCACGACGACGACCGCACCCGCGACGCCCGTCGCCAGCCCGAGGAGCCGACCATCAGCACCACCCCGTCCACCGGGACCGTCGACGCAGCACCGCAGGGCGAGCGGAACCTCGGGCGGGCGAGCGCGATGCTCGCGGCGGGGACGATGATCTCCCGCCTGCTCGGCTTCGCGAAGACGTTCGTGCTCGCCTACGCGATCGGTCAGACGAACTCCCGCTCGGCGGACGCCTTCGCGGTCTCGAACCAGCTGCCGAACAACATACACGCGCTCATCGCCGGTGGCCTGCTGTCCGCGGTCCTCATCCCGCAGATCGTCCGCTCGATGAAGCAGGAGGACGCCGGACGCGCGTACGTCAACAAGATCGTGACGCTCGGGGCCTCGGTCTTCGTCGTCATCACGATCGTCGCGACCCTGCTCGCACCCGTCCTGGTCCGCGTCTACGCGGCGCAGGCGAACGACGGCAAGGGGTTCTCGCCGGCGGCGACCGACCTGGCGGTGGCGTTCGCGTTCTGGTGCCTGCCGCAGATCCTCTTCTACGCGCTGTACTCGCTCCTCGGCGAAGTCCTCAACGCCAAGCAGGTGTTCGGGCCCTTCACGTGGGCACCGCTCATCAACAACGTCATCGCGATCTCGGGTCTCGTCGTGTTCATCGCCCTGTTCGGCAACCGCACGACCAACTCCGGCACCGACGACTGGACACCGCTGAAGATCGCCGTCCTCGCCGGGAGCGCCACACTCGGTGTCCTCGCGCAGGCCGCGTTCCTGCCGTTCTTCTGGAAGCGCGCCGGGCTCAGCTTCCGGCCGGACTTCCGCTGGCGCGGTGTCGGCCTCAAGGCCACCGGGACCGCCGCCGGCTGGCTGTTCGCGATGATCCTCGTCACCCAGCTCGCCGGCATCGTGCAGTCGCGCGTCGCCTCACTCGGTTCCGGGAACGCCGGCAACGCGGTACTGCAGAACGCCTGGCTGCTGTTCATGCTCCCGCACTCGATCATCGCCGTGTCGATCGCCACCGCCTACTACACGCGGATGAGCCACGAGGCCGAGCGCGGCGACCTCGCTGCCGTCCGTCGCAACCTGTCGCTGTCCCTGCGGATCGTCGGACTGTTCACGGTGTTCTCGTCGGTCGCGCTCATGGTGGTCGCCGTGCCGTTCGGGCGGATGTTCTCGAACACCTTCGACGGAGCGGTCTCCATCGGCGCGGTCCTGCTCGCCTACATGCCCGGGCTGGTCCTGTTCAGCATGCTCTTCATCATCCAGCGGGTGTTCTGGGCCATGCACGACCACCGGACGCCGTTCCTCATGCAGCTCGTCCAGTCGGGGCTCTTCGTCATCGGGGCCCTCGCCGTCACCGCGCTGCCGGGGGAGGTCATCGGCCTGGCCGTGGCCGCGTGCACGACCGTCGCCGGGTCGGCCCAGACGATCGTCGCGCTCGTGCTCGTCCGTCGGCGTCTCGACGGCATCGAGGGCCCCGTCGTCACCCGATCGCACCTGCAGTTCGTCGCCGCCGCGCTCGTCGCCGGTGCCGTCGGCCTGGTCGTCGTGCACTTCTTCGGGGCCTTCCGCGCCGACGGGTTCGCCATGGCCGACTTCACGAGCGCGCTCATCACCGTCGTGCTCGGCGGGATCGTCATGGTCGCGGTGTACTTCGGCGTCCTCGCGCTCCTCCGGAACGCCGAGGTCCGCAGCGCCGTCGACCTCGTCCGGGCGCGACTCGGTCGCTGAACCGCGGCTGCGGAGTCGGGGGGCGTCGCCGCCTCGGGCCTCCGCCGGCCCGGCACGCACGGCTGCCGGGGAATGGCCCGCCGCTACCATGGGTTCTCCCGGTAGCACGCAACGGAAGGGCAGTCATGCGCGAGCTCATCATCATCGGTTCCGGTCCCGCCGGGTTCACGGCCGGCATCTACGCCGCGCGCGCTGAGCTGAAGCCGCTCATCGTCGCCTCGAGCGTCGAGACCGGCGGCGAGCTGACCAAGACGACCGAGGTCGAGAACTTCCCGGGCTTCCCCGAGGGCGTCCAGGGCCCCGACCTCATGATCAAGATGCAGGAACAGGCCGAGAAGTTCGGTGCCGAGGTCCTGTACGACGACGCCGTCTCGGTCGACCTCACCGGCCAGGTCAAGAAGGTCACGGTCGGCTCCGGCGAGACGTACGAGGCCCTCACGGTCATCTACGCCACCGGTTCCGCCTACCGCCACCTCGGCCTCGCCGACGAAGAGCGTCTCTCCGGCCACGGCGTCTCCTGGTGCGCCACGTGCGACGGCTTCTTCTTCCGCCAGAAGAACATCGCCGTCGTCGGCGGTGGCGACTCCGCGATGGAAGAGGCCACGTTCCTCACCCGCTTCGCCGACAAGGTGACGGTCATCCACCGCAAGGACTCGCTCCGCGCGTCGAAGATCATGCAGGACCGCGCGATGAACGACCCGAAGATCGAGTTCGCGTGGAACAAGGAGGTCACCGGGATCACGGGTGACTCCGCGGTCGAGGGCGTCACGCTCAAGGACACCGTCACCGGAGAAGAGTCCTCGATGGCGCTCGACGGGCTGTTCATCGCGATCGGCAACGACCCGCGCACGCACCTCGTGCACGGGCAGCTCGAGATCGCCCCCGAGGGCACGCTCGCCGTCGAGGGCCGTTCGTCCCGAGCGCTCGGCGTCCCCGGTGTCTTCATCGCCGGTGACGTGCTCGACCCGACCTACCGCCAGGCGATCACGGCCGCCGGTTCCGGTGCCGTCGCCGCGCTCGACGCCGAGAAGTACCTCGCGGACCTCGACCACGACCTCACCGACCAGGCCGAGGGCGTCACCCCGACCGAGGCGATCATCGACGTCACCGCCAGGGTCTGACCTCGGCGCGGCCGACCGGGGGAATGCCCGGTCCGTCGACCACGTTCACCTTCCCGAACCGACTTCCGTCGAAGGAGCAAACATGAGCAACGCCAAGGCCGTCACCGACGCCACGTTCGAGGCCGAAGTCCTCAAGTCCGACAAGACGATCCTCGTGGACTTCTGGGCTGAGTGGTGCGGCCCGTGTCGCGCCGTCTCGCCGATCCTCGACCAGATCGCCGCGGAGCACGCCGACAAGATCGAGATCGTCAAGCTCAACGTCGACGACAACCCCCAGTCGGCGATGAACTACCAGATCACGTCGATCCCGGCGATGAAGGTGTTCAAGGGCGGCGAGGTCGTCAAGACGGTCATCGGCGCCAAGCCGAAGCCGGCCCTCGAGGCCGACCTCGCGGACTTCCTCGCGTAGGGACTCCGCACAGCGGTATCCGCAGCACAGACCCGGACGCCCCGCCCTCCATTCCATCGGAGGGCGGGGCGTCCGCCTGTCTGGAGGCCCGTTGCGCGGTGGGCAGGACCGCGGGCGCTGGACGGGCCTCCAGGCCGGTACGCGCCCGTGCGACGCCCGTGCGGTCGGGCCCCAGGCCACGGATCGCCGATCGGCCTGCGTCGCGGACCGACGCACGCCCTGCTCCATGTCGTACTGTGGCGAGAACGACCGAGTGGAGGTAACTCGATGACGAACGGCAACAGTCTCGACCCCTGGTACGACTCCTACGCCCAGCGCACCGCCGGGCTGAGCGCCTCCGAGGTCCGAGCTCTGTTCGCCGTCGCGTCGAGGCCCGAGGTGGTCTCCCTCGCCGGCGGCATGCCGTACGTCTCCGCGCTGCCGCGTGAACTCGTCACGGGCTCGATCGACCGGGTCATGCAGGACGACGCGGCCATGGCGCTGCAGTACGGCGGTGGGCAGGGACTGCGGTCCCTCCGCGAGCACATCGTCGACGTGATGAGCCTGGAGGGCATCCGTGCCAGCGCGGAGGACGTCGTGGTCACCACGGGGTCCCAGCACGCCCTGGACCTCGTCACGCGGCTGTTCATCGATCCGGGCGACGTCGTCCTGGCCGAGTCGCCCTCGTACGTCGGTGCCATCGGGGTCTTCCGGTCGTACCAGGCCGAGACGGTCCACGTGGCGACCGACGAGCTCGGTCTGGTCCCCGAGGCCCTGCGCGAGACGATCGCCCGTCTGCGGGCCGCCGGCAAGCGGATGAAGTTCCTGTACACGATCCCGAACTTCCACAACCCTGCCGGGGTCACGATGAGCCGCGAGCGCCGCATCGAGGTCCTCGACATCTGTCGCTCGAACGACATCCTCGTGCTCGAGGACAACCCGTACGGGCTGCTCTGGTTCGACGAGCCCGCGCCGCAGGCCATCCGCTCCATCGACGACGAGGGCGTGGTCTACCTCGGGTCGTTCTCGAAGACGCTCGCCCCCGGGTTCCGCGTCGGCTGGGCCCTGGCGCCGCACGCCATCCGCGAGAAGCTCGTGCTCGCGAACGAGTCGGCCGTCCTCGCGCCGAACTCGTTCGGGCAGTACGTCGTCAACGCCTACCTCGACGCCGCCGACTGGAAGGGCCAGGTCGACACCTTCCGCGGGCTCTACGCCGAACGACGCGACGCCATGCTCTCCGCACTGGGGGAGTTCCTGCCCGACCTCAGCTGGACCGTGCCGAACGGTGGCTTCTTCGTCTGGCTCACCCTGCCGGAGTCCCTCGACTCGAAGGGCATGCTGCCCCGCGCGGTCAAGGAGCTCGTCGCCTACACACCGGGTACCGCCTTCTTCGCCGACGGCCGCGGGGCCGGCAACATCCGGTTGTCGTTCTGCTACCCGACCTCCGAGCAGATCCGCGTCGGCGTGAAGCGCTTGGCCTCGGTCGTCAACGACGAACTCGAACTCATCGAGACCTTCGGCCCGACCGCACGCTCCCGCCCGACGCTCAGCCGCCCGACGGTCAGCTCGCCGCCGCCGAACCTGTCCTGAACAGGCCTTTCCGCACCACATCACCCCTTCGCAGAGGATCCTCCATGGCTGAGTTCGCCCGCCGTCACGTCGTCGTCGTCGCCGGGGGGATCTCGCACGAACGCGACATCTCGCTGCGATCCGGCCGACGCGTCGCGGACTCGCTCGCCGGGTACGGCTGGCAGGTGGACCTCCGGGACGCCGACGCATCGCTGCTGCCCGCCCTGAGCGCTGACCGTCCCGACGTCGTATGGCCGGCCCTGCACGGCGCCTCAGGGGAGGACGGCGCGCTGCGCGGCATCCTGGAGGCCCTCGACATCCCCTACGTCGGGTCACGCTCGACGTCCGCTCGCCTCGCATGGGACAAGCCGACGGCGTCCGCCCTCGTCTCCCGCGCCGGCGTCCGGACTCCGCGATCGATCACGCTGTCGCACGACGTGTTCCGTGAGCTGGGCGCAGTCGGCGTGCTGCAAGCCATCGCCGCCGAGCACCCGGTGCCGCTCGCCGTCAAGCCCGCACGAGGCGGTAGCGCCCAGGGGGTGACCCTCGTCGAGAACGTGGAGGACCTCCCGCGGGCCATGGTCGCCGCCTACACCTACTGCGAGGACGCCGTCATCGAGCAGCTCATCCGCGGGACCGAGATCGCCGTCGGCATCATCGACACGGGGGACGGGCCGCTCGCCCTGGCTCCGGTCGAGATCGTCCCGCGCAACGGCTTCTACGGCTACGAGGCGCGCTACAACGCCGGCGAGACGACCTTCTACACGCCGGCCCGCTTGTCGGACGAGCAGTCGAGCGCTGCGTCAGCGGCGGCGGTCCTCGCGCATCGCGCGCTCGGGCTGCGGCACGTGTCCCGCGTCGACATCATCGTCGACGGGGCCGGCACACCCTGGTTCCTCGAGGCGAATGTCCTGCCGGGACTGACCGAGACGTCGCTCGTGCCACAGGCGCTCTCGGCGTCGGGGTTCGACCTCGGGTGGACCTATGCGGAGCTCGCGGAGCAGGCCATCCGGGATCACACGGCCTGACCGAGCACGACTCGCTCCGGCGGGTGACCTGCCTGAAGCGCGGTCTGCGATCGCGGTAGGGCCGACCCCGATGTTCCACGTGGAACACCATCGCGACTCAACTCCGCCGATCTCACTCGGCGTCCGGCTTCCTGGTCACGGAGCGGTCCGAGACATCCGGCTCCGACGCTCGTCGCAGGTTTACCTGAGCAGCCATCGCGCGTGTGTCCGCAGACAGGGACTGCGTTCGAGATCGGCCCAACCCCCCGATCAGAAGTGGAAACGCTCGGTGTCGGCGTCATCGATCACACCACCACAGGCCCCGCAGTGATTGCGAATGCGGTCACCCGATCGCCTTGTGACGCGCGTATGTTCCATCTGCCACTGCACGAGTTCGCCGGACGGCGCGAGCCCCGCTGGGGGCGAAGCATCGACGGGACGACCCTCCGCCAGACATCGACGACTCCCACCCGATCGTCGCCACTGTCCAGCACGACCCAGTGGATCCGTCAATGAGACGGACGACATCGTGCACGATCCGGCCGTCGGGTGCATCGTGGACCAATCGGCGGCCGCGCTGCGCACACCCACTCTCCCGTATCAGGCTGCTGGGGACGCCGTTCTCGATCGCGGCGATCGTCCTGGCCGGTAGGCGGCGCAGCTCGATCGGTGGGATCCGACGCCGTCGGTGAGTCGGGCCACGGCCGCGCTGGCGCCTCGGTACCTCAGCTGCGCCGGACGGCTCGTTGCGCAGTAGCGTGCGAGTGCACGGATCGCAGCAGGAGCTCAGTTCCGACACCCTCGTCGGCGTCGCACTCGACCCCGTCCTGCCCGTCTGCTTCTGCAGGTGCGGTGATGAGGCCACGTGAGGAGCCCGCCCTCGCTCCGTCGACATCGGAGGGGGACTCTGCGCAAGGGCATGCTGTGGCATCGGCACAGCACCCCCGGCGAACGGACGTAACGACCATCCTTCGCTCCCGTCGTCGGCCTGCGGCGTTGCACCAGCGCTCGCAGGCACGCGGGGCGCTCCGCCACCTGCACCGCTTCATCGTGGCTCGAGGGTGCCGAAGTGGAATGCGTCTGTCCGCCCCTGGCACGATCTACCCCCTGATCGTTCTGCCCCTCGTGCCTTGCGCCCTTGATCGTTCTCCCCCTTGTACGTTGCGCCGTCTGCGTTCTGCCCGTGGGCATTGGGCCGTGATCGTTCTGCGCGTGGTGCTTCTGCCTCGGAGTCGATTGCACCAGTGGCGTCCAGTCGGGGATATCCACCCTCTGTGCGGCTGGGGGAGTGGTGCGTTGACGAGGCAGGATCCGCGCAGACGGAGCTCCGCGACGAGAGACAGTCGACGAGTCCGACGCCACAGCCAGTGAATGGAGTCTCGAGCCCGCCAGGACGTCAGTGACCGGACAACGCCATCTTCCTTGTGCTGCTCGAGCGCGAGCCACCCGGCATGTCTACCTATGCTGGCGGGCCGACGGCACTGCACGCGAGTCGTACTGTGCGGCTACCGGTAGGCAGGAGCGATGTTCCACGTGAAACACGGTCTCGCTGCAGAGCCCATGAGGAAGCACGGCAGTGTCGACGTTTCACGTGGAAGTCGGTCCGGCCCCGAGGCAGCGTCTCCTCGTCGACTGCCTCGTCCATCGGGCCAGTTCGTAGTTGTCGGCCCTCCCACGGTGCTCCTGCGCCTGAGCGCCCCGAACATCCCGCGATTGCCCGCGTCTCCGCCGAGCCGATACCGAGAACGCCGGGTCTCGAGCCGCCGACCCGAAATCCAGCTCTGGCGGTAGACGCTGCTTCAAGGAGGTCTTCTGCGGGTCGGCCGAGGACGATGGGTGCGTTTCTGGCCACCGGGAGCCGCGTCCGAGGCCGTCGACTGTGGTGGGGTTGCCCATCCGCTCATCCGTACAGCTAGCGTCACGGGACGGTGAGTCGACAGACCTGCGTACCTCGCTCGAGGTGTTCCACGTGGAACATCGTTGGCTGCTGCGTCAGTCCCGGGAACCCCCAGCCCCGAATCATCCGCAGGTTGGCGTGCGGATCTCCGTCACCATTGATCCCTCGACCGGGCACCACGGGCTCACCAGATCCGGAGCGCGGGGCCAGAGGCCGCTTTCCCACGGTCTACCGGGAGAAGTCAGCTCGGACACGTCCCTGCGCTTCACAGAGGAGGCCCAGAACGGCGCTGCCGACCGCTGTGCGCCCGCTGAAGGCCACAAGACGTCCTCCTCCTGGCCCGGAGCCGCAGACGTCCCGCGCGCCCCTCAGCGGCCGCCTGTACCCCTCGACGGTGACTCCGGGTCAGTGCGCCACATCGTCGATACCGAGTTCGCCCAAGATCCGGTTCAGGTCGTCCGGGTTCGCGAAGTCGATGGTCACCGACCCCTTGCGAGCACCGACTGCGATCTTGACGCGAGTGTTCAACCGGTCGCCGAGACGCTCCGCCATGTCGTTGAAGTGCACCTGGCGCTTGGACGGCACCGCGGGGGCCTTGGCCGGCGTCTTCGCCGAGAGTTGCTGCGCGATGGCCTCAGCCGCACGTACCGACAGGTCCTCGTTGACGATCTTCTCCGCGAGGTACTCCATGGCCTCGGCGTCGGGCGCCGCGAGGATCGCGCGCGCGTGCCCGGCCGAGAGCACGCCAGCGGCAACACGACGCTGCACGGGGGAGGGCAACCGCAGCAGACGGATCGTGTTCGTGATCTGTGGCCGCGACCGGCCGATCCGCTGCCCGAGCTGCTCCTGCGTGATGCCGAAGTCAGCCAGCAGCTGCTGGTAAGCGGAAGCCTCCTCCAGCGGGTTCAGCTGGGCGCGGTGCAGGTTCTCCAGCAGGGCGTCACGGAGCATCGCATCGTCCGGGGTGTCCTTGACGATCGCGGGGATGGTGGCGAGGCCGAGCTCCTTTGTCGCACGGAGACGTCGCTCGCCCATGATGAGCTCGTACTGCGGTGCCGTACCGGCGGCGCCGACGATCGGGCGCACCACGATCGGCTGGAGGAGTCCGATCTCGCGGATCGAGTGCACCAGTTCCTGCAGCTCTTCTTCACGGAATTCCTTCCGCGGCTGCTGGGCATTCGGAACGATGTCGAGTGGGTTGAGGTTCGCGAGCCGAGCACCCGGAACGGCGAGCAGCTCCTCCGCCGTCGCCGCGCCAGCCGCACCGCTGGTCGTGTCCGCTGCCGAGGTCCCCCCCGACGGGAAGAACACGTCGACGGGCCGCTCCTGCTGCTCGTTCGTCGTGGGGATGAGGGCGCCGATGCCGCGCCCGAGCCCGGTCCGCTTGGTTGCCATCAGGCCTTCGCTCCTCGTTCTGCGATCTCGGCCGCCGCCTCCAGGTAGGAGAGCGAGCCGGTGGAGTTGACGTCGTACGACACCACGCTCTGTCCGTAGCTCGGCGCTTCGCTCACTCGGACGGACCTCGGGATCATCGCCCGCAGGACCTGATCACCGAAGTGTGTCCGCACTTCGTTGGCGACCTGATTGGCCAGGTTGGTCCGGCCGTCGTACATCGTGAGCAGGATCGTCGACACGGCCAGATGCGGGTTGAGGTGCCGCTCGATGAGTTCGATGTTCCGAAGGAGTTGGCTCAATCCCTCGAGTGCGTAGTACTCGCACTGGATCGGGATGAGCACCTCCTTGGCCGCGACGAAGGCGTTGATCGTGAGGAGACCGAGCGACGGCGGGCAGTCGATGAAGACGTAGTGGAACGGCTCCTCGACGGAGGCGAGGTACTCGTCGAGGGCGGTGCGCAGCCGCTGCTCCCGGGCGACGAGCGAGACGAGTTCGATCTCCGCGCCTGCGAGGTGGATCGTCGCAGGCACGCACCACAGCGTCTCGGACTCGGGGGATCGCTGGACCGTGTCCGCCATGGGAGCCTCGTCGACGATGACGTCGTAGATGCTCGCCACCTCGGCCTGGTGGTCGATGCCCAGGGCGGTGGAAGCGTTCCCCTGCGGATCGAGATCGATCACGAGCACCCGTGCGCCGCCGTGAGCGAGCGCCGCAGCGAGGTTGACCGTGGTGGTCGTCTTCCCCACGCCACCCTTCTGGTTCGACACCGTGAAGACACGGGTCTTCTCCGGCAGCGGGAACTGCTGCGTCGCGATCGCTCGTCGGCGCCGGTTGAGATCGGCGATCTCCCTGGCGAGAGGTGTCGACGCGTCGTAGTCAGTGGACGAACTCAACGAGTGCCTCTTCCCCGGTCTGTGTTTCACGTGGAACATCGGGCAGTTCGGTGGTGTGCCACCGCCCCTCGACGCGCTCAGCCAACCAGCAGCAGGCCCGGTCAGACCGGACCGGTCGCGTCACTCAACTGTAGCCCGGAAGACGCGCGTGGTCTCGTCGACCACACCCACTCCGAGCTCGAGGACCTCGACGTCCTCCAGGCGCTTCCGCAGGATCACCTTGCGAGCGGCTGCGACCTCGTCATCGACCCGCGCACCCTTCATGAGGATGAGTTGCCCGCCGGAGCGGACGAGGGGGACGGTCAGCGGGATGAGCTTCGAGAGGGCGCTGACGGCACGCGCCGTAACTTGATCGAGCACGAGCTCATCGGCGACGTCCTCAGCGCGCGCGCGGACGACCGTGACGTTGGTCAGGCCGAGTCGGTCGGCTTCACCGCGGAGCCACTCGGTCCGACGCTCCATCGGCTCGATGAGCGTCATGGACACGTCCGGCCGGGCGATGGCCAGCACGAGACCGGGAAGGCCAGCCCCTGATCCGACGTCGCCCACCGATGCACCTTTCCGGAGCAGCGGTGCGAGCAGCACAGAGTTGAGTATGTGTCGAGTCCACAGCCGGGGCAGCTCGAGCGGCCCGATGAGACCCAGCTCCTCGCCACGGCGCGCGAGTTCGCTCGTGAAGGACCGCGCGCCCTCGATCTGCGCCCCGAAGAGGGTTGCGGCAACGGCCGGCTCCGTCTCCAGGACAGGAGGCTCGGAACCGGCCGTGGTGTCGGCGTCGGTCATCGGGTGACGACGGTGTGACGGTCGCGACCCTCGCCCTCGGACTCCGAGTGGAAGCCCTTCTCGGCGACCAGGTCGTGCACGAGCTTCCGCTCGTAGGACGACATCGGCGGCAGGGCAGCAGTGGTCGAACCGGCTTCGATGCGCTCGACGGCGGTGTCGACGAGACGCTGCAGCTCCGTGGCCCGCGCATCACGGGATCCACCGATGTCGAGGATCAGCCGACTGAACTCCCCGGTCTCGGCCTGCACGGCGATGCGGGTGAGCTCCTGCAGCGCGGACACCGTGTCCGGCTTCGCGAGCACCCGGAGCGCCTCACCGTCGTCCGTCACGGTCAGGTACACCCGACCGGCGCGCTCCTCGATCTCGATGTCACCATCGAGGTCGCAGATGTCGAGCAGCTCTTCGATGTAGTCGGCCGCGATGTCCGCTTCGTCGCGGGTCTCGTCCTCGCCGTCCTCCTCGGGCGCCTGGCCCAGGACCTGCTCGTCCTCGGTGGTGTCGACGACAGCTGCGGTGTCCTGCTCGGTCACTTGCTCTTCCCGTTCTTCTTGGCGCGCGACTTGCCGACCGGCTGCTGCCGCTGAGTGGTGACACGTGCCTCGACCTCGGCCACCGAGGCGCCGGTGCCGGCCTCCGTCAGGACACCGGCGGTCGCCGGGGTGCCGCGCCGCTGGGCCTTCTTGGCCAGACGCGCCTCGCGGGCGAGGGCAGCCTCGGAGCCCGGGGTCGGCATGCTGCGGATGACGAAGTACTGCTGCGCCATCGTCCAGATGTTCGAGGCGAGCCAGTAGAACATGACGCCGAGCGGGAACGAGAGACCCGAGATCACGAACACCAGCGGGAGGATGTACAGCATCATCTTCTGCTGGCGGTACATCGGAGACTCCTTGGTCTCCGGCGACATGTTCTTGGCCACGAGCTGCAGCTGCGTGATGAACTGCGAGGCGGTCATCACGACGATCATGAAGCCGGCGATGACCCGGACTTCCCAGCCGGACGCGTTCGTGAACGTCTCGTGCAGTGGGGCGCCGAACAGGGCCGCGTTGCCGAAGTCGGCGGCGAGCTCGTTCGTGAGCAGACCGATGCCGGCCTTGTTGATCTGCGCCTCGTGCAGCACGGAGTACAGCGAGAAGAAGATCGGCATCTGGATCAGCAGCGGCAGGCAGGAGCTCAGCGGGTTCGTCCCGGTCTCCTTGTAGAGCGCCATCGTCTCGCGGGACATGGCCTCGCGCGAGAACTGGTCCTTCTTGCCCTTGTACTTGTCCTGGATCTTCTTCAGCTGCGGCGCGACCTCGAGCATGCGACGCTGCGACTTGATCTGGCGCACGAAGATCGGGATCAGCGCGGCGCGCACCACGAACGTCAGGAAGATGATCGACAGGACCCACGTGATGCCCGCTGACGGGTCCATCCCGATGGTCTCGAAGAGCCAGTGGAACCCGACGAGGATCGCGGACACCACCCACTTGAGCGGCCAGAGGAGAGTGTTCAGGATCTCCATGAGGAGGTCACGCCTTTCGAGTGCGCTGGGGGAGCAGCACCGGTCGGACCGTGCCGGCCGAGTTCTGCTGTTGCTGCGGGCTCGGTGCGAGCACGAACCCGAACCGACTGACGTTGAAGGGGCGGCGACGTTCCCTGACGTCGTCGATCCCACCGGCGGCCCAGGGGTTGCACCGTGCGATCCGCCACGCTCCCATGGCCGATCCGCGGATGACGCCGTGCTGCTGGATCGCCTCGAGCGCGTACCGGGAGCACGACGGGTGGTACCGGCACACGTTGCCGTAGAGCGGTGAGATCACCGCACGGTAGGCCCGGAGCACGACGACGCACGCGTTGCGCGGGAGCAACGCGACGACCCAGAGGAACCGGTTCATGCTGCCTTCTCCACACCGCGCGCGAAGGAGCGCGTGATGTCTTCGAGCAGGGTAGGCCATCCGGCCTGCGCAGCGGCTGGCAGTGCACGAACGACGACGTCGTACCCGAGCGGGGCGCTCGGGAGGAGTCCGTGTGCGATGGCCTTCAGTCGGCGGCGCACCAGGTTGCGCGTCACCGCGTTCCCGACGGTCTTCGCCACGATGAACCCGAACCTCGTGGGACCACGATCGTCGTCGAGGCGACGGACCACCGACACGACGGCGTGCGCCGTGGCGCTCTTGCGGCCACGGCGCACGACCGTTCGGTAGTCGTCCCCTCGGACGATGCGGTTGGCTCGGGCCAACACGGCGAGGACCCCGCGGATCAGGCGGAGAGCTCGGTGCGCCCCTTGCCGCGGCGTGCGGCGAGGATGGCGCGGCCGGCGCGGGTGCGCATGCGGGCCCGGAAGCCGTGCTTCTTGGCGCGGCGGCGGTTGTTCGGCTGGAAGGTGCGCTTGCTCATGATGATCTCCACACGGCTGCTCGCGGCGAGCCGTCACGTATGCGTTGGTTGACGCGGAAGGCGCGACCGAACGGCCGCAGTCAACTGGACAACGGTACGTGACGACGGCTGACAGGTCAAACGCCGCTGCCCCGCCGGGCCGACCGTCCGCGCCACGACCGATTCTCCACACTGGGGACAACTTCCGTTCGGTGCGACGCGGTCTGGTCCTTTACAGTTGTGTCACTGCACGGCCGGATGCCCGGTACTGCGGGGGAGCACCCCGTCGGTCGCCGTCCACCAGGCCGCGGAACACTCTGTGGACAACCCTGTGGGAAGCTCGACGGTGGACCGGCGCCCAGAACACCGCGCTGACCGTCCACGAAGCGCGGGGTGCTGTCGGTACGGCCCGCGTGTCGCCGGTCGTCCACCACGAGACGCCGCCCCCGCGGACACAGCACCACCCCGAAGCCGCAACCGAGCAACGAGACCAGGAGACGAGCGGACATGACGATGCCGGCCGACCCCGTCGAGGACCTGTGGTCGTCAGTGCTCGGGATCCTGTCCGACGACGACCGGATCACCCCCCAGCTGCACGGCTTCCTCAACCTCGTCGAGCCGAAGGGCGTGCTCGCCGGGACCCTGTACCTCGAGGTGCCGAACGACCTCACCCGCGGCATGCTCGAGCAGCGCATCCGGGTTCCCATCACCGAGGCGGTCTCACGCATCGGTGACGACTCGGTGGTGAACTTCGCGATCACGGTCAACCCCGACATGGCCTCGGAGCCGCGGGTCGACGCGGTCGCGGTGCCGTCCTACGCCGAGCCCGTCCAGGAGCAGGTGCAGCAGAGCGCCGCTCCCCGCCAGTACATCGAGGCGCCGTTCGTCCCGAGCCAGGTCGACTCCCCGGGCACCAGTGGTCGCCCCGAGTCCCGGCTCAACCCGAAGTACAACTTCGACAACTTCGTCATCGGTGCCTCGAACCGGTTCGCCCACGCAGCCGCGGTCGCCGTGGCGGAAGCGCCGGCGAAGGCGTACAACCCGCTCTTCATCTACGGCGACTCCGGTCTCGGCAAGACCCACCTGCTGCACGCGATCGGTCACTACGCCGAGAGCCTCTACCCGGGGATCCGGGTGCGGTACGTGTCGAGCGAGGAGTTCACGAACGACTTCATCAACTCGATCGCGAACAACCGCTCGAACCAGTTCCAGCAGCGGTACCGCGACATCGACATCCTGCTCATCGACGACATCCAGTTCCTGCAGGGCAAGGACTCGACGCAAGAGGCGTTCTTCCACACCTTCAACACCCTCCACGACCACAACAAGCAGGTCGTGATCACGTCGGACGTCGCCCCGAAGCACCTCACCGGCTTCGAGGACCGGATGCGCAGCCGCTTCGAATGGGGCCTCATCACCGACGTGCAGGCGCCGGACCTCGAGACCCGGATCGCGATCCTCCGCAAGAAGGCGCAGTCGGACCACCTGCAGGTGCCGGACGACATCCTCGAGTTCATCGCGTCGAAGGTGTCGAGCAACATCCGCGAGCTCGAGGGCACGCTCATCCGGGTGACCGCGTTCGCGAGCCTGAACCGGACGGCCGTCGACATGGCGCTGGTGCAGACGGTCCTCAAGGACCTCATCACGCTCGACGAGGACAACGTCATCGCGCCGACGGACATCATCAACCACACCGCGGAGTACTTCAAGCTCTCGGTCGACGACCTCTACGGCTCGTCCCGCTCACAGGCGATCGCGACCGCCCGCCAGATCGCGATGTACCTGTGCCGTGAGCTGACGAGCCTGTCGCTGCCGAAGATCGGTCAGCTGTTCGGGAACCGTGACCACACGACGGTCATGTACGCGAACAAGAAGATCGCGGAGCTCATGAAGGAGCGCCGCTCGATCTACAACCAGGTCACCGAACTGACCAGTCGGATCAAGCAGGACCGCCGGTACCGGTAGCGAGCGGCTCCCCGCCACCCCCCCGTCCAGGAGGCCCGTCCCAGACCCGGGATCGGCCTCCTTCTGCGTGTGTCCACCATCTGAGACGGTTCCATGCGGCGGATTCCCCACAGTGTGGAAAGCCTGTGGATAACTGTGGAGGACACGCCGCTCGCTTGTTCACAGGCGGAGGAGTGGTTGTGGAAACTGGGGATGGAAGTGGATAGACGACCAATCCTCATCCAGAGGGCGCTCACACGCCGCCAACAAGTCACACGGTTGTAGTTCCCAGTCCAGGAGCGGCATCCCCAGAGTTGTCCACAGTGTGCACAGGCGTTAAGACCATTACTCCTCTCTTCTCTCTCCCTCTCCCTGGGCCAACCTTGTGGACGGCGGGATGACAGGAATCCGCGGTCTCCCGCCGCTGTGCCACAATGGGGCGGCCGGGCAGTCAACCGATCGACAGGGGTCCACGCTGTGAAGTTCGAGGTCAACCGGGACGTCTTCTCCGAAGCCGTCTCCTTCGCGGTGAAGCTCCTCCCACAGCGCACGACCCTCCCGATCCTCTCCGGCGTGCTGATCCACGCAGACGGTGACCGGCTGACGCTCTCCTCGTTCGACTACGAGGTCTCGGCCCAGACGTCGATCGCCGCCCAGATCGACGACCCCGGCACCGTGCTCGTCTCCGGCCGGCTGTTGAACGACATCGCGAGCCGCCTGCCGAACGCCCCGGTCACGTTCTCCACCGAGGACTCCCGCATCACCGTCACCTGCGGCTCGGCGCACTTCACGCTGCTCTCCATGCCGGTGGAGGAGTACCCGACGCTCCCCGAGATCGGTCCCCAGACGGGTGTCATCCCGGGTGACTCGTTCTCCGAAGCCGTGTCCCAGGTCGCCGTCGCCGCCAGCCGTGACGACGTCACCCCGGTCATCACCGGCGTCCAGCTCGAGGTCGGGGAGAGCGACGTCTCGCTCATCGCGACCGACCGCTACCGCGTCGCCGTCCGGACCATCCAGTGGGACTCGGGTCGCCCCGGCGGAGAGGCCGACTCCGCGACGACCCTGCACGCGCTCGTCCCGGCCCGGACCCTCCAGGAAGTCGGCCGCACGTTCGGGTCGGCGACCACCGTCTCGGTCTCGATCAGCGGCGGTTCCGACCGTGAACTCATCGCGTTCCAGGCCGACGACAAGACCGTGACGTCCCTGCTCATCAAGGGCAACTACCCGCCGGTCCGCCGGCTCTTCCCCGACACGGTGCAGGACCACGCGGTGATCAACACCGCTGAACTGGTCGAGGCCGTCCGACGGGTCTCCCTCGTCCTGGAGCGCGAAGCGGCGCTCCGGTTCTCCTTCTCGGTCGACGGGCTCACGCTCGAGGCGATCGGTTCCGAACAAGCGCAGGCGTCAGAGTCGATCGATGCGTTGCTGACCGGTGAGGAAACGGTGGTCTCCCTGAAGCCGGCGTTCCTCCTGGACGGGTTGAATGCGGTGCACTCCGAGTTCGTCCGGATCTCCTTCACGAAGACTGAGAACCCGAACAAGCCCGGACCGGTCCTGATCACCGGGCAGTCCTCGCGAGAGGAACCTGCCACGGACGGGTACCGGTACCTGCTGCAGCCCAACCTGCTGCTGCGCTAGCCGCAACAGCCATCCAGCGCTGGCGCGTGGACACCAGCATCAGCGCGACATCGACGAAGAAGAGGAAATCATGCAGATCGGTCTTGTCGGCCTCGGGAAGATGGGCAACAACATGCGTGCGCGTCTGCGCAACGCAGGGATCGACGTCGTCGGGTACGACGCCAACCCCGCCGTCTCGGACGTCGCCGACCTCGGCGCCCTGGCAGAAGCCCTCACCGACAGCAAGCGTCTCGTGTGGGTCATGGTCCCGCACGGCAAGATCACCCACGACGTGATCACCGACCTGGCCGGCGTGCTCGGCGAGGGCGACCTCGTCATCGACGGTGGCAACTCGAAGTGGCTCGACGACACCATCCACGCCGAGCAGCTCGCTGCCAAGGGCATCCGCTACATGGACGTGGGCGTCTCGGGCGGTGTCTGGGGCAAGGACAACGGCTACGGCCTCATGGTCGGCGGTGCTGCCGAGGACGTCGAGTTCGCGATGCCCGTCTTCGACGCACTGCGCCCCGAGGGTCCGCGCGAAGAGGGCTTCTCGCACGCCGGCGGCATCGGCGCGGGCCACTACGCGAAGATGGTCCACAACGGGATCGAGTACGCGATCATGCAGGCGTACGGCGAGGGCTACGAGCTCCTCGAGGCGAAGGACATCATCAAGGACGTCCCCGCCGTGTTCGCCGGATGGCAGCGCGGCACCGTCGTGCGCTCCTGGCTGCTCGACCTCATGGTCCTCGCGCTCAACGAGGACCCGAAGCTCGACGCCATCGAGGGCTACGTGGAGGACTCCGGCGAGGGCCGGTGGACCCTGGAAGAGGCCATCGAGCACGCGGTGCCGATGCCCGCGATCTCGGCGTCCATCTTCGCGCGCTTCGTCTCGCGTCAGGGCAGCGCGTCCCCGACGATGAAGGCCGTCGCGGCGCTCCGCAACCAGTTCGGCGGCCACGCCGTCAAGAAGGCGTAGCCGGTCGGGGTAACCCCCTCGACCCGTTTCGGCCCGCGTGCACGTCGACCATCTGCAACTCTCCGACTTCCGGAACTACCGGGAGGCGGACGTCGACTTCGCACGCGGGCCGAACCTGTTCGTCGGTCGCAACGGCCAGGGCAAGACCAACCTGGTCGAGTCGATCGGCTACCTCTCGACCCTCGGGTCGCACCGCGTCCCCACCGACGCCGCGCTCGTGCGGCAGGGATGTGACTCGGCGATCGTCCGGGCACGGCTCGCGCACGAGGACCGCAGCATCCTCGCCGAGGTGCAGATCAACCGGACCGGGTCGAACCGGGCGCAGGTGAACCGGTCGGCCATCAAGCCCCGCGAGCTCCCGCGCTACTGCACGAGCGTGTTGTTCGCCCCCGAGGACCTGGCTCTCGTGCGCGGGGAGCCCTCCGGCCGGCGCCGCATGATCGACGAGCTCCTCGTCCAGATCGCGCCGCGCATGCAGGGCGTCCTCGCCGACTACGACCGGACGCTCCGGCAGCGCAACACCCTGCTGAAGTCGGCACGGGCGAGCGGGGCGAAGGCCGGGGCGCTCTCCACGCTCGACGTCTGGGACGACCGGCTCGTGGCGTTCGGCGCCGAGATCATCGCCGCCCGCGACCACCTCACCCGCCGACTGGCACCGTTCGTGACCGAGTCGTACGCGACGGTCGCGGGTGAGCGGCACCAGGCGTCGATCGCCGGTGTCCTCAGCGTGCGGGGTGCTGATCCGGAGGACGCGGCGGCCACCGACCCGGTCCTCGGGACGCCCGAGGAACCCGTCACGGTCGCGTCCGCAGCAGAGGCGTTCCGCGTGGCGCTCGAGCGCCGTCGGCGGGACGAACTGGACCGCGGTCTGACGCTCACCGGACCCCATCGCGACGACGTGCTCTTCGAGCTGAACGGGTTACCGGCCCGCGGGTACGCCAGTCATGGTGAGTCCTGGTCCTTCGCGCTGGCCGTTCAACTGGCGTCGGCGACGATCCTGCGTGCCGAGTCCTCTCTCGGCGACCCGATCATCATCCTCGACGACGTGTTCGCGGAGCTCGACGAATCCCGCCGTGAGCGCCTGGCCGGGGCGGTCGCGGACTACGAGCAGGTGCTCATCACGGCCGCCGTGCACGGCGACGTGCCGGGTCAGCTCGCGGCACACACCGTGCGGATCGAGGCGGGCGCGATCGTCCGGGACGCGGACGACGCCGCGGACGGGACGGCACCCTGATGCCGAAGCCCTGGAAGCCGGCCGAGCCGTCGCGCGTCTACCAGCACTTCAAGGCGGTGTTCGGCGACCCGTCGAAGCGCGGGGTCGACGCCCGGCGCCGACGCGCAGCCGGACAGGACCCGGACTCGGTGCCGTACGGGAAGGGACGTGAACCCACCGGCCTCGGTGACGTGATGGGTGCGCTGACTGCCGAGCTCGGCTGGACGGAGCCGCTCGCCCGGTCCGAACTGTTCGTCGACTGGCCGAGCGTCGTCGGCGAGGAGCTCGCGAAGCACTCGAACCCGGTGACGATCGAGGACGGTGCGCTCGTGATCCGGTGCGACTCGACGGCCTGGGCGACCCAGCTGCGACTCATGCGCGGGACCGTCACGACGACGATCGCGCAGCGGTACCCGGCGGCGGGCGTGGAATCGATCCGGGTTTCCGGCCCGGACGCCCCCACGTGGAAACGTGGCCTCAGGTCGGTCCAGGGGCGCGGCCCCCGCGATACCTACGGTTGACCAGACGAAATCATCCATCTGTCGGAAGTTCGTCGCTCTGTGAGCCGTACGGCCTCCGGTCGGAGCCGTCCCTGCGGTAGACTGGCGAGTGCAGTGCGCGGGTGTTCCGTGCGCAGGCAGGAGCACTCCCGACATGACATCTGAATCTGACGACGAGCAGCGAGACCCGCAGAGCGACGAGGCCCAGCCGCAGGAGCAGGCCCCGCAGAGCGAACCATCGTACGGCGCGGACCAGATCCAGGTGCTCGAGGGGCTCGAAGCCGTCCGGAAGCGCCCGGGCATGTACATCGGCTCGACCGGTCCCCGTGGTCTGCACCACCTGGTCCAGGAGATCGTCGACAACTCCGTCGACGAGGCACTCGCCGGGTACTGCGACACCATCGACGTCACCATCCGTGAAGACGGCGGCGTCCGGGTGGTCGACAACGGCCGAGGCATCCCGGTCGACATCCACCCGAACGAGGGCATCTCGACGGTGCAGCTCGTCCTGACCGTGCTGCACGCCGGCGGCAAGTTCGGCGGCGGCGGCTACGCGGTTTCCGGCGGGCTGCACGGGGTCGGGTCCTCCGTCGTGAACGCGCTCTCGAGCGAACTCGACGTCGAGGTCCGTCGCCAGGGGCACGTGTGGCGGCAGAGCTACACCGACGGTGTCCCCGTCGCGCCGCTGTCGCAGGACGAAGCCTCCGACGAGACCGGCACGACGATCACGTTCTGGCCGAACGCCGAGATCTTCGAGTCCGTCGAGTTCGACTACGAGACGCTCCGTACCCGGTTCCAGCAGATGGCGTTCCTCAACAAGGGACTGCGCATCACCCTGACGGACGAGCGCACCCCCGACGAGGGCGAAGAGGCCCGCAAGGACTCCTTCCGCTACGAGCGCGGCCTGGCCGACTACGTCGAGTACCTCAACGCGCAGAAGAAGGCCGACCTGGTCCACCCCGACGTCATCGGTTTCGAGGCCGAGGACACCGAGCGCAAGATCGCGCTCGAGGTCGCGATGCAGTGGAACACCTCGTACCAGGAGAGCGTCCACACCTTCGCGAACACGATCAACACGCACGAGGGTGGCACCCACGAAGAGGGCTTCCGCGCGGCACTGACGACGCTCGTCAACCGCTACGCGCGTGAGACGAAGATCATCAAGGAGAAGGACGACAACCTCACGGGTGACGACATCCGCGAGGGCCTGACGGCCGTCATCTCCGTCAAGCTCGGCGAACCGCAGTTCGAGGGCCAGACCAAGACGAAGCTCGGCAACACCGAGGCGAAGTCCTTCGTCCAGCGCGTCGTCGGCACGGAGCTCGTGCACTGGTTCGAGAGCAACCCGTCGCAGGCGCGTGACGTCGTGCGGAAGGCGATCCAGGCCTCCCAGGCCCGTCTCGCCGCCCGCAAGGCCCGCGAGACCACCCGGCGCAAGGGGCTGCTCGAGTCGGGCGGCATGCCCGGCAAGCTCAAGGACTGCCAGTCGAAGGACCCGACCCTGTCGGAGATCTTCATGGTGGAGGGCGACTCCGCCGGCGGTTCCGCCGTGCAGGGGCGCAACCCGATGACGCAGGCGATCCTGCCGCTGCGCGGCAAGATCCTCAACGTCGAGAAGGCCCGCCTCGACCGTGCCTTGGCGAACCAGGAGATCCAGTCGATGATCACGGCGTTCGGTGCCGGCATCGGCGAGGACTTCGACCCGGACAAGGCCCGATACCACAAGATCGTGCTGATGGCGGATGCCGACGTCGACGGCCAGCACATCACCACGCTGCTGCTCACGCTGCTGTTCCGCTACATGCGGCCGCTCATCGAGCGCGGCTACGTGTACCTCGCGCAGCCGCCGCTGTACCGCCTGAAGTGGTCGAACGCGGCCGACCAGTACGTCTTCAGCGACCGCGAGCGCGACGCGATGCTGCAGTCCGGCATCGCCGCCGGCAAGCGCATCCCGAAGGACAACGGGATCCAGCGCTACAAGGGCCTCGGCGAGATGGACTACAAGGAGCTCTGGGACACCACGATGAACCCGGACACCCGCACGCTCCTGCAGGTCACGCTCGAGGACGCCGCCGCGGTGGACAGCGTCTTCGCGACGCTGATGGGCGAGGACGTCGAGTCCCGTCGCCAGTTCATCCAGCAGAACGCGAAGGACGTCCGCTTCTTGGACATCTAGGCCGGGAGGCGCGGCGCACGCCGCGTCGACCCGACCCGACCCCTTCTGGTCGCGCCCGGCGTGACCAACGGACGACGAGCCTCCAGGCTGTCAAGGAAGGCAACGCAAGCACATGGCTGACGACAACGAGAACGGCGCCGACGAGCCCGAGATCGTGCACGGCTCCAGCGGGGACATCGTCGTCTCCGGTGACCGCATCTCGCAGGTCGACCTGCAGCTCGAGATGCAGCGCTCGTACCTCGACTACGCGATGTCCGTCATCGTCGGCCGTGCCCTGCCAGAGGTGCGCGACGGTCTGAAGCCGGTGCACCGTCGCGTGATCTACGCGATGTACGACGGTGGCTACCGGCCGGACCGTGCCTTCTCGAAGTGCTCGCGCGTCGTCGGCGACGTCATGGGTCAGTTCCACCCGCACGGCGACAGCGCGATCTACGACGCACTCGTCCGGCTCGTGCAGCCGTGGTCGCTCCGCTACCCACTCGCGCTCGGTCAGGGCAACTTCGGGTCGCCGGGCAACGACGGCGCCGCAGCCCCGCGGTACACCGAGACGAAGATGGCCCCGCTCGCCCTCGAGATGGTGCGGGACATCGAGGAAGAGACCGTCGACTTCCA
Source organism: Curtobacterium sp. MCBD17_021 (assembly GCF_003234525.1). Classification (NCBI taxonomy): domain Bacteria; kingdom Bacillati; phylum Actinomycetota; class Actinomycetes; order Micrococcales; family Microbacteriaceae; genus Curtobacterium; species Curtobacterium sp. MCBD17_021. The sequence continues at coordinate 32,984 of NZ_QKTS01000012.1, read as the reverse complement.
GGACAACTACGACGGTCGCACGCAGGAGCCGTCGATCCTGCCGTCGCGGTTCCCGAACCTGCTCGTCAACGGTTCCGTCGGCATCGCGGTCGGCATGGCGACGAACATCCCCCCGCACAACCTGCGCGAGGTCGCCGCCGGTGCCGTCTGGGCGCTCGAGCACCCGGACGCCACGCGTGAAGAGCTCCTCGAGGCGCTCATGCAGCGCATCAAGGGTCCGGACTTCCCGACCGGGGCGCAGATCCTCGGCACCCGCGGGATCGTGGACGCCTACCGGACCGGTCGTGGCTCCATCACCATGCGCGCCGTGGTCAACGTCGAGGAGATCCAGGGCCGCACCTGCCTCGTCGTCACCGAACTGCCGTACCAGGTCAACCCGGACAACCTGGCGATCAAGATCGCGGAACTCGTCAAGGACGGCCGTCTCGCCGGCGTCGCCGACATCCGCGACGAGACGTCGGGCCGGACCGGTCAGCGGCTCGTCATCGTGCTGAAGCGTGACGCGGTCGCCAAGGTCGTGCTCAACAACCTGTACAAGCACACGCAGCTGCAGGAGAACTTCGGCGCGAACATGCTCGCCATCGTCGACGGAGTGCCGCGCACGCTCGCACTCGACGGGTTCATCAGTGCGTGGGTCGACCACCAGATCGAGGTCATCGTCCGGCGGACCCGGTTCCGCCTGCGTGAGGCCGAGAAGCGCGCGCACATCCTGCGTGGGTACCTGGCGGCGCTCGACGCCCTCGACGAGGTCATCGCCCTCATCCGCCGGTCGCCCGACGTCGAGGAGGCTCGGAACGGCCTCATGGAGCTGCTCTCGGTCGACGAGATCCAGGCCCGCGCGATCCTCGAACTCCAGCTGCGTCGTCTGGCCGCTCTCGAGCGCCAGAAGATCCACGAGGAGGCCGAAGCGCTCGAGCTGAAGATCGCGGACTTCGAGGACATCCTCGCCCGTCCGGAGCGCCAGCGCTCGATCATCATCGACGAGCTCACCGAGATCGTCGACCGCTTCGGTGACGACCGTCGGACCGAGATCATGCTCGGCTTCGACGGCGACATGAGCATGGAAGACCTCATCCCGGAAGAAGAGGTCGTCGTCACCATCACCCGCGGTGGCTACGTCAAGCGCACCCGGAGCGACCAGTACCGCTCGCAGCACCGCGGCGGTCGTGGTGTCCGCGGCGCCCAGCTCCGCGCGGACGACGTCGTCGAGCACTTCTTCGTCACGACGACCCACCACTGGCTGCTGTTCCTCACCGACCAGGGCCGGGTGTACCGCGCGAAGGCGTACGAGCTGCAGGAGGCCGGGCGCGATGCCAAGGGCCAGCACTCGGCGAACCTCCTCGCCATGCAGCCGGACGAGCAGATCCAGCAGGTCCTCGACATCCGCGACTACGAGGCAGCGCAGTACCTCGTCCTCGCGACCGAGCAGGGTCTCGTGAAGAAGACCGCGCTCACCGAGTACGACACGAACCGCACCGGCGGCATCATCGCGATCAACCTCCGTGAGGGTGACAAGCTCCGGTCCGCGCTGCTGGTCGACGAGCACGACGACCTGCTGCTGGTCTCCCGCCACGGGATGTCGCTCCGCTTCACGGCGACGAACGACACCTTGCGCCCGATGGGTCGATCGACCTCCGGCGTGAAGGGCATGTCCTTCCGTGGTGACGACTCGCTGCTGTCGGCGTCGGTCGTGTCCGACGACGGGTTCGTCTGGGTCATGACCGAGGGCGGCTACGCCAAGCGCACCTCCGTCGACCAGTACCGCACCCAGGGACGCGGCGGCCTCGGCATCAAGGTGGCCCGCCTGGCAGCCGATCGCGGTGACCTGGTCGGTGCGCTCATCGTCGGCGAGGACGACGAGGTGCTCGTCGTGCTGCAATCGGGCAAGGTGGTAAGGTCTGCCGTGGCCGAGGTCCCCGCCAAGGGACGCGACACGATGGGGGTCGTCTTCGCGAGGTTCGCGGAGAACGACCGGATCATCGCCGTGGCCCGGAACAGTGAGCGGAACCTGGACGACCAGGCGGACGCCGAGATCGAGCCCGCGGGCCCGGTCGAGACCGTCAGCCCGGACGAAGCGGTCGCCGACGCCGCCGACGCAGAGCTCGTGGAGGAAGTCTCCACCGACGCGCTGCCCACCGACGCCGCGCCTGTGGAGGCCGGAGAGGACGAGTCAAGCAATGAGTAGTGTCGCCGAGAAGCTCCAGCGGAAAGCGAAGCGGCCCGTCGGGACTCGTCAGGTCCGACTCCGCCTGGTGTACGTCGACTTCTGGTCGATGGTGAAGCTGTCGTTCCTCATCGCCCTGGCCGGCTCGATCGTGATCGTCGTGGCCACGGCGCTGGTGTGGGTCATCCTCAACCAGACCGGCGTCTTCGACCAGGTCGACAGCCTGTTGAAGGACGTCACCGGTCAGAACAGTTACTCGATCATGGACCAGTTCTCGCTGGGCCAGGTCCTCGGGTTCTCGATCGTCGTCGGCATCCTCAACGTCGTCGTCGGGACCGTGCTCGGTGCGATCGTCAGCGTCCTGTACAACCTCAGCGTGCGGATCACGGGTGGCGTGCTCGTGGGCTTCACCAACAACTGACCCGGTCCGGGTGGGCCGATCGGCTCGATTTCGCTCCAGCGCGATCGTACGGTAGGCTTTCATCCGGTCTGAGGGGCTATAGCTCAGGCGGTTAGAGCGCTTCGCTGATAACGAAGAGGTCCAAGGTTCAAGTCCTTGTAGCCCCACCACAACTCAACTCCCGCGTCGGAACTCTCGACGTGGCGGCCGGTTCGGTCGCTCCGGGGCCTTAGCTCAGTTGGTAGAGCGCTGCCTTTGCAAGGCAGATGTCAGGAGTTCGAATCTCCTAGGCTCCACTCCCTCTGCGTGAGCTCTGCTCCGCTCGTTCCTCGGTTCGCCGCGGTCGGTCGTCGTGCCAAGCCGCGCCGCCGCTCCTGCGGCGCGTCGTCGTCGTCGGTGGTCGGCTCCTCGTCGCTCGTACGCTGAGGTTGCGCGACGTGCCGCGCGCTGTTCCTCGAGGTTCCGGAATGTGCTGCTCTCGACGCTCGAGGTGCGCGAATTCTGGAACCTCGACGGTGGGACGGCGGGACGGCCGGGTGTTGTGCGAGCTCGAGGTCGGCGGGCCGGCGTGCGCCGCTCGGGCCTCCCGGGAACGACGAAGGGCCCCGGCACAGCGCCGGGGCCCTTCGAGCGAACCAGGAGGTCAGGCGGCGGGCTTGCCCGCGTTGTCAGCGTCGTCGGCGACCCACAGGTCGTCGTCGGCGCGGAGCGTCTGGTACGCCGCGTAGGCAGCACCGGCGACCGCGACGACACCCACCACGATGAGGGCGACCCCACCGAAGCCGATGCCCTTCTTCTCCGGGACGGGAGCCTGCTTGAGGAACACCCCGCCTCGCTTCTGCGCTTCCTTCACGATCTTCTGGACACGCGGGTCCTTCGCCAGGTCCCCGACGCTGAGCACGGAGCCAGCGGTCGAGATGAGGCCGGGCACGACCTCGGACTGGAAACGCTGCGAGGCACTCTGAGCGGCAGAGGTCGCAGCGTGCACGCCCGTCGCGACCGCGGGACGGAGCCCGTTGTCGATCGCGTTCTGGACGCGGGGAGCGAGGTCCTTCCGGGCAGCATCGGCGGCGTGTCCCCGGGCCTCGGCCAGGATGGCGTTCGCGTGCTCCAGGACCTTCCGCTGCTCCCCGAGGAGCGTCGCGGTCTTGCCCTTGAGCTTCTTGATCTGCTTCCGGCGCTTGCGCGGGATCTCGATCGACATTCGGTACCTCCATGGGTCGACGTGCCCCCATCCTGCCACCAGGTCGGCTGACAGGTCACAGATCACCGGCTGTGCGTCCCGTGCAGATCCAGCGCCACATGAGAGAATCGGGTCATGTCTCTGCACACCGCTGTCGCAACGATCCACACCAACAAGGGCGACATCCGCGTCAACCTCTTCGGCAACCACGCCCCGAAGACCGTCCAGAACTTCGTCGGTCTGGCGACCGGCACGCAGGAGTGGACGCACCCCGGCACCGGCAAGGTGTCGACCGACAAGCTCTACGACGGCGTGGTCTTCCACCGCATCATCAAGGACTTCATGATCCAGGGCGGCGACCCGCTCGGCCAGGGCATCGGCGGCCCGGGTTACCGCTTCGACGACGAGATCTCGCCGGAGCTCACGTTCCAGAACCCGTACATCTTCGCCATGGCGAACGCCGGTATCCAGGGCGGCCGCGGGACCAACGGCTCGCAGTTCTTCATCACCACGGTGGCGACCCCCTGGCTGCAGGGCAAGCACACCATCTTCGGTGAGGTCGCCGACGACGAGTCGCGCGCGGTCGTCGACGCGATCGAGGGCGTCCAGACCGACGGTCGTGACAAGCCCGTCGAGGACGTCGTCATCCAGAGCATCGACGTCGAGGACGTCTGACCCGGGTGACCGACTCCACCTCGGCTTCGTCGAACACCTGCTACCGGCACCCGGACCGGCCGAGCTTCGTGCTCTGCCAGCGCTGCGGGCGGACCATCTGCCCGGAGTGCCAGACGCCGGCAGCGGTCGGGGTGCACTGCCCCGAGTGCGTCCGTGAGCAGCGGGCGAAGTTCACGGAGAACCGTCGGGCATCCGGCCCGAGCAGCCTGACCGTCGCGCGGCGCCGCTTCGCGATGCTCGACCAGAAGGCGACGGTCGTGTTGATCGCCGTCTCGGTGGTCGTCTGGCTGCTCGACCAGCTGTCCGGGGGCTTCCTCGCGCAGTGGCTCGCGTACAACTCCGCCCTGCTGCCGACGCAGCCGTGGCGGATCGTCACCGTGCTGTTCGTGCACTCGAGCTTCCTCCACATCGCTTTCAACATGTGGGCGTTGTTCATCTTCGGTCGGATGCTCGAGAACATGCTCGGCACGTGGCGGTTCCTGGCGCTGTACTTCATCGCCGGGATCGGCGGGTCCATGCTCGTGACGTTCCTGGCCCCGGGAACCTGGGTGGTCGGGGCGTCAGGTGCGATCTTCGGCCTCTTCGCGGCGTTCTTCGTGCTGCAGCGCAGCCTCGGGAACAACGCGGTCTCGCTGTTGGTCGTCATCGGGTTGAACCTGGTCATCGGGTTCCTGCCCGGAACGAACATCTCGTGGCAGGCCCACGTGGGCGGCATCCTGGCCGGCTTCGTCACCGGCTTCGTGTTCGCGCGGACGAGGAACGTCCGGCAGCGCGGGTTGCAGACCACGCTCCTCGTCCTGGAGGCCGTGGTCGCCATCGCGCTCTGCTTCGTCGGGTACGCACTCACCTCCGCCTGACCTCACGACGGCTCACGAGAGAACGCCCCACCGCTCCGGCGGTGGGGCGTTCTGCATGCCGTCCCGGCACGGACCAGCGGTCAGCGCTCCGGCAGCGCTGGGCGTCGGCCGTTCTCCACACCTCGACCAGAAGTTGTCCACAACTGTGGAGAGACCAGTGAGTTACACCCGTGTGATTATCCCCACTGTGGACGAGCCTGTGGAGAACTCCGGCCAGGGAGTGTGGAACGTTGTGTGGAGAACCTGCCGATCTGTGGAGAACCCGGGGCGCGCCTCCCGGCGGGAGGGCCGCTGGCGAGTTCCTTGTGGACAGACGACGACGCCCGCCACACCAGCAGGTGCGATGGGCGTCGGATCGGATCGCTGGACTGCTCAGCGCCACCGGGTGGTCATGAGGAAGCCGATGAACATGATGCCGAAGCCGATGAGGATGTTCCACGAGTTCAGCGTCGGGACCGGGAGCGTGCCGCCGGAGACGTAGAAGACGATGACCCAGGCGAGACCGATGAGCATGAAGCCGAACATGACCGGCTTGAACCACACGGGGTTCGGTTGGTCCCCCGCGGTGTCGACCGAGTCGGCTCGGGTCTTCCGGGCGGGCTTGGTGCGGTCCTTGTCCATGGCCATGGCCGGTATCCTACCGTCACCAGGCGTGAGCGCGGGCCGACGGAGGCTGCTCACATCCCCCACGAGTACGGTGAACGGCCCATGACCAAGATCCTCGTCGTCGACAACTACGACAGCTTCGTGTACACCCTCAACGGCTACGTCCAGCAGCTCGGAGCGGACACCGACGTGGTGCGCAACGACGCGTTCCCGCAGGACGAGATCGCGGACCGGATCGCCGAGTACGACGGTGTGCTGCTCTCGCCGGGTCCCGGCACGCCCGCCGACGCCGGGGTCTCGATCCCCACCGTCCGTGCGGCGATCGCGGTCGACAAGCCCCTGCTGGGAGTGTGCCTCGGGCACCAGGCCATCGCGGAGGCCCTCGGGGCCACGGTCACCCACGCGGAAGAGCTCATGCACGGCAAGACCTCGCAGGTGGACCACGACGACAGTGTGCTGTTCTCCGGCGTCCCGCACCCCTTCACGGCCACGCGGTACCACTCGCTGGCCATCGTCAACGGCACCGTCCCCGATGAACTGACGGTCACCGCCCGGACTGCCGGCGGCGTCATCATGGGCGTCCAGCACCGCGGAGCCCCCGTGTACGGCGTGCAGTTCCACCCGGAGTCGGTGCTCACCGAAGGCGGGTACCGGATGGTCGGCAACTGGCTGGAGACCGCCGGACTCGACGGTGCCGCGGAGCGCGCAGCCGGACTCGGGCCGCTCATCACCGGCCGCTAGGCGGACCAGCCGGCCGGCGCCCACGGAGCGGGATCCCCGCACCGGGGCTGTCGCTGACGACGACGCCCCCGTCAGGCCGACCGGCTCGTCCGCTCGGGTCAGTCGCCCGCGCCGTCGTCGCCGTCCTGGTCGCCGGCGCCGTCCTGGTCGCCGCCGTCAGCGGGCGGAGAGAGCTGGCGCGACGGCTGGGACGATGCGGCGCAGTACGTCAGCACGACCGTGCTGCCCTGGGCGACGTCGCTGGACGGGATGCTCTGCTGCGTGACGGTGTTCCCGGTGCACGCGTACGAGGGTGACCCCTGCACCGTGAGGCCGAGGCCCCGCAGGGTCGCATCCGCGGTGGTGAAGGGCTGCTGGGTCACGTCGGGGAGCTTCACCTTGCCGTTGGACACGACCAGGTCCACGACGGATCCCTTGGGCTGCGCCCCACCAGAGGCCGGGTCGGTGCTCAGGACGGTGCCCTCGGGAGCCGTCGCCGAGTAGTCGGACGTGACCGCGCCCACCCTGAAACCGGCGTCCTCGAGTGTCTTGGTCGCCGCGTCCTGGGAGGCCGATCCGACGTCGGGGACGGCCACCTGCTCCGGACCGGTGGACACGACGAGGCGGATCTCCTGCTTGCGGGCGACGGGTGTCCCCGACCCGGGCTCGGAGCGGATCACCGTGTCCTTCGGCACGTCGTCCGACGGCTCCTCCACGCTCACGGGTGTCAGGCCACGGGCGGCGAGCCGGTCCCTCGCCTCGGTGTACGTCTGCCCCGCGACGCTCGGCACCTTGACGGAGGAACTGACCGGGGGCTTGCCGGGCTCGAGGTTGACGACGAAGTACGCGACGGCGGCGATCACCGCGACGGTCAGGACGATGCCGAGCCAGATCCAGGCCACCGGAGGTCGGTTCTGCGTGCGCTGTGGCGGGCGTTCCTGGGTGTCGTCGAGTTCCCGGAACGCGACGTCGGCCGTCGCGGCCGCGCGTGGGTTGACACCGAACAGCAGTGACGCGTCGTCGGCAGCGGCGGCGGCGAGCTTCTTCGACGAGGTCGGCACGTGACCGGCAGCGGCCTGCTGCAGGTCACGGCGGAACTCCGCAGCGTTCTGGAAGCGCCGGGTGCGGTCCTTCACGAGGGCGTGCAAGGTCACCGCGTCGAGCGCCGGGGACACCGTGGAGGTGATCGTCGAGGGAGCGACGGGCTGTTCGCTGACGTGCTGGTACGCCACGGCGACCGGCGACGCACCGAGGAACGGCGGGCGGCCGGTCAGCAGTTCGAACAGCACGATGCCGGTCGAGTACAGGTCCGTGCGGGCGTCGACGAGCTCGCCGCGGGCCTGCTCCGGCGAGAAGTAGGAGGCGGTCCCGAGGATCGACGTGGTCTGCGCGACGGTGGCCGACGTGTCCGTGATGGCGCGGGCGATCCCGAAGTCCATCACCTTCACCTGGCCGGAGTGCGTGATCATCACGTTGGCCGGCTTGATGTCACGGTGCACGACGCCGGCACGGTGCGAGAACTCGAGGGCGGTCAGGATGCCCTCGACGATGCGGGCCGCTTCTTCCTGCACGACCGGGCCCTCGGCGACGATCTCGCTGAGCGGACGACCCTCGACGTACTCCATGACGATGAAGGGGACCTGCACCTCGGCGCCCGTGGGTTCGCGGACGGTCTCCTCGCCGGCGTCGTAGACGCGGACGATCGTCGGGTGCGCCATCCGTGCCGCCGCCTGGGCCTCTTGCCGGAACCGCGTGCGGAAGGCCGGGTCGTTCGCGAGGCTCGGCTTCAACAGCTTGACCGCGACCCGCCGACCGAGTCGAGTGTCGGTCCCGACGTGGACGGTGGCCATGCCCCCTCGACCGATGACGTCACCGATCTCGTAACGGTTGGCGAGGAGCGTGATCCCCGCGGTCACACCTTCTGGCACGTACTCCTCCGAATGTCCGTCCGAGCAAGTGTACGGCAGGGGTGTCTGGTGGGACGCTGGCCGACCGCGCTGACGGGTCAACCGTTACCGGAACGTGGCGAGGCCCTGACACGCATCGTGCCAGGGCCTCGTGACGGTCTCGCGCTGACTCAGTCCTGCGGGGTGGCGGTCGGCGTCGGGGCGTCCGTCGGCTCCGGCGGCTGCACCCAGGTGGCGGTCGCCGGGTCCGAGCTGCTCGACGCCGCGAGGTTGCCGCACGTCACGGTGTAGGACAGCGTCACGTCGTTGCCCGGCTGGTCGGCCTGGATGTCGACGGAGGTCTCGGACGTGTCGCCGCTCGTCGCGCCGGAGGCGTCCTTCCCGCCGGAGACCGTCCACGAGTACTTCGAGACGGTGTACCCGGTCGGGCAGGTCGCGGTCGACCAGCTGAACGTCACGGCGCCGGTGGCCGACACCGCGCCGGCACTCGGCGTGTTCGGCTTGTTGACCGAAGGAGGCGCGGTGTACTCCCGCAGGGTCACGAGCGTGCCCTCGGCCAGGCTGCCGGTGGGGCTGATCGACTGCACGGTGTTGGCCTGCTCGGCCGAGGCTGCGGGGTCGCCGTCCTGGACCTGCACGGCGAAGCCGAGCGACTGGAGTTCCGCACGGACCTCGTCGGTGGACCGCCCGACGTAGTCGCCGGGGTTGATCGTCGTCCGCGTCTCGGTCGGGGTCGGCGTCGGCTCCTCGGTGGGCGTCTGGACCGGGGAGGGCGTCACCGAACGGCTCGGCGACGGACCGGGATCCGCGTCCTGGCCCTGGTTCGCGAACACGATCCCGCCGATGACGAGTGCCGCGACGACCACGGCCGCGACGAGCCACCAGATCCAGGCCCGGCTCTTCTTCTCTTCTTCGTCGTCCTCCGGCCCGGCGGGCGTCCGAGGAGCACCACCGACGACGGGCGCGTTCGGCTGCGTGCCGATCAGTGCCGTGGCGTCGTCGTTCCCGGCCGGCGGGTTGAAGGCGACGGTGCCTGCGCCGGCGAGCGCGGGGACCGCGACGGTCGCGGCGGCGACGTCACCGCGGCGCAACGCCTGGGCGGCACGCGCCAGGTTGGCAGCCGTCGCGGGACGGTCGGCGGGCTTCTTCGCGATGCAGGACATCACGAGCGCCGCCACCGGCTCCGGGACCGTGCCCGGGAGCGCCGGCGGCTGCTCGTTGATGTGCGCCATCGCGATCGCGACCTGCGACTCGCCCGTGAACGGTCGACGCCCCGCCAGGCACTCGTACGCGACGATGCCGAGGGAGTAGATGTCGGTCGACGGGGAGGCCGGGTGACCGCTGGCCTGTTCGGGCGAGAGGTACTGCACCGTCCCCATGACCTGACCGGTCGCCGTGAGGGGGACCTGGTCGGCGATGCGCGCGATCCCGAAGTCGGTGATCTTGACGCGGCCGTCCGGGGTGATGAGCAGGTTGCCGGGCTTGATGTCGCGGTGCACGAGGCCGACCGCGTGCGCGGCCTGCAGGGCGTTCGCGGTCTGGGCGACGATGTCGAGGACCTTGTCGACCGGGAGGGTGTGCTCCCGCTCGATCATGGTGGAGAGTGCCTCACCCGGGACGAGCTCCATGACGAGGTAGGCGCTGCCGTCCTCCTCGCCGTAGTCGAAGACGTTGGCGATGCCCTCGTGGTTGACGAGGGCGGCGTGCCGGGCCTCGGCGCGGAAGCGCTCGAGGAACCCGGGGTCACCGAGGTACTCGTCCTTGAGGATCTTCAGGGCGACGGTGCGACCGATGACCAGGTCGGTCGCCTGCCACACCTCTCCCATGCCGCCGATGGCGACCCGGGACGAGAGCTGGTACCGCCCACCGAAGGTGAGTCCGCTGGTGGGTCTCATTTGTTCAGCACCGCCTCCATGACTTTCTTCGCGACGGGAGCCGCGACCGTGTTGCCGACGCCGGACTGACCGAGTCCGCCGCCGTTCCCGACGACCACGGCGACCGCGACCTCGGGGTCCTTGGCCGGGGCGAAGCCCGTGAACCAGAGTGTGTACGGATCGCCCGTCCCGCCCTCGGCGGTCCCGGTCTTGCCCGCGACGTCGACACCGTCGATCTTCGCATTCGTTCCGGTCCCGGCCGCGACGACGCTCTGCATCGCCTCGGTCAGGTCGGCGGCCTGGTCGGACGACAGGGGCGCGCTGTACTGCTTCGGGGAGAACGACTCGACGGTCTTCAGGTCGCTCGTCTCGATCGACTCGACGAGCGATGGCTGCATCACCCGACCGCCGTTCGCGATGCCCGACGCCACCATCGCCATCTGCAGCGGGGTCACCCGGTCGTTGGCCTGGCCGAACGCGCTGAGCATGAGCTGCGCGGTGGACTCCGGCTCCGGGTACTGGCTGGGCGTGGCCGAGGTCGGGATGTCGATGACGTCGCCGAAGCCGTACGCGTCCGCGGTCTTCTTGATGGTGTCGTACCCGAGCTTCTGCCCGAGTTCGGCGAAGGGGATGTTGCACGAGTACTGGATGGCGACGCGGAGCTTGACCTCGTCGCCACCGCCGCAGCTGCCGCCCTCGGCGTTGTTGATCCGCGAGCTCGTCCCCGGGAGCGTCAGGGTCGACGGGTTCGGCAGGGTCGAGTCGAGGGTGAAGTCGCCGCTCGCCAGTGCGGCGGAGGCCACGACGAGCTTGAAGACCGATCCGGGCGTGTAGAGGTCGCCGGCGATGGCACGGTTCTGGAGCGGCTTGGTGGGGTCCGCCTCGAGCGCCTGGTACCGGGCGATGACCTCGTCGGTGTCGTGCGAGGTGAGCGAGTTCGGGTCGTAGCCGGGCTTCGACACCATCGCCAGGACCTTGCCGGTCTTCGGCTGGATCGCCACGACCGCGCCGGTGTTCGCACCGAGGGCGTCGTAGGCCGCCTGCTGCACGTCGGGGTCGATCGTCAGGTTGACGTTGTCGCCTCGGACGTCCTGTCCGGTCAGGATCGCGTTGAGGTTCTGGAAGAAGGACTCGTCGGAGTTCCCCGAGAGCACCGCGTTCTCGGCGCTCTCGATGCCCGTGTTGCCCTGCCCGATCGTGAAGTGACCGGTCACCGCCGAGTACAGCTCGCCGTTGTTGTACTTGCGCTGGTACTGGTACTGGTCGTCGACCGCGGTGGACTCGGCGATGGGCTTGCCGTCGACGAGGATCGCACCGCGCTTGGTCGAGTAACTGTCGAGGATGGTGCGCGAGTTCCGGGAGTCGGCACGGAGCGAGTCCGCCGAGAAGAACTGGATCGAGGTCGTCGACACGAACAGGGCGACGAACATGAGCACCACGACGGTCGAGACGCCGCGGAGTTGGCGGTTCATCGGCGCTCCTTCCTGGACCGGCCACGGCCGGCGTTGCCCCGGTCGGCGAACGCACCCTGCTGGATGCGCTGCTCGGCGGGGATGGAGTCGGTCAGCCGCAGCAGCATCGCCGCGATGATCCAGTTCGCCACCAGGGACGAACCACCAGCCGCCATGAACGGCGTGGTGAGGCCCGTGACGGGGATGATCCGGGTGATGCCACCGACGACCACGAAGACCTGCAGGGCGATCGTGAAGCCGAAGCCGATCCCGAGCAGCTTGCCGAAGTCGTCCTGCGCCATGAACCCGACCCGGATGCCCCGCGAGACGAGGATGACGAACAGCCCCAGGATCGCGAAGACGCCGATGAGGCCGAGCTCTTCCCCGAGGGAGGCGATGATGTAGTCCGCGTTGGCGACCGGCGTGATGTACGGCCGACCCTGGCCGAGGCCGGTGCCCGTGATGCCGCCGTTCGCGAAGCCGAAGAGCCCCTGCACGAGCTGGTAGCTGCCCTGGGTCTCACGCGAGAAGATCTGCTGGTCGAACGGGTCGAGCCACTGCTCGAACCGGCCCTGCACGTAGACGAGCGCGCTCGCGGCCGCCAGCGCACCGCCGATGAACAGCCCGAGGCCGATCACGACCCAGCTGAGCCGCGCGGTCGCGACGTAGATCATCACGAGGAACAGGCCGAAGTAGAGCAGCGCGGTGCCGAGGTCGCGCTGGAACACCAGCACGCTCATCGCAGCTCCCCACACGATCAGGATCGGTCCGAGGTCGCGGGCGCGCGGGAACGTCATCCCGAGGAACTTCCTGCCGACGATCGACAGGCTGTCCCGAGCCGTGACGAGGTACCCGGCGAAGAAGAGCGCCATGGTGATCTTCGCGAGCTCGCCCGGCTGGAACGAGAACGGCCCGATCCGGATCCAGACCCGTGCGCCGCCGATGTTCGTGCCGATGCCGGGCAGCATGGGCAGCAGGAGCAGCACGATGGTGAGCAGCATGAAGATGTAGCGGTAGCGCTGCAGGAACCGGTGGTTGCGTACGAGGAGCAGCGTCGCGATGGCGAGCACCATGGCGAGCAGGGTCCACGCGATCTGCTTGACGCCGATCGCGTCCCAGCCGCTGTCGCCGTTGTGGATGTCGATGCGGTAGATCTCCGCGATCCCGATGCCGTTGAGCACGAGGGCGATCGGCAGGACGAAGGGGTCCGCGTTCTTCGCGACGACGCGCAGGACGACGTGCATCACCAGTGCGAGTCCGAGGATCGAGGCGCCCGTCCAGAGCACCGAGGTGTCGAAGACCCTGCCCTTGGTGCCGAGCTGCACGAGGACCATCGCGCCGGCGCAGATCCCGCAGGCGATGACGAGCAGGGCGAGCTCGAGGTTGCGCGCCCGCGCGGGCTCACGGAGCTTGATCGTGATCGCCTGGGTCAGCGACGGTGCGGTCGTGGCGCTCATCGTGCGCTCCTGGACGGGGAGGGGGACGGCGAGGGGCTGCGTGACGACGACGGGTCGGTGGAGGGCGACGGGCCCGCACCGGACCCACCGGTGCCGCTCTGGTCCTGCCCGGTCTCGGCAGCGGTGCGGAGGCGCTCGACGATGTCACGGGCGTCCTCGAGCGACGTCGCGTTGATCGTGGAGCGGACGTTCTCCCTGGTGAAGTCGGGCAGCTCGGCGATCGCGATGTCGGTGTCCTCGTACACGTCGGACAACGCGACCGGTCCGATGGTCTGCTGGACGCCCTTGTAGATGGCGACGGAGCCACGGTCGGTGCCCACGTAGTAGTGGTCCTGCACGATGCGGTACCCGATGAACACCGCTCCGACGAGGACGAGCACCGCCACCACGAGCGCGACCGACCACGAGATCCGACGGCGGATGCGGCGACGACGGTCCTCGGCGATGAGCTCGGCGAAGTACTGGTCGGACTCGGGTTCGAAGTGCGAGTCCTCCGGTGCCGCGGAGACCTTGAGGGGGTGCAGCAGGATCGTGGGGAGGCGGATCGGCTTGCGACCCGTCGACGCTTCGAAGGTCAGCGGGGCTGCGGCGGATCCGACGGTGGTCGCGGCGTCGTCGTCCTCGCCCGGCTCGGAGTCGGTGACGTCGAGCACCACGACCGTGACGTTGTCGGGCGCGCCGTGGTCGAGCGTCTCCTTCACGAGGCGCTGCGTGACCTGGTTGGCGTCCATCGTCGAGGCGAGCGCATGGCGGATGCGCTCCTCTGCCAGGTACGAGGACAGGCCGTCGGAGCAGAGCAACCACCGGTCGCCCGGGCGGATGTCCATGACGGCCGTGTCGACCTCGGGCGCCGCGTCGACGTCGCCGAGCACGCGCATGAGGACCGAGCGCCGCGGGTGCACGGCGGCTTCCTCCGGGGTGATCCGTCCGCTGTCGACGAGCCGCTGCACGAACGTGTGGTCGGACGTGATCTGCTGCAGCTCGCCGTCCCGCCAGCGGTAGATCCGGGAGTCGCCGATGTGGGCGATCGCGAGCTGGTCGCCGACGCGGATCATGGCGCTCACGGTGGTGCCCATGCCCGTGAGCTCCTGGTGCTCGAACACCGTCTCGGTGATGAGCTGGTTCGCGGCGATCAGGGCCGACTGCAGCGCGAACTCGGCGTCGTGCGCGGACGGGAACTCACGGTCGACCTCGCGGATGCGACGGATCGCGATCGCCGAGGCGACGTCACCGCCGGCGTGCCCGCCCATGCCGTCGGCCACCGCGAACAGGTGCTGACCGGCGTAGCCGGAGTCCTGGTTGTTCGCGCGGATGCGCCCCACGTGGGACACAGCGGCGCTCAGCGTGCGAGCCGGCATCCGGGCCTACCGCCGCAGCTCGAACGTCGTCGTCCCGATGGTGATCGGGGTGCGTTCCGCGACGGTGGTGGGAGCGGTGACCTTCTGGCCGTTGACGAAGGTGCCGTTGGTCGACCCGAGGTCGGTGAGCACCCAGGCTCCGCCCTGCAGGTCGAGCCGGGCGTGGTTGGTCGACGTGTAGTCGTCACGGATCACGACGTTGCTCTCGCTCGAGCGGCCGATCGTGATCGGTCCGCCGCCGAGCGGCATCTCCATGCCCTCGCGCGCGCCCTCGGTGATGACGAGTCGGGTGGCGACCGGCGTGGCGGGGGCGGTCGGACCTCCGGTCTGGCCGATCAGCTCGGTGAAGGCGCTGGCCGAAGAGGTGTTCCGGGCGGCCGCCGCACCGGCGCCGGCGGGGACCGGCGGGGTGGTGGGACCGGACGGACCGGCCTTCGGGTCGGTGGGGATCGCGCGCACGCGCTGGCCGAACAGGTCGCTCCGGAGCGCGAAGACGATCACGAAGACGAAGAGCCACAGCACCGCGAGGAACGCGAAGCGCAGGACGAGCAGGGTCAGGCCCGTGGTCATCGCGCACCTCCGTCGTTCTCCGGGATCACCCGGAACACCATACGGGTACGACCGATCTCGATGGTGGAGTCCGGCTCGAGGATCGCCTGCTGGAAGCGTTCGCCGTTGAGTTTCGACCCGTTCGTGGAGCCCAGGTCGTTCACCTGCGCGTGCTTGCCGTCCCAGAGGACCTCGACGTGCTTCCGGCTGGTCCCGGTGTCCGCGACGGTGATGTCGGCGTCCGTGCCGCGGCCGATGACGGTGCGTCCGCGGTGCAGCCGGTGTCGTTGCGATCCGATGTCGAGGACGGCCACCCACGCGACGTCGCGCTGCACGGTGGTCGAGTCGATCTCGAGGATCCCCGTCGACAGCGTGCCGTCCTGCTGGAGGCGGATCGTCACCGGACCGGAGAACGAGTAGTTCTGCGCCACCGCGTGCTGCTGGACCCGCTGCGTCAACTCGTCGAGGAGCGGGCGACCGACGTCGTTCATGCGCGTGTGGTCCGGCGGCGCCAGGCGCACCGTGAACTCGTTCGGCACGAGGATGCGCTCGCGTGAGACCACCGCGGCCTTGGTGTCGAGCTCGCGTCGGAGGGCCGCAGCGATCTCGACCGGCTGCACACCGGAGCGGAAGGTCTTCGCGAAGGCACCGTTGACGGCGCGCTCCAACCCTCGCTCGAAGTTGTCCAGTAGGCCCATGGTCTCCACGTTCTCGGTCGCTGACCACTGCATGGTAGTGGTTGGCTCCGGGCTCCGTCTGTGCATGGTAGTGTTCTCGTCGCTGGCGCGAGTGGCGGAATTGGTAGACGCGCACGGTTCAGGTCCGTGTGCTGGAAACGGCGTGGGGGTTCAAGTCCCCCCTCGCGCACCAGGCAGAAGACGAAGGCCCCGATCGGGAGATCGGGGCCTTCGTCGTTCCCGGCCCGCGTCCGTGACACGAGCGATCTCGCCCGCGATCCGCGGGCCTCCGGGGATCCCGCCCCGGTCGCGGCCGAACCCGTCCGCGCGATCTGAACACTCCGGACGCGTACTCAGCGACCGCCGCCGACCATCGCCCCTGCACGACGCAACCACCTTCGTCACAGGGAGCGACATGAGCGATCAACAGCAGCAACCCCCCGGTTCCGAGCAGGCGATGTCGCCGAAGCCGGACCACGGCGAGACGAGCTACACCGGTTCCGGCAAGCTCACCGGCAAGCGTGCGGTCATCACCGGCGGGGACAGTGGCATCGGCAAGGCGGTCGCCATCGCCTTCGCCCGGGAAGGGGCGGACGTCCTCATCTCCTACCTCCCCGAGGAGGAGGACGACGCGCAGGAGACGAAGCACTGGATCGAGGACGCCGGTCGCAAGGCCGTGCTGTTCCCCGGTGACGTCAGCGACCCCGCCTACTGCCGGAGCGTCATCGACACCGCCGTGTCGGAACTCGGCGGCATCGACGTCCTCGTCAACAACGCGGCGTACCAGATGACGCACGAGACGATCGAGGAGATCAGCGACGAGGAGTGGGACCACACCCTCGCGACGAACCTCAGCGCGTACTTCCACCTGGTCAAGGCCGCCTTGCCGCACCTGTCGGCCGGAGCGTCGATCATCGGCTCCAGCTCGGTCAACTCCGACAACCCGAAGCCCGACCTGGCGCCGTACGACGTGACGAAGGCCGGTGTCGCGAACCTGTCGGCCGCCCTGGCGCAGCTGCTCGGCCCGCGCGGGATCCGCGTGAACAGCGTGGCACCCGGCCCGATCTGGACGCCGCTCATCCCCTCCACCATGCCCCCGGAGGAGGTCGGGCAGTTCGGCAAGCAGACGCCGCTCGGCCGCCCGGGTCAGCCCGCCGAACTCGCACCGGTGTACGTCCTGCTGGCGAGCGACGACGGCAGCTACGTCTCGGGAGCGCGCGTCGCCGTCACCGGCGGCACGCCGATCCTCTGACCGCTCGCCCCCACCACCACCACTGAGACAGGAGAACGATTTGTACTTCCACAAGCAAGAGCTCCAGTTCAAGTCCACGCCCGACAAGCCCGACGCGGTCTACGCCCGCAAGCTCCAGGAGGTGCTCGGCGGCCAGTACGGCGAGATCTCGGTCGCGATGCAGTACCAGTTCCAGGCGTGGAACATGCACATCCCGGGCAAGTACCGCGACATGGTGTTCGGCATCGGCGCCGAGGAGATGGGCCACGTCGAGATGCTCGCGACGATGATCGCGCAGCTGCTCGAGAAGGCCCCGCTCGGCATCACCGGTGACGCGGTGCAGGACGACCCGACGGTCGCTGCGGTCCTCGGTGGCACGGACATCCAGCACGCCATCGTCGCCGGCGCCGGTGCGCGTCCGGTCGACAGCATGGGCAACCCGTGGCAGGGCTCGTACATCACCGCCAGTGGCAACCTGCTCGCCGACTTCACGGCGAACGAGAACGCCGAGATGCAGGGCCGCGTCCAGGCCGCCCGGCTCTACCACATGACCGACGACCACGGCGTGCGGGACCTGCTGAAGTTCCTCATCGCCCGCGACACCATGCACCAGAACATGTGGGCGACCGCGGCTGCGGAACTCCGCGAGTCCGGGCTCGAGACCATGCCGGTGCCGAGCAACTTCCCGCAGCACAAGGAGAACCAGGAGGTCAACTACCAGTACCTCAACTTCTCCGACGGTGCCGAGGCGAAGAACGGCCCCTGGGCGAGCGGCCCCTCGTTCGACGGCAAGGGCGAGTACTCGTACCACGACGGCCCCACCACGTCGTCGCCGATGCCGCCGCCCACGCACCCGGACGCGCGCTTCTACGGCACGACCGAACTGCCGAACACGGTCGAGAAGATCGCCGGCACGGTGCAGGACAAGCTCAACAAGGAGTAGTCCCGGCGCAGTGCGACGACACGAGCCCTTCCTCACGACGAGGAGGGGCTCGTGTCGTTCCACCAGGCGGTCTGGAGGTTCGGCGCGCGAAATGTACAACCCTCCGAAAAGTTCGTTGACCACATAGTTCACGATGTGAAAGAGTCATTTCGTCCGGACGGACAGCAGTCTCTCGACGAGGAAGGCGCCCACCATGCAGAGCACGTACCACGGCACGTCGCACGACACTCGCTTCGGCGGGTCCCACCCGCGCGTGGGCCTGACCGACCCGGCCGTCATCGAGGCGTACGTCGCCCAGCGGATCCAGGACCCGTCGCTGCTGTCCCGCCGCTCCGAACTGTCCTACGCCGACTTCTTCGTCGCGCCGGCCGCCTGACCGGGCAGTCCGACCTCCAGCACGACCTCCCGGATCGACCGGGTGAGGAAGACCAGCACCCATGCCGTTGACCGTCGTCCGCCGCGAGCACGTCCACCTCTACGCACGTGAACCGCGCACCCGGTCCGCCAAGACCGCCGTCGACGCACTGCTCCGCCTCCAGCACGCGGAAGAGGACCAGCTCGAACGGGCCCGCGTCGAGAGCGGGCTGACGAAGAACGAGTTCCTCACCGTCCGCTACATGCTCCAGGCCCACCGCGACGGCCGGACGATGGGACCGAAGGACCTGGCCGTGATGCTCGGGGTGTCCAACGCCTCGGTCACGAAGATCGTGGACGGGCTCGTCGAGAAGGGCGACCTGGTCCGGTCACCGCACCCCACGGACCGCCGAGCGCAGGTGCTCGAACCGACCGTGCAGGCGGCCCGCAAGATCGACGTGTCGTACGAGACCTTCCACCAGGCCGTCGTCGAGGTCATCGACCACCTGTCGGCCGAGGACAACGAGGTCCTGGCCCGGTGCCTCGGGCAGATCACGGCGGCCCTCGACGCAGGTGCGGCCGCTCCGGTGGACGAGTACACGGTCGACGAGTCCACCGTCCGTGCGCTCCCCGACCCGGCCGGGTCCGCGGTCGACGACCGCCCGGCGGCGGACGCCGCGTCCTGACGCGCCTCGGACGCGAGGTCTGGTCCGGGTCGTGATCCGGGCCTCCCGCCCGGCACTGGCCGCGAAAACCTTCCAGCGGTAAGTTAGCAGGATGACCGACCCGGCCGACGAGACCGACGCGGCTCCTCCGCGCCGCGGCGGCTACCGCAAGGGCACCGAGCGACGCGCACAGATCCTCGACGAGATGATCCGGATGGTCGCCGAGCAGGGCGTCGACGCGTCCTCGCTGCGGTCCGTGGCCGACGCCCTCGGGATCACCCACGCGGCACTCCGGCACTACTTCCCCAGCCGCGACGACCTGCTCCTCGCGGTCTACCGCGAGCACGAGGTCCGCGAACAGGGTGCGCCCGAGCGGATGAAGTCGGCGATCGGTGACATGCGGGAGAGCGCCGCGCGGAACCGGGCCGTTCCCGGCCTCGTCCAGCTCTACACGACGCTCTCCGCCGACGCCGTGCAGGAGGGTCACCCGACCACGCGCGAGTTCATGCGCGACCGCTTCACCCGCCTGCGCGCGGACCTGGCGGACCTCATCCGCACCGACCAGGCCGCCGGACGGATCCGCGAGGACCTCGATCCCGAGGACCTGGCGAGCCTCAGCATCGCGGCTTCGGACGGCCTGCAGGTGCAGTGGCTGCTCGACCCCGACGCCGTCGACGGCGAGCGTGTGCTGCGGCTGCTGGAACGGATCGTGCCCCCCGGCAGCACCGAGGGGCACGACGACCACTGAAGCGGGGTCAGGCCTGCTGGCCGGGGCCCTCGGGCTCGCGCGTCTTGCCGCTCGCCTGGTCGTGCGTCGCCGCGTCCGGCGCGTCCATCGCCCGACCGACACCGACGGGGATGCCGGCCTCCGGGTGGTTCAGGTCGAAGGCGGGGGACTCGGAACGGATCCGCGGGATCGCCGTGAAGTTGTGCCGCGGCGGGGGGCAGCTCGTGGCCCACTCGAGCGAGCGGCCGTAGCCCCACGGGTCGTTGACCCGCACGCGCTGCCCGTGCCGCATCGTCTGGACGATGTTGAGGAAGAAGGGGAGCATCGACGCCGCGGTGACCATCGCCCCGACGGTCGACACCTGGTGCAGCCAGGTGAACCCGTCCTCCGGCAGGTAGCTCGCGTACCGCCGGGGCATGCCGATCACGCCGAGCCAGTGCTGGATGAGGAACGTCGTGTGGAACCCGATGAAGAGCATCCAGAAGTGGATCTTCCCCAGGCGCTCGCCGAGCATCTTCCCGGTGAACTTCGGCCACCAGAAGTAGAAGCCGGAGAACATCGCGAAGACGACCGTGCCGAACACGACGTAGTGGAAGTGCGCGACGACGAAGTACGAGTCGTGGACGTGGAAGTCCAGTGGCGGTGACGCCAGGATCACCCCGGTGAGGCCGCCGAACGTGAACGTGACCAGGAACCCGATGGCCCAGAGGATCGGCGTCTCGAACGTCACCGAGCCCTGCCACATCGTGCCGGTCCAGTTGAAGATCTTCACGCCCGTGGGGACCGCGATGAGCATCGTCATGAGGGAGAACCAGGGGAGCAGGACCCCGCCGGTGGCGAACATGTGGTGCGCCCAGACCGAGATCGACAGCGCCGCGATCGTGATCGTCGCGTACACGAGCGTCTTGTAGCCGAAGATCGGCTTGCGGCTGAAGACCGGGAACACCTCGGAGACGATGCCGAAGAAGGGCAACGCGATCACGTAGACCTCGGGGTGGCCGAAGAACCAGAACAGGTGCTGCCAGAGGAGCGCCCCGCCGTTCGCCGGGTTGTAGATCTGTGCGTCGAACGCCCGGTCCAGCAGCAGCCCGAACAACGCGGCCGCGAGCACCGGGAACGCCATGAGCACGAGGAGGGAGGTGATGAGCACGTTCCACGTGAAGATCGGCATCCGGAACATCGTCATCCCGGGGGCCCGCATGGTGATGATGGTCGTGATGAAGTTCACCGCGCCGAGGATCGTGCTGAAGCCGGTGAGACTCAGTCCGGCGACCCAGAGGGTGCTCCCCAGGCCGGGTGCGAACGTCGCGTCGGACAGCGGCGCGTACGCCGTCCACCCGAACGAGGCGGACCCGGCAGGTGTGAGGAAGCCACCCATCGCGATGAGGCTGCCGAAGACGTACAACCAGTAGGACAGCGCGTTGAGGCGGGGGAACGCGACGTCCGGAGCGCCGATCTGCAGCGGCATGATCGCGTTCGCGAACCCCGAGAACAACGGCGTCGCGAAGAGCAGCAGCATCACGGTGCCGTGCATCGTCATGAGCTGGTTGTACTGCTCCCGGGTGTCGAGGACGTCGAGTCCGGGGGTCGCGAGTTCGGTCCGCATCACGACGGCCATCAGTCCGGCCAGGCAGAAGTACCCGAACGAGGTGACGAGGTACAGGTTGCCGATCGTCTTGTGGTCCGTGGAGGTGTGCCAGTGGACGGCTCGGATGCCGGTCCGCAGTGGTCGTCGTCCGAGGAGTTCGTCCGGCTCCTCGCCGAGTGCCGGGGGCGTGGTCGTCTGTGTCACGGCGTGGTCCGTCCGATCGTGGTCCGCGAGCGTGCGGCATCGAGGTGGGTGCGTGTGCCCGGGTTCGTGCGGGCCGTCGCGAGCGCGACGTGGCCGAGGTCGTCGGGCGCCCCGGCGGCGGCTGGTCGTCGGGCTGCACGCTGCCGTGCCGCTCCCGTGCCCAGCGTGAAGAGGTCGGCGATGCCGCGTTCGACGAGCTGGTCGTCGCCGTTCGCGACGAGTGCCGGCAGGACGTGCGACAGCAGCAGCATCACGACGTCGCGCGCCGGGGCCGGGCGTTCGGTCGTCGGGTCGACGAGGCACCCGTCGAGCCCCTCGAGGGCCGCCCGCCAGTTCGCCAGCCGCACGGCGCAGGCGGGGGTGAGCGGAGCCTCCCGTCCGGCGGCCGCGTCGCGGGCCGCGGTGTCGACGAGGGCGCGGACCAGGCCGGCGACCGTGACCGTCGTCCCCGGGTCGAGCGGCACGTCGGCCACCCGGACCTCGACGGTCGGGTGGTTCCGCGAGAGCCGAGCGTCGAGGTACAGCATCCCCGGGTCGAGCAGTGCGCCGCTCCCGAGCATCGCCTCGGTGACGGACCGGTACCGGGCCAACGAGCCGAATCGTTCCATCGGCCCGGAGGACGGCCACTGGTTCCAGAGCATCGACCGCCAACTCGCGTGCCCGGTGTCGACGCCGTCGTGGAACGGGGAGTTCGCGCAGAGGGCGATCAGGATCGGCGTCCACGTACGGATCTGGTCGAGGACGGCCACGCCCTCCTCGGGGGAGTCCACCGACACGTGCACGTGCAGTCCCGAGGTGAGCACGCGCCGGGGCAGCGTCCCGTACCGCTGCATGATCGTCGCGTACCGCGCCGAGTCCGTCGGATGGGGGTCCACCGGGCACGGGGACGTGGCGAGGGGGGCGGCGTGCGCCCCGGCCTCCGAGGCGAGCGACTCGGTGAAGTCGCGGTTCGCGAGCACCTGCCCGCCGAGGGCGGCGAGGGACGAGTGCGGCCGGGTGATGACCTCGATGGCCTCGCGGTGCATCTCGCCGACGACCTCGCCGCCGTCACCGGGGCCACCGGCGGCGATGGCGCGGGCGAGGACCTGGTCGGCGACCGGGACCGGGCGGCCCGTCCTCCGGTCGATGAGCAGCAGCTCTTCTTCGACTCCCATGGTGCGCATGCACTCGAGTGAATGCGCCCTCGGCTGCGTGCCGTGCCCGAGTGGCCGGAGTGCGCGGACGGTCGATCCGGAGTGCGCGGACAACGAGCCCGGACACACGCGACGGCCGGCCCCCGAGGGGACCGGCCGTCACGGGTGTGGTGGTCCGGGGACTACGCGTCCACGCCAGCGGTCAGGACCGCGGCGGCGGGGTCGAAGTCCTCGGGCAGCGGCGGGACCGCGTCCACGGTCGAGGTGATCTCGACGGCCGATCCCGACTCGGCGGCGTCACGGATGCCGAGCAGCACGTCGAGGACGTGCAGCGCCACGGCGCCGGAGGCCCGCTCCGGACGGTCCTCGGCGATCGCGCGCGCGAGCTCGACGACGCCGGTCCCGCGGCCCCAGGTGGAGCCGACGGCGGGGAGCGTCTCGGGCTCGTCGTGCCCGTACCGCCACAGCTGCGACGACCCCTCGAAGGTGTTCGGGTCCGGGAGCGAGATCGTGCCGAGCGTGCCGTTGATCTCGACGAAGCCCATCCGCGGCAGTGCGTGCTGGAACGAGAACGTCGACTGGGCGGACTGTCCGCCGGCGAACTCGATGAGCGCGGCGTGGTGGGTCGGGACCTCGACGGGGAACGTCTCGCCGGCACGGTCACCCGAGGCGATCGTGCGGCGGTCGAGCGACTTCGAGGACACCGCCTGCACCCGGCTGGCGGTGCCGAAGGCGTGCACGAGCGTCGTGACGTAGTACGGCCCCATGTCGAAGAGCGGGCCGGCACCGGTCGCGAACAGGAAGTCCGGGTTCGGGTGCCACGCCTCGGGTCCGGGCACGTGGAACAGCGTCGTCGCGGTGAGCGGCTCGCCGATGTCACCGCGGGCGATGGCGCGGAGCGCGGTCTGGATGCCGGCGCCGAGCACGGTGTCCGGCGCGGTCGCGACGCGGAGGCCCTTCGCCTGTGCCGACGCGAGCACGGCGGCGGCCGAGTCGTGGTCGGTGGCGATCGGCTTCTCGCTCCACACGTGCTTGCCGGCGTCGATGATCTGCTGGTCGACCTCGGCGTGCACGGCCGGGATCGTCAGGTTGATGACGATCTGGACGTCGTCGCGGGCCAGGAGCTCCTCGACCGTGCCCGAGGCCGCGACGCCGTACGCCGACGCCTGCGCGGCGGCCCGGTCGAGCAGGACGTCGGCGACGAAGCGGACCTCGACGTCGGCGAACTGCGTCAGGTTCTCGAGGTACTGCGTGGAGATGTTGCCGGCACCGATGATGCCGATCCCGACGCGGCTCACGCGGCACTCCCCGCGGTGTCGTTCGCCTGCAGCCACGTGAGGGACTCGGTGATGCCCTCGAAGACGTCGCCCTTGTACGCGTCGAACTCGACGACGCGGATCGCCTGCGGCGCAGCGGCGAGGATGCCCGCCACGTCGACGTCGCCCTGCCCGGCCGGGGTCTGGTTCTCGAAGGCGCGCTGGAGGGCCTCGGGAACGATGAGCGCGCTCTCGGACGAGGGCAGCGCGGTGCGGATGTCACCGTCGACCTTGCCGTCCTTGACGTGGATGGCGACGACGCGCTCGCCGAGGCTCCGGAGCACGGCGGCGGCGTCCGCGCCACCGACCGTCGCCCAGAAGGTGTCGACCTCGAGCGCGGTCTCGGGCGAGAGCTGCTCGACGAAGAGGTCGTAGACGGTCCGGCCGTTGACCTTGTTCGTGAACTCCCACTGGTGGTTGTGGTAGCCGAACTGCAGGCCACGGGCAGCGGCCTCGGCGGTGAGCACGTTGACGCGCTCGGCGATGGCCTTGACGTCGTCGGCGGTCTGCCAGCGGTCGGTCGGGATGAACGGGTCGATGACCGTGCGGATGCCGAGGCGCTCGGCGGCGTCCCAGATCGGCACGGTGTCCTCGGCGTCGATCACGGCGACGTGACCGGACGGGGCCTGCAGCCCGGTGGCGGCGAAGGCGCGCTCGAGGTCGGCGGCGCGCTCGACGAACGCGTACGGCTCGACGTTCTCGTAGCCGATCTCGCGGACCCGGGCGATGGCTGCGTCGAGGTCTTCGGCGATGGCGTCGCGCAGTGAGTAGAGCTGCACAGAGGTGGTGGGCATTGCAGAGGCTCCTTCGATCCTGACAGGTGTGCGGCCGACGGAGACACTGCTCCACGGCGAGACGATCACGACGCTACCGCAGAAACCACCCGGTGTGTAGTTTTCACGGTCGCTGACTTCGCGGTGCCATGTATGCTCGCGCTCGTAAAACCGTACGAGGTATGGTTTTCATTGACTCAAGGAGGCGTCATGAGCACACCCGAACCCGCGGAGACCCCGGTGCTGGTGCACCCGGAGCAGGGGATCACCCAGCCGGTCAGCACCCTGCGTGTCAGCGTCGGCTACCAGATCGCACTGTTCCTCGGACAGTTCGGCCTGTTCGTGGCGCTCATGGCGCCGGTCTACGTGAGCATGCAGCTCAAGGCGGAGGCGCTCGCCGGCGACGACGCCGCGAACGTCATCGGCTCGGTGCTGCCGATCGGCGCGTTCGGGGCGCTCATCATGAACCCGCTCGCCGGTGCCCTGTCCGACCGGACCCGGACGCGCTGGGGCCGCCGCCGTCCGTGGATGCTCACCGGCGTCGTCGTCTTCGCGATCGCCCTGGGCTGGATCGCGTACGCGCCGGACACCCTGCAGCTGACGCTCGGCTGGCTCCTCGCGCAGCTCGCCGCCAACACCGTTCTCTCGACACTGACCGCGAGCTTCGCCGACAACGTCCCCGAGTTCCAGCGCGGCAGGTCGTCGAGCATCATCGCGCTCGCCCAGAACACCGCCGTCCTGGCCGGCACGTACCTGTCCGTGTTCTTCGTCGCGAACCTGCCCGTGCTGTTCATCGCGCCGGGCATCCTGGCGATCGTCCTGGTGGTCGTCTACGCCGTCGTCGCGCGTGACGAGCTGCCGACGTACCCGCTGAAGAAGTTCACGTTCCTGAACCTCATCTCGTCGTTCTGGACGAACCCGATCAAGAACCCGGACTTCGCGTTCGCGTGGTGGTCGCGCTTCCTCATCATCTTCGCGACGTTCATGTTCACGACGTACCGGCTGCTCTACATGAAGGAGCACATCGGCCTGTCGAGCGACGCCGAGGCCACCGCCGCCGTCGCGTTCGGCGTCCTGCTCTACACGATCGCGCTCCTGGTCAGCGCCGCCCTGTCCGGCTGGGCCTCGGACCGGCTCGGGCGCCGCAAGGTGTTCGTCGCCGGCTCGACCGCACTGTTCGCCGTCGGGCTCATCGTCCTCGCGCACGCCGAGACGGTGAACGGGTTCTACGTGGCCGAGGTCATCATGGGCTTCGCCTACGGCATCTACTCCGCGATCGACACCGCCCTCGTCGTCGACGTGCTGCCGAACGCCGACCGGCCCGGCAAGGACCTCGGCGTCATCAACATCGCCAACGCGCTGCCGCAGTCCCTCGCGCCCGCCGCGGCACTGTTCTTCCTGCAGTTCGGCACCGGGGGCTCGCCCGACAACTACGAGCTGATGTGCTGGGCGGCAGGAGGCGTCGCCATCATCGGCGCGCTCGTGGTGCTGCCGATCAAGCGGGTCCGCTGACGCGACCCGAGTCGGACTGGAGGCCCGTGGCCACGCAGCCACGGGCCTTCCGTCCGTCGTACGGTTGCGGGATGACCACCGCGCCGACCCGCACCTTCACCGCCCCCGTCGGCCGGATCGTCGGGCACCACGACGGCGCGGTCGTCCGCGCGCTCGGCATCCCGTACGCCCGGTCCGAGCGTTTCGCGTGCCCCGAGCCGATGCCGCCGTTCGCCGAGGACTTCGTCGCCGACACCCCCGCACCGGTGCCGCCGCAGCCGTCGACGCCCGTGCTCGAGGAGCTCATCCACCCCATCGAGGCCGAGGTCTCCGAGCACTGCCAGGCGCTCTCGGTGACGATGCCCGCCGACGTCCGCGACGACGAACGCCTGCCGGTGATGGTGTGGATCCACGGCGGCTCGTACGTCGTCGGCGGCGGGGACATCCCGATCCACGACCCGCGCGCCCTCGTCGAGGAGCAGCGGGTGGTCGTCGTGGCCGTGACCTACCGGCTCGGGGTGCTCGGCTTCCTCGGCGACGGGGAGCGCGTGCCGGCGAACCTCGGGCTGCTCGACCTCGTCGCGGCGCTCCGCTGGGTGCAGGTGAACATCGCGGCGTTCGGCGGCGATCCGGAGTCCGTCACCCTGTTCGGCCAGTCCGCGGGCGGCGACGCGATCGCCCACCTGATGGCCGCCGACGGCACAGCCGGGCTCTTCCGCCGGGCGATCGTGCAGAGCGCGCCGCTCGGCCTGTCCCGCCGCCGCGCCCGGATGAACCGCGCCATGGTCCGGGCCGTCGGCACGGTCGGACCGGACGCCGGTCTCGACGAGGTGCTCGCGCTGCAGGCCGCGGCGGAACGGGTCGCCCTGCCGCACGGGCTCCGCGGCGGGATGCCGTTCGGTACGCAGTACGGGCACGCGCCGCTGCCGACCGAACGGCAGCTCGACGCGGCCTGGCGTCGGGTGGCACCCCACGTCGAGGTCATGATCGGGTCCGCGTCGGACGAAGCCGCGCTCTACATCCCGATGGTCCCGGGACTGGCGGCCCTCTGCCGGACGCGCACGGGCCGCGCGCTCGTCCGCTGGCCGCTCGTCCGACCCCTCACCGCGGTCATCTACGGCCGGGACGCCCGGGTGTTCGCCGCACGACACCGTGCCGCCGGTGGCCGGGCCGTCGTGTACCGGTTGCACCGCGGGGTCACGGTCCGACCGACCGGGGCCGTGCACATGAGCGACGTGCCGCTGCTGCTCGGCGACCGACAGGCCTGGGCCGGCAGCCGCTTCGTCCCGGAGCGGGACTGGGCAGCGGTCGAGCGACGGGGTCCGCGGATCCGCGCGGTCTGGGCGGAGTTCGCACGCACCGGACGGGTCACGGTCGCCGACGACGAGACGCTGACGTTCGACCGGGGCTGACCCGGTCCAGCGCCCGGACCGGTGAGGCACCCCTCGAACTGGCGGTCGCGCCATCGCCGCCCGCGACGGATGATCGTCCTCATGCCCGACGTCGATCTCCGCCACCGCATCGTCTCGGCAGCGATCGAGGCGTTCCGGCGATCGGACTTCCACAGCGTCGGCCCGGCTGAGGTCGCGGCGCTCGCCGACGTCACCGTCGAGCAGCTCACCGACGCGTACCCGGTCTGGGAGCTGCTCGTCGTCGCCGTGATGGACCGCTGGGACAACGGGGCCCGCCGGAGGCTGTGGCACCTGGCCGAGGAACAGGGCGCCGCCGCGTACCTCCGTGCCCGACTGGAGTCCGGCCTCGCCGACCCCGCGCTGGTCCGGATCCGCATCGCCACCCTGAGCGCCGCGTCCGCACCGTCGCACCCCGCCGCCGGGTGGTTCCGCACCCAGTACGAGCACGCGTTCGACGACGTCACCCTGGCCCTCGTCCGCGACGTCCTCGCCGGGCGGGAACCCCGCGGCACGTCCCCCCGCCACGCTGCCGAGCAGCTCGTCGCCCTGTACGAGGGACTGCAGCTGCAGGCCATGCTCCGGGACGACGCGGACCTGCTCACCGGGTGGGACCGTGCCGTCGCGCGGATGCGCGCCGGGTGGGGTGCGGTCGCGCTCGTCTGACGGGCCACCGCGCGGTCCGGCGGAGCCCCTCGTCCGCTCACCGCTCCGGCGGCGTACGCGGCGACGGACCGGAGGCGCGGTGCAGGGGAGCCGATCGGCCCTCCTGCACCGCGCCTCCAGTCCGGTCCGCTGCGGACGCAGCGTCGCGGAGTCAGCCGCGGATGAACGCGAGGATGTCGGGGTTGATGACGTCCGCGTGGGTCGTCAGCATCCCGTGCGGGTAGCCCTCGTAGATCTTCAGCGTCGCGTCGCTGAGCAGTTCGGCCTGCTTCAGGGCGGCGTCCTGGTACGGCACGACCTGGTCGTCGTCGCCCTGCAGGACGAGGACGGGCACGGTGATGGCGCGGAGGTCCTCGGTCTGGTCCGTCTCCGAGAACGCCTTGATGCCCTCGTGGTGGGCGACGGCACTGCCCGTCATGCCCTGGCGCCACCAGTTGGCGATGACCGGCTCCGACGGCGTCACGCCGTCGCGGTTGAACCCGTAGAACGGGCCGGAGGCGACCGCCTGGAAGAACTCGGCGCGGTTCGCGGCGAGGGCCTGCCGGAACCCGTCGAAGACCGAGATGTCGGTGCCCTCGGGGTTCGCGTCGGTCTTGACCATCAGCGGCGGCACGGCGGAGACGAGGACCGCCTTCGCGACCCGTCCCTGCGGCTGGCCGTACTGCGCCACGTACCGGGCGACCTGACCGCCACCGGTCGAGCGACCGATGTGGATCGCGTCGTGCAGGTCGAGGTGCTCGACGACGGCGGACACGTCCCTGGCGTAGTGGTCCATGTCGTGGCCGGTGCCGATCTGCGACGAGCGCCCGTGACCGCGGCGGTCGCTCGCGATGACGCGGAAGCCCTCGGCCAGGAAGTACAGCATCTGCGCGTCCCAGTCGTCCGAGGACAGCGGCCATCCGTGGTGGAACACGATCGGCTGCGCGTCCGGGTTCCCCCAGTCCTTGAAGTAGATCTTGCACCGTCGTCGGTGGTCTGGTGTGGTCGTCAGCCGAGGTCGGCGACGGCGTCGGCGATGAACGCGGCGACCTCGGCGGGGTGCGTCCGCATCACCAGGTGCGGCCCGTCGATCTCGACGACCCTGCGGAAGCCGGCGCGCTCGTAGCCGAAGCGCTCGACGTCGGGGTTGATGGTGTGGTCGGCGCTCGCGACGATGCCCCAAGACGGCGTGGTCTTCCACGCGGCCACGGAGGCGGGCTCGCCGAAGGCGACGGCGGACAGCGGTCGTTGCGAGACCGCGAGGACCTCTGCCTCCTCGTGGTCGAGACCGGCCGCGAAGACGGCGGGGAACGCGTCGATCGCCACGGAGACGTCGGTGCCGGGGTCCGCTCCCTCGACCGGGTAGGGCGCGTAGACGAGGTTCGCGGCGAGGTCGCTGTCGGGGAAACCGCCCTGGAGGGTGCTGAGGCTCTCGCCCTCCTCGAGTGCGTACGCGGCGACGTACACCAGTCCGACGACGTTCTCGGCCGCGCCGGCGACGGTGATGACCGCGCCGCCGTAGGAGTGGCCGGCGAGCAGGACCGGTCCGTCGATCTGCTCGACGAAGGACCTGATGGCGGCGGCGTCACCGGACAGGCTGCGGTTGGCGACGGGCGGGACGAGGACCTGGTGGCCCTGGTCGAGGAGGAGCCTCGTGACGGGCGCCCAGCTGGCGGCGTCGGCGAAGGCCCCGTGGACGAGGACGATGGTGGGTGATGCGGCCATGGTCGCGAACCTATCCGCGGGCGTGACCGCCGCACATCGGTCACGGTGACTGAGATCGCCCGTGGACCGACCTAGACGTCGACGGACGGTTGCGGGGTCCCCTGGCTCACGAGGACGTCCGACAGCTGCCGTCGGTCGGAGATCCCGAGCTTCTGGAACGCGGCGTAGAGGTGTGCGCCGACGGTCCGGGGCGAGACGAAGAGGTGCTCACCGATCGCCCGGTTGCTCAGTCCACGAGCGGCGAGCGTGCAGACCCGCAGCTCCTGCGGGGTGAGCCGCTCGTCACGTCGGCCGGTCAGCGGCAGCCGCTCTCCCGTGGCCCGGATGGCGTCGCTCGTGCGTTCCTCCCACGCGGGCGCGGGCGTCTCCCCGAACAGGGTGAGGGCTGCGTGGAGGGCGGCGCGGGCGTCCTCGCTCTGCCCCGCAGCGTGGAGACGGCGTCCGAGACGGAGGAGTGTCCGGGCCTTCACGTACGGCATCGGCCAGCGGGCATCCCGTACCGCAGCCCAGGCTGTCGCGAGCTCACCGTCGGGGACGAGCGCGATCCTGGCATGGTCCAGAGCGGCCCGGACCATCGGCGCGTGCCACCGTGCGTGCAGCTGTTCGAGGTCCGTGAGCCGCTGCTCGGCGTCCTTCCGCTTGCCGGAGTCCAGCGCGGCGTCGACGAAGTCGGGTGACGTGATCACGGCGAAGTCGGGGTGGTACGCGTCGTGTCCGGGGTCGGCGATGCACCGGAGGCGCTCCAGGGCCTGCGCTGGTCGGCCGGACACCAGGTGCGCCGCACCCGCGCTCCCCATGACGGTCGCACGCATCGCACTCGACCGGAGCACCTGTGCGCCGGCCTCCGTCCCACCGGTGATCGCCTCGACGTCCGGTTGCCGGCCGTCGAGTGCGTCGAACCACGCGAGTGCGCACCGTGCCGCGGCGGAGAACCCGGCATCCCCCAGGTCGCGGCCGAGCGACACCGCCTGTTCGGCGAGGACGCGGGCCTTCGCGACGTCCCCGCCCAGGTACGTCGTCATGGAGGTCCCCATCAGCGCCTGCGAGAACGTCCGCAGCTCGCCACGCGCCCGCATGCTCGCGAGGGCCCGGTCGAGGAGCACACGGGCGGTGTCGATCTCCCCGACGAGGTTGAGCGCGTACCCGAGGAGCCACGCCGTCTCCTCGTCCTCGGCGGACGCCGCCGCCCCGAGCGCGAGTTCCAGGACCCGATCGCCCCGGACCACCGGCTCCGTCCGCGCAGCGAGGAGGATGGACCGCGGGTCGTCCTCCGGCAGCGCGAGCGCCTCGACGACGGCGAGCATCGGGTCACCGGGGCTCGGCTCCAGGGTGTGGTCCCACGCGAGCGCGGCCAGGTGGAGGAGCGCAGCCGTGGCATGCTCGACTCCGCCGGCAGCCTGCATCTCCGAGACGGCGTGGAGCGCCGGCCCGAGGTCACCCCTGGCCAGTCCCGTCCGACCGGTGGGCAGCGTCTCGGACACCCACGCCGCCCGTGCCGCGCGCAGCCGGTCCGGGGCCTCCGAGCTGGCCCGGTGTGCCAGGAGCGACGCCTCCGACACCCGCCCCGACAGACCCGCCAGCTCCGCCGCGGCGATCAGCCGGTCGACCCGCAGGGCGACGTCCGAGGTGAGCTCCGCCGCCCGCTCGACCGCACGGCCGGCGACGAACGGGTCGGACATCGCCGTCCGGCCGTCGGCGAACGCAGCGATCTCGTCGGCGAGGAGGTCGTCGTGACCCGTCGCGAGTTCGGCTCGCCACCAGATCGTCCGCGTCGGCTCGTCCTCGTGCTCGCGCAGGAGCGCCGTCAGCACCGCGGCACGTTCGGTCGGCGACGACGCTGCCAGGACGGCCGACTGCACGAGCGGGTGTCGGAAGCGGATGGCCCGAGGAGCGACCCACTCGAGGAGTCCGGACGTCGACGCTCGTTCGGTCCATGCCGGCGCCGGGACCTTCCCGAGTGCCCGTCCTGCGACCTGGGCCGCTTCTTCCGCGCTCGCGCCGCTCGAGAGCGCCACGGCGAGGAGGGCGAGCCTCGTGGGCTGGTCCAGCTCGGCGTAGCGGTCGGCGAACTCCTGTTCCACCCGCCCGACGACAGGCCGCGGGCGGGGGCGACCCGTCGGTCGGTGCAGACCGAGTTCACGGAGCGCGAGCGGGTTCCCCGCGGCGCGGGCCATCAGCTCGCGTCGAGCCTGGCCCGTCGGCGCACCGGGGACCGCGTCGAGCAGCTCCGCGGCGGCCGCGTCGTCGAGGGGCGCGAGGTGCAGGCGTCGGACGCCGGGCTCGTCGGGAGCGTCCGTGTTCCGCGTCGTCATCAGCACGACGATCGGGTCCTCCGTGACGCGACGGGCGACCATCCGCAGTGCCCATGCGGACGGCGTGTCGATCCAGTGCAGGTCCTCCGCGACGATCAGCAGCGGCTTCGTGGCGGCTGCGTCCGAGAGCAGGGTCAGCGCCGCGAGCCCGGCGAGGAGCGGTGACGGCTGCACGCCCGGTTCGACCCCGAACGCGATGTCCAACGCATGCCGTTGCGGTGCCGGCAGGCTCGGGATGCCCGCGCGCAAGGGGTACAGGAGCATGTGGAGGGCCGCGTACGGCTCCGCTGCCTCGTCCAGCGTGCCGGTCGTCATGAGGACCCGCACGCTCCGGCTGTTCGCGTACTCGACCACGTCGGCGACCAGCGACGACTTGCCGATCCCCGCTTCGCCGTCGACCACGAACGCGGAACCGCCGCTGTCCACGTCGTGGATCGCGGTGCGGAGGGCTGCGATCTCCCGTTCGCGCCCGATGACGGGCTGCGCCATCGTCATGCCCACAGTATGCCAGCGGCACTGCCCCGAGCGGGGTCCGGGGGTGCGGGCCGCAGCTGCGCCCCACCCCGGTGACCCCGTCACCGCCCCCGCAC
>NZ_QKTS01000011.1:0-126116 GCF_003234525.1 Curtobacterium sp. MCBD17_021 | reverse complement strand
ACGCCAACGTGGTCTGGGGAAGTTGACCCCGGTCGAGTACGAGACGATCATCAACCCACAGGTCGCACTCGCGGCCTAAACGAACGAGTCAACTCAACCTGCAGCAGTCCCCAACTTTGGAGTATCAGGATCGATCGTGGCTTCGCATACTCGGCACGTGACGGGGACCGTCGCTACTGGCCATGTGCCCCCCGCCGCGCTTCTCCCGTAGTCGCTTGCACTTGTCGACGCCCTGGTCCCTCGTGTCCTGGCCTCGCCTGCCCTCTCCTCGCCTCTCCTTTCCTCTCCTAGGCCGTGACCGCTCACCGCAGCCGTCACGGCACTCGTTGACGCGGCTGCCTTACGCGCCCTGTGGTCGCGGCTTGTCTTTCGACTGCGCTCTCGCTGTTCGGCGAGCGCCGATGCCGTTGTCTGGGTTTCCGACCAACGCTGGACTCGGTAACCCTCTCCATCCAGTCCCCACAAATTCGCGCGGACAAGCTCAGCTACAGCCCTTTCGCTCCGGCCCTCAGGGTGCAAGAAGCGGAGCTGCGTGGGCGAGATGTATCCGTCGCTTTGCTGTTCGTTCGCGAGCATCAGGCTGTACGTGTAGACGCGCCACGCACAGTCCGAAACCATGTCGATGTGAGGGTCGTGAAGCCACCGCGATGGGAGGCGAGAGTCAACCACGACGTCCTTCTCCACCGCCTCGGGTCACGCGCGGTCGATCCGCTGCGCGGCCTCGAGCAAGCGCACCGCAATACGGCGAGCGCCGTCCGCCGTCACCTCTCCTCCAACGTGAAGCACGGCGCGACGCTCTCGCCCGTTGCGTGATCCGACGACCTCGATCGCCGCGGTGACGGGTTCACCATTCCGAGTAGTGTTGTCCATATCCGGTTCGCATCCTTCGTTCTGGTTGATACCCCCGCTCGAGTTGCCGCTCGACGCGGGGGTCTTGCTTTCGATCTGCGCGCGGGCACGGCCCGCACTCATGCCGCCTGCGCCGGGGGCGCGAACTGCGCTTCGATGTAGGCGAGCACCTCCTCCTCACGGAACATGATGCGGCCTGCGATCTTCGCCGAGGGCGGGGCCGTTCCCTGACCCCGCATGTAGCGGAGCTGAGCCGGGGAACGGCGAAGCAGTGCTGCGACCTCGTCGACGGTGAGCAGCTTGATCATCCGAACTCCTATCTGTGAGCTAGTGCCGATCGACTAGCTCAGCTAGTACAACACGGATCGCTAGTCGCGCGCAACTGTGTAAGCGTGTACGGTGTTGCACATGTCTGAACGTGACGAACTGATCGGCCGGAACGTCGTCCGCCTTCGCGGTGACCGGGCGCAGAAGGATGTGGCGGACGCGATGCGACAGCGGGGGCACAAGTGGTCTCAGGCAACTGTGTGGAGCGTCGAGAAGGGCGAGCGACCGCTCCGGTTGACCGAGGCGGACGATCTCGTGAATGTCCTCGGGTACCCCTCCGTTCGCTTGTCTGCTCCGGATGCTGAAACGCGGGGCTGGGCTATGCTCCGTGAGCTTCGCGCTGCCGAGAGCGAACTTGAGCGCGCCGTCGAGCGCTACATCGAAGCTCAGGATCAGCTGGCGTTCGCTGTCAGTGAAGGCATGATCTCCGGCCGGGTCGCTCAGCTGATCGCGAAGGAACTTGAAGTCACTCCATGGCGTATCGCTCGAGAGAAGTACGAAGACCTTGCAGCCCGAGGTAAGGCTGAGGTCGACGACCTCCTGGCAGGCGCAACCGCTGAAGTACGAGCTAAGGCGGAGAAGCAGCTGACGGAACCGGCAGAGCCGTTCAAGATTCTGCGCGACTCCAGGGAGGCCTGAGATGGCAAGCATTCAGAAACGTCCTGATGGCCGCTGGCGTGCCCGCTGGTACGACGACACGGGCAAAGAGCGCGCAAAGCACTTCGATCGCAAGGGGGACGCCTCGCGGTTCCTTGCCGACATCGACGCTGCACGTCGGAACGGCACCTACGTCGATCCGAGCGTGGGTAAAGCGACACTCGCCTCGTTCTACGCCGACTGGTCCCCCCGTCAGGTTTGGGCGTCCACAACCGTGACGGCAATGGATGTGGCCGTCCGCGGCTGCAGTTTCAAGGACGTGGAGTTCGGCAAGCTACGGCGGTCCCATGTCGAGACGTGGGTCAAGACCATGAGCTTGACGCTGGCACCGGGCACCGTCCGCACCCGGATGAACAACGTCCGCGCAGCCCTACGCGCCGCTGTACGAGACAAGCTGCTCGCATCTGACCCCTCGGACGGCGTCACGCTCCCTCGTGCCCGGAAGGCCGAGCACGCAATGCGCATCCCGTCTCCCGAGACCGTGGGGTCAGTCTTGCGCGCAGCAGACGAGTGGTTCAGGCCGTTCGTTGCCCTGTGCGCCTTTGCCGGTCTGCGTCTTGGAGAGGCCGCGGCGGTGCAGTTCTCAGACATCGACTTCCTGCGGCGGCAGCTGCACGTCCAGCGGCAGGTGCAACGAGCCAGCGGGGGTGAGGTACGCATCACTGCCCCGAAGTACGGCTCGGAACGGATTGTCCATCTTCCTGACGAACTCGTGACGATGCTTGCTCAGCATGCCAACCTCGTCGGAACGCACGGCGACGAGCGATGGATGTTCCTCGGTGATCGCGGCAACCCTCCGCACCAGAACACGATCCACTACTGGTGGACGAAGACGCTCCGCGCCGCTGATGCTGAGCCGACACGGCTGCACGACCTCCGGCACTTCTACGCCTCAGGGCTGATCGCAGCGGGATGCGATGTCGCGACGGTCCAGCGGGCCCTGGGACATGCCAAAGCGACCACCACGTTGCAGACGTACACCCACCTCTGGCCCACCGCCGAGGACCGGACCCGGACAGCCGCCGCGGGCATCATGCACGCCGTTTTTACGGCTCCTACGGACTCAGTCCGGACCACAACGGTCGAAAGCGCCTAGATCGCGGTTGTTTCCTGGGGTGTCAGTTGTTGAAGCGGAACTCCACCACGTCGCCGTCCTGCATCACGTAGTCCTTGCCCTCGATGCGGGCCTTGCCCTGCGCGCGGGCCTCCGCGATCGAGCCGGTGGCGATGAGGTCGTCGAACGAGATGACCTCCGCCTTGATGAAGCCCTTCTCGAAGTCCGTGTGGATGACGCCGGCGGCCTGGGGAGCCTTCCACCCCTTGCCGATCGTCCACGCGCGGGACTCCTTCGGGCCGGCCGTCAGGTAGGTCTGCAGCCCGAGGGTCTCGAACCCGATGCGGGCGAGCTGGTCCAGACCGGACTCCGTCTGACCGGTGGACTCGAGGAGCTCCGCGGCGTCCGCCGGGTCGAGGTCGATGAGCTCGGACTCCACCTGGGCGTCGAGGAACACCGCGTTGGCCGGGGCGACGAGTGCGGCGAGCTCGGCCTTGCGGGCCTCGTCGGTCAGGATCGCCTCGTCGACGTTGAACACGAAGATGAAGGGCTTGGCGCTGAGCAGCCCGAGCTCCTTGATCGACTCGAGGTCGATCGAGGTGGCGGAGAGCAGCACGCCCTTCTCGAGCTCGGCGCGGGCCTGACGCGCGGTTTCGAGCACGATCGGCTCGGCCTGCTTCAGCTTGAGCATCTTCTCGTACCGCGGGAGCGCCTTGTCGATGGTCTCCATGTCGGCGAGGATCAGCTCGGTGTTGATGACCTCGAGGTCGTCCGCCGGCGAGACCTTGTTCGCCACGTGCACGACGTCGTCGTCGGTGAACCCGCGGACGACCTGTGCGATCGCGTCGGCCTCACGGATGTTGGCGAGGAACTTGTTGCCGAGCCCTTCGCCCTCGCTCGCACCCTTGACGATGCCGGCGATGTCGACGAACGACACCGGCGCGGGCACGGTCTTCTCCGAGCCGAACAGCTCCGCGAGCTGGTCGAGGCGTGGGTCGGGCAGGTTCACCACGCCGACGTTCGGCTCGATGGTGGCGAACGGGTAGTTGGCCGCGAGCACCTGGTTCTTGGTCAGGGCGTTGAACAGGGTCGACTTGCCGACGTTCGGGAGACCGACGATTCCGATGGTGAGAGCCACGGGAGCACAGCCTACCGGCGGCGACCCGCCGGGGCCGACCCGGGCCTCCCGGCCGACGGTCAGAGCGCCGCGCGGACCGCGCGGTCGACGATGTCGAGCACGTCGGCCTGGAGGCGCTGGGAGCGTCGCCAGTCACCGGGGACCTCGAGCGCGTGGTCGGCTCCGTCGACGGTCACGAGCCGCGCCTCCGTCCGTGCGACGCGCCCCGGCTGCCACATGGGATCAGCGGAGCCGCCGACGGCGACGTGCGCGACACCGACCGCGGCGAGCGCGTCCCGCACCACGTCGTCGGTGAGCACCGGCGTCAGCCAGACGCCCGGGACGTCGTTCGCCACCGCCCACGGGAGCGCAAAGCACCCGAAGGACTTGGCGATGACGAGGTCGGGGCGACGCCCTCCGAGCGCGGTCTCGACGTGCTGCGTGACGAAACCGACCGGGTCAGCACGGGCCGCGTCATCGACTGTCCACGCGGGCGCGATGAGCTCGCAGTCGGCCTGTCGCGTCACTGCCGCCGACCACCAGAGGAGCGGCGCCTGCTGCCCGTACCCCGCCCCCGCCAGGACGAGGACGAGCGGGGCGTGCGCGGGACCGGTCTCCATCGCCCCAGCGTACGAGCGGGGACTCCCGCCGCCGGCACCACGCCGCGCCCGATTCCGGTGATGTCGTATCTCCGTGCGACGATCGATGACGTGTTGAACTTCACCGCGATCGACTTCGAGACCGCGAACAACTCGCCCGCCAGCGCGTGTTCCGTGGGTCTCGTCAAGGTGCGCGGCGGCCGCGTCGTGGAACGGGCCTCCTGGTTCATCCGTCCGCCCGCCGGGCACGACGCGTTCCTCGAGTGGAACACGCGGATCCACGGCATCGTCGAGTCGGACGTGACCCACGCCAAGACGTGGGAGCAGCAGTACCCGGACCTCGTCGCGTTCGCCGAGGGGGACGTGCTCGTCGCCCACAACGCCCGCTTCGACATGGGCGTGATCGCCGGCGGGTGCGCGGCGACGGGGATCGACATCGCCGAGCACCACTCGATGTGCTCGCTGGCGGTCGCCCGCAAGACCTACACGCTCGACTCCTACCGTCTGCCGGTCGCCGCGACGGCAGCCGGCTTCTCCGGCTTCCAGCACCACGACGCGGCCGCCGACGCCGAGGCCTGCGCCGCCATCGTCGTGCACGCAGCAGGCTTCCACGGCGTGCCGACGGTGGAGGCACTCGGCGCCGTCACCCGGGTCACGATCAACCCGGTCCGGGCCCGTGTCGAGAAGCCGAAGGCGACGACGCCGCAGCCGCGGCTGTCCCGCCGCCCCATGGTCTTCTCGGACTGACCGCGGTCGGACGGGCCCAGTCCGGTCCGTCGCACGGCACGCCGCCGCCGGGAGGCCCGGTGTCGGTGGGACCTGCCAGGGTCGCGTCATGCAGATCCTCGCCCTGGTCATCGGTCTCGTGATCGGCATCGCCGTCGGCGCCGTGGTCGCGTGGTCACTCGCCCGGTCCCGGGCCGGAGTGGACGCAGCGACCGCGAACGCGACGGCCGACGGCCTCCGTTCCCAGCTCGACGCAGCCCGGCGTGACGCCGAGGAGCGGCTCGACGCGCAGGACGCGCAGTACCGCCGGCAGGTCGACTCCCTCGAGCGACGGGCGGCCGAGTTGGAGCACCTCGTGCAGCGCATGCACGGCGCCGAGTCGAACCGCGCGCAGGACGAGTCGAAGGTGCTCTCCGCGCTCAGCCCGGTGGCCGACACGCTGCAGGTCATGCGGGAGAAGATCGCCGAGCTCGAGCGCTCCCGGAGCGAGCAGTACGGAGCGCTGTCAGCGCAGCTCCGGTCGGCCGCCGAGTCCGAGGAACGCCTCCGCGCCACGGCCGAGACCCTCGCGAGCGCGCTGTCGTCGAACAGCACGCGCGGGGTGTGGGGCGAGACGCAGTTGCGGAACGTGGTCGAGGCCGCCGGGCTGCTCGAGCGGGTCGACTTCGACGTGCAGTCCTCGGTGACCACCACGGCGGGGGCGGCCCGCCCGGACATGATCGTGCACCTGCCGGGCGGGAAGAGCATCGCCGTGGACGCCAAGGTGCCGTTCGCCGCGTACCTGCAGGCGATGGACATCCCGGCGTCGGCGACCGGGGCGGAGGGCGCACGCCGCGAGCAGCTCATGGCGCAGCACGTCAAGGCGCTCCGGGCACACGTCGACGCCCTCGCGGCCCGGGAGTACTGGTCGGGCTACGACGCCTCCCCCGAGCTCACCGTGGCGTTCATCCCGTCGGAGTCCCTCATCGCGAGCGCCCTGGCCGCCGACCCGGGCCTGCTCGACCACGCGTTCCGCAAGCGGGTGGCCCTGGCCTCACCCGTGACGCTGTGGTCCGTACTGAAGACCGTGGCGTTCTCGTGGCAGCAGGACGTCGTCACGCAGGAGGCCCGTGAGCTCTTCCGCGTCTCGCGTGAGCTCCACGGGCGGCTGTCGACGATGGCCGGGCACGTGGACAAGCTCGGCCGGTCGATCCGCGGCGCCGTCGTCGACTACAACCGGTTCGTCGGGTCGCTCGAGCGGCAGGTGCTGCCGAGCGCCCGGCGGCTGTCGCTCCTCGACGAGTCGAAGGTCATCGCGGACCCGACGTCGATCGAGGACGAGCCCCGGCTGCTGACGGCGCCGGAGCTGGTCGCGAGCACCGAGCGCGACTGAGCGGGACGCGCGGCCCGGCCGGGCGGCCGGGCCTCCGGTTGCGCCCCGCCACGCACAACGCGCCCCGTCGAAACGGGGCGCGTTGCTCGCTCAGGGGCGCGATGCAGGAGGCGCTGCGGCGTGCCGCCGCGGGTCAGCGGATCAGAACCACTTCTCGGCGCGGTGGTCCGCCTGGATGCGACGGATCGTGTTCGAGCGGGAGCGCAGCACGAGCGAGTCGGTGTGGATGACGCCGCGCGAGCGCCGGACGCCGTCGACGAGGACACCGTCGGTGACACCGGTGGCGACGAAGAACGTGTTGTCGCCGGTGACGAGGTCGTCCTGGTCCAGCACCTTGTCGAGGTCGTGACCGGCCGCGATGGCGCGCTCGCGCTCCTCGTCGTCCTTGGGCTGCAGCTTGCCCAGGATCACCCCGTCGAGCGCCTTGATCGCGCACGCCGTGATGATGCCCTCGGGGGTCCCGCCGACACCGACGCACATGTCGATGTTCGAGCCGGGCAGTGCGGCGGCGATGCCACCGGCGACGTCACCGTCGAGCAGCAGCCGCGTGCCGGCACCCGTTGCACGGATCTGCCGGATGAGTTCGTCGTGGCGGGGGCGGTCGAGCACGGCAACGACCATGTCCTCGAGGTCCTTGCCCTTCGCCTTCGCGAGCGCCCGGATGTTCTCGCCGATCGGCTTCTCGAGGTCGAGCACACCGCGACCCTCGGGCCCGGCGGCGATCTTGTCCATGTAGAAGACGGCCGACGGGTCGTACATCGAGCCGCGGTCGGAGACGGCCATGACGGAGATGGCGTTCTGGCGGCCGGCGGCGGTCAGCGAGGTGCCGTCGATCGGGTCGACCGCGATGTCGCAGGCCGGTCCGTGGCCGTTGCCGACGTGCTCGCCGTTGTAGAGCATCGGGGCGTTGTCCTTCTCGCCCTCCCCGATGACGACGACGCCGTCGAAGTTGACGGTGCCGAGGAACTTGCGCATCGCGTCGACGGCGGCACCGTCGGCGAGGTTCTTCTCGCCCCGGCCGACCCACGGCTGGGCGCGGATCGCGGCTGCCTCCGTCGCACGCACGAGCTCGAGCGCCAGGTTGCGGTCGGGCTGGAGGAACAGGGAGCCGGTCTCAGTCGTGGGAGTCACGACCCGAGCCTACCGACCACCGCCCTCCCGGCCTTCCTGAGCGCACGGATGTGCACGCCGCGCCCCTCCACAGGTCCCGGTCACATCCACCGCCCACCAACCGGCCCTGACTAGCATCGGTTCCGACATCACCGAAGAAGTCGAAGGAGATCCCAGTGCCCATCGCAACGCCGGACCAGTACGCCGAGATGATCGACCGCGCGAAGGCCGGGAAGTTCGCCTACCCCGCGGTCAACGTCTCGTCCTCCCAGACCATCAACGCGGTCCTCCAGGGCCTGACCGAAGCAGGCTCCGACGGCATCATCCAGGTCACCACCGGCGGCGCCGACTACTTCGCCGGGCACACCGTCAAGAACCGTGCAGCCGGCGCGCTCGCGATGGCGGCCTTCGCGCACGAGGTCGCGAAGAACTACCCGATCACCGTCGCACTGCACACGGACCACTGCCCGAAGGACGCCCTCGACGGCTTCGTGCTCCCGCTCATCGCGGCGAGCGAGGAAGAGGTCCGCGCGGGCCGGAACCCGATCTTCCAGTCGCACATGTGGGACGGCTCGGCGGTCCCCCTCGACGAGAACATCGAGATCGCCAAGACGATGATCGAGAAGACGCGGAACATCAACGCGATCCTCGAGGTCGAGATCGGTGTCGTCGGCGGCGAAGAGGACGGCGTGCAGCACGAGGGCACGAACGACGCGCTGTACACCACCTCGGGCGATGTCGAACGTGTCGTCGAGGCGCTCGGCATGGGTGACCAGGGCCGCTGGATCGCCGCGCTGACCTTCGGCAACGTGCACGGCGTCTACAAGCCGGGCAACGTCAAGCTCCGCCCCGAGCTCCTGGGCGAGATCCAGGACGCCATCGCTCAGAAGCACGGCACCGGTCAGAACCCGCTCGACCTCGTCTTCCACGGCGGCTCGGGCTCGACCGACGACGAGATCCACGAGGCCGTGCGCAACGGCGTCATCAAGATGAACATCGACACCGACACGCAGTACGCGTTCACCCGCTCGATCGCCGGGTCGATGTTCTCCAACTACGAGGGCGTCCTCAAGATCGACGGCGAGGTCGGCAACAAGAAGCAGTACGACCCGCGCGCGTGGGGCAAGGTCGCCGAGACGGCGATGGCCGCTCGCGTCGTCGAAGCGACGAAGGTCCTCGGCTCGGCTGGCCAGTCCCAGAGCTGACGACACGGATCCGGCCCGGCCGGAGGAACGGGGCGCGTCCGACGGACGCGCCCCGTTCTGCGTCCGGTGGCCTCCACCGCGTCTGCCCACTGCCGCCGTGCCACGATGGACGGATGACCGTCGACGCCATCGCCAGCGAGTTCGCCCACTTCGTCACGGAGTCCCCGACGGCGTTCCACGCCGCCTCGGTCGCCCGCGACCGTCTGGTGGCGGCCGGGTTCACCGAGCTCGCCGAGACCGAGGCGTGGCCGACCGGACCGGGCGCGTACGTCGTCGTCCGCGACGGGGCGGTCATCGCCTGGCGTCTGCCCGGAGGCGCCACGGCGACGACGCCGTTCCGCATCCTCGGCGCGCACACGGACTCCCCCGGGTTCCGCATCAAGCCGAACCCGACCGTCCGCGTCGGCGGCTGGGAACAGCTCAACGTCGAGGTCTACGGCGGTCCGGTCCTGTCGACGTGGTTCGACCGTGACCTCCGCATCGCCGGACGGGTCGTCCACGCCGACGGCACCGCGACCCTGTTCGACACCGTCGACGCCGTCGCGCGGATCCCGAACCTCGCGATCCACCTCGACCGCGGTGCCAACGACGGCCCCGGCATCGACAAGCAGCGCCACACGCTGCCGATCGTCGGCACGGACGGCACCACCGGTGGCACCGACGTCGAGGCGTGGCTGCGCTCCCGGCTCGGGGAGACGGCCGTGGCGTGGGACCTCTTCCTCGCCGACTCGCAAGCGCCCTCGCGGATCGGCATCGACCGGGCGTTCCTGGCGTCCGGTCGGATGGACAACCTGACGAGCGTGCACGCCGGACTCCGCGGGATCGTCGAGGCGCCGGGCGACGGCGACCACATCCCGGTGTTCGCGGCCTTCGACCACGAGGAGATCGGGTCCTCCTCACCCTCCGGTGCCGGCGGGCCGTTCCTCGAGGACGTCCTCGCCCGCGTGCAGGAGGGCCTCGGGGCGAACCGGTCCGAGGCCGCCCGGGCGTTCCGGTCGTCGTGGCTGCTGTCGAGCGACGCGGGACACCTGGTGCACCCGAACTACTCGGAGAAGCACGACCCGACGAACCGTCCGCGCCCGGGTGGTGGCCCGCTCCTGAAGATCAGCGCGAACCAGCGGTACATGACCGAGGCGAAGGGCACCGCCGTGTTCGCGGCGGCATGCGAGGCCGCGGGCGTGGCGTTCCAGCCGTTCGTCAACGTGAACACGATCCCGGGCGGCTCGACGATCGGACCGATCGCGGCGACGCGGCTCGGCATCCCGACGATCGACATCGGCGTCGGTCTGCTGTCGATGCACTCCGTCCGGGAACTCGTGCACGTCGACGACCTGGCCGACCTGCACGGTGCGGTCGCCGCGTTCCTCGCCTGACGTCGGAGCGGCCGCCCTCGGCTGACGGCACCTTGGCGGCCCTGGCCGCCGAGCCGCCGGGCTTCCGGTGGCCTCAGCCGCCGGCGGCCTGCCGCATCATCGCCGCGACGAGCCCGTCGTCCTGCAGGACCACGGCAGCGAAGACCACCGCGCTGAGCAGGGTCGCCACCGCTCCCCCGAGCAACGGCACCCAGAAGCTCCTCCGGCCTGCGCGGAGCCGGACGACGGACCACCAGAGCACGAGCGCGAAGACCACGAGCATCACGACGGAGCTGATCATCGCCGCACCGTTGAGGGCTCCCGGGTCCTGCAGGGCGGTGTAGGTCGTCTCGAGCTGCTCGCGGACCGTGGAGGCGACGGACCCGATCGAGAGTGACTGGACGACACTCACGAGCCCCATCCCGAGGAGCACGAAGGTCAAGAGCACATCGACCGGGGAGGCGCCGAGCCGTCGGACCGACGAGTCGTCCCCGGTGGTCGGCTTGCGGTCGGCCGTCGCGGCAGCACGCGTCCGGACCGCGGGACGACCCGACCCGCCGGCCGTCTCGGGAGCGGCCGACGCAGCAGCGCGCTCACGGTCCTCGCGTTCCTGACGTTCCTGTTCAAGGAGGACCGGGTTCACCCATCCCTCGGGTGCGTACTCGCCGTACTGCGGAGCCGGTCGCCCAGCCGGGGCGGCTCCCGTGGTCTGCGTGGCGGCGACCGCGGAGTCGGAGGTGATCCGGGCCTCCTGAGCGTCCACGGCCGTCGTGCCGCGCGGCGGGACGCCGTCCCACCCGGTCGGGCGTCCGTCCGTCGCGCTCATCGGCTTCGCCCACCGAGCGGACGCGTCGGCTTGCCGTCGGCGTCGGTGCGGAGCTCGCGCGGGAGGGAGAACATGAGGTCCTCGTGCGCGGTGACGACTTCCTCGACCGTGCCGTAGCCGGCGTCGGCGAGCTGTTCGAGCACCTCGGTGACCAGGAGCTCCGGGACGGAGGCTCCGCTCGTCACCCCCACGGTCTCGACGCCGTCGAGCCACTCCTGGCGGATCTCCTCGGCGTAGTCGACACGGTGCGCGTCCTTGGCGCCGTACTCGAGTGCGACGTCGACGAGCCGGACGCTGTTCGACGAGTTGGCGGAGCCGACCACGATGACCAGGTCCGCCGCCGGTGCGACCTTCTTCACCGCGACCTGCCGGTTCTGCGTGGCGTAACAGATGTCGTCCGACGGCGGGTTCTCGATGGACGGGTACTTCTCGCGCAGCAGCCGCACCGTCTCCATCGTCTCGTCGACACTGAGCGTGGTCTGCGACAGCCAGACCAGGTTGTCGGGGTCCGGGACGTCGAGCGCGGCGACGTCGGCCGGTCCGTTCACCAGGATCGTGCGCTCCGGAGCGTGCCCCATGGTGCCCTCGACCTCTTC
This sequence comes from Curtobacterium sp. MCBD17_021, assembly GCF_003234525.1. Classification (NCBI taxonomy): domain Bacteria; kingdom Bacillati; phylum Actinomycetota; class Actinomycetes; order Micrococcales; family Microbacteriaceae; genus Curtobacterium; species Curtobacterium sp. MCBD17_021. The sequence continues at coordinate 114,326 of NZ_QKTS01000011.1, read as the reverse complement.
GTGGCCGGCATGACCGATGAGGATGATCGTGCGCTCGGCCTTCGCGAAGCGCGTGGCTTCGCGGTGGACCTTCGTCACGAGGGGGCAGGTGGCGTCGATGGCGTGCAGGTCGCGCTCGGCCGCTCCGGCCACCACGGCCGGGGAGACGCCGTGCGCGCTGAAGACGACGTGCGACCCTCGGGGCACCTCGGCCACGTCGTCGACGAACACGGCGCCGCGCTGCTCGAGGGTGGACACCACGTGGACGTTGTGGACGATCTGCTTGCGGACGTACACGGGTTCGCCGTACTGCTCGAGCGCCTTCTCGACCGCGACGACGGCCCGGTCGACGCCGGCGCAGTAGCCGCGCGGGGCCGCGAGCAGGACCCGCTTGGTCCCGCCGACCGGGAGGTCACGCAGTCGTCCACGCGCTGCGGGGACCCGCGGCGGGGCGAGCGGGACCGAGTGGCCGTTGGTGATCGTCACGTCCCCGATGATAGGTGAGCGGGACCCGTGCCGGCTGGGCGTGGACGAGCCTGTGGAGGGCGCCCGGACGGCCGGGATGTCCCCGGTGTCCGGCAGCATGGACCGGACGACAGAGAGGGGCACGATGGCGATCGAACAGGGGCCGCCCACGGCGGAGGACCCGTGGCCCGTCGCGCTGCTCGGCGCGAAGCTCCGCGACTGGATCGACCGGCTCGGCGTCGCCTGGGTCGAGGGCGAGATCACGCAGTGGAACGTCGCCGGTGGCAACGTCTACGGCAAGCTCAAGGACGTCGACGTCGACGCGACCGTGTCGTTCTCCATCTGGTCGAGTGTGCGCTCCCGGGTGCCGGCCGACCTCAAGCAGGGCGACCGGGTGGTCGCCGCCGTCAAGCCGAACTACTGGGTCAAGGGCGGCTCACTCACCATGCAGGTCGTCGAGATGAAGCACGTCGGGCTCGGCGACCTGCTCGAGCGCCTCGAACGACTGCGACGGGCCCTGGCGGAGGAAGGGCTGTTCGACCCGTCCCGCAAGAAGCGCCTGCCGTTCCTGCCGCACCGCATCGGGCTCATCACCGGCAAGGACTCCGACGCCGAGAAGGACGTCAAGCGGAACGCACAACTCCGGTGGCCGCAGGTCGAGTTCCGGACGGTGCACACGGCGGTGCAGGGTGACCGCGCCGTGGCCGAGGTGACGGCCGCCATCCAGGAGCTCGACGCGGACCCCGAGGTCGACGTCATCATCGTCGCCCGCGGCGGCGGCGACTTCCAGAACCTGCTCGGCTTCAGCGACGAAGGGCTCGTGCGGGCGGCGGCGGCGGCCGTGACCCCGCTGGTGTCCGCCATCGGTCACGAAGCCGACCGGCCGATCCTCGACGAGGTAGCCGACCTGCGCGCCTCCACCCCGACCGACGCGGCGAAGCGGGTCGTCCCCGACGTGGCCGAGGAACTCGCGAACGTCCGGCAGGCCAGGGCCCGACTCGGCCTGCGTCTCTCGCACACCCTCTCGGTCGAGGCGGACCGGATCGCAGCACTGCGGTCCCGTCCGGCGCTCGCCTCGACGGCCTGGCTGGTGGACACGCGCGCGGAGGAAGTCGCGCGGGACCTCTCCCGCGCCCGCGAGCTCCTCGACCGTCGGATCGAACGGTCCCACTCCGACATCGGTCACCTGACCGGGCGCCTCCGGGCGCTGTCACCGCGTGACACACTCCGCCGCGGGTACGCGATCGTCCAGACGGGCGACGGCGCGGTGGTCCGCGGAGCCGACGAGCTCGACGGGGCGACCGCCGTGCACGTGACGCTGGGCGCGGGGACCGCGGTCGGCACGCTCGAAGCGGACGGCCCCGGTCCCGACGGTTCGGGTGCCGACGGCGCAGGGGACGACGCTGTCTGACCCGGGAGGCCCGGCGAGACCCTTGCAGGCACGTCCCGTCCCCGGCTGTGCGGTCCTCCACAGCCGATGGTCGGCAGCGGAACCGTCGGTGGCGGCTCGGTAGGATCGGACCGTGTCTTCCGAGCAGCAGTCCGAGCAACCCGACGTCCGCTCGCTGAGCTACGAAGCGGCTCGCGACGAACTCGTCCGTGTCGTCTCCGAGCTCGAGCAGGGGTCGGCGACCCTCGAGCGCTCCCTCGGGTTGTGGGAACGCGGTGAGGCGCTGGCGGCGCGCTGCGAGGAGTGGCTGATGGGAGCACGTGCCCGCCTCGACGCAGCACGTGCCGCGACGGACGACCGGGCTGCGACCGGGTCCGCTGACGACTCGACCCTCGGCGGTGCCCGATGACCGACCCGGACACCGGCCGTCCGATCGTCGCCGAACTCGGGCGCCCCGAGACCCCTGAGGAGACCTGGGCGCGGAAGGACACCGCGCGGCGTGCCCGACGGGAGCACCAGACGGCGTTCAACCTCGTCCTGGCGCTCATCGCCTCGCTCGGCATCGTGCTCTTCCTCGTCGCGGTCGTCGTCCGCCCCGACCAGTCGATCGACCGGGCGGTGGACTACCGCCAGGTCGCCGAGCAGGCGGACGTCTCCGGTGCGACGCTCGTGGTCCCGACGCTGCCGTCCGGCTACACCTCGAACCACGCCGACTACCAGTCCGGCTCCGCTCGCGGCGTCGCGGTCTGGACGATCGGCCTGCTGACGCCGGACTCGCAGTACATCGGGATGCACCAGGGCATCGACGCGAACGACACGTGGATCGCCGACCAGCTCGACCAGCAGCCGGCGACCGGCTCCCGCACGATCGACGGTACGGAGTGGACCGTGTACGACCGTCGTGACGAGGGCCGGGACGCCGGCAACAACGCCTACGCCCTCGTGACGACCTCGGGCAGTGACACCGTGGTCCTCGCCGGGACCGCCGACGACCGCTCCTTCCGCACCGTCGCCACCGCGGTGGGCAAGCAGCTGCGCGACTAGGCCTCCGACCGGCCCGCACTCGTCGACGAGCAGCACCGGACCGATGCCAGCGACACGACCGACGACACACCGACCCCGAGAACCCGAACGCCCGAGGAACGACACACGATGACCGACCGCGCCGCCTCCACCCCCGCCGACGCCCTCCGACTCCTCGTCGACGGCAACGCACGTTTCGCCGCCGACAAGCGTCGCACCGGGCGGATCGACCCCGAACGCCGTTCCGAGCTGCAGGGCTCGCAGTCGCCGTTCGCCACCGTCCTCGGGTGCTCCGACTCCCGCGTGCCGTTCGAGCACGTGTTCGACGCCGGCATCGGCGACGTCTTCGCCATCCGGAACGCCGGTCAGATCGTGGACGAGGTCGTGCTCGGATCGATCGAGTTCGCCGTCGTCGCCCTCGGGACCCCCCTGGTCGTCGTGCTCCGGCACACCAAGTGCGGAGCGGTCGCCGCGGCCCGGTCCGGCGAGCCCGTGCCGGCCCCGCACCTCCAGGTCCTCGTCGACGCGATCGCGCCGAGCGTCGAGCGCGTCCGGGCGACGGACCCCGACCTCCCGCAGGAGTCCATCGGGGCGGCGCACCTGGAGTCCAGCCTGAAGGCGATCCTCGACCGCTCCGGCGCCGTGTCCGACGCCATCGCGGAGGGTAGGTTGGCCGTGGTCGGCGCGACCTACGACCTCACCACGGGCGAGGTCACGATCGACACCGTCGTCGGACAGGCCTGACCCGCACGGCCCCGGCCCGCGCCGAGCAGCGCAGGCGGACGCCACGGGAGCGGACCACGCTCCGACGACGACACCGCCCCGGCAGCGACGAGCCGCCGGACGGACACCGACACCGCCGCGACCGCGACCCGGTGCGAGCACCACGAGGAAGGACCACGACGACGTGACCGACACCACCACCCCCGCTGACGGCGAGTTCCGCATCGAGCACGACACGATGGGCGAGGTGCGGGTCCCCGCGTCGGCGCTCTACCGTGCGCAGACGCAGCGGGCCGTGGAGAACTTCCCGATCTCGGGCACGGGCCTCGAGTCGGCGCAGATCGTGGCCCTCGCCCGCATCAAGCGCGCCGCGGCGCTCGTGAACGGCCGCCTCGGCATCCTCGACGACACCGTGGCCCGGGCGATCGCGACCGCTGCGGACACCGTGATCGGCGGCGAGCACCACGACCACTTCCCCGTCGACGTCTACCAGACCGGCAGCGGCACCTCGTCGAACATGAACATGAACGAGGTCCTGGCGACCCTGGCCTCCCGGGTCGCGGGCACCGAGGTGCACCCGAACGACCACGTCAACGCCTCGCAGTCGTCCAACGACGTCTTCCCGACCTCGGTGCACGTCGCGGTCACGGACGCCCTCATCCGGTCGCTCGTGCCGTCGCTCGAGCACCTGGCCGAGTCCCTCGAACGCAAGGCGTCCGAGTGGGCCGGCGCCGTGAAGTCCGGGCGCACCCACCTCATGGACGCGACGCCCGTCACCCTGGGGCAGGAGTTCGGCGGGTACGCGCGGCAGGTCCGCCTGGGCATCGAGCGCGTCAACGCCACCCTCCCCCGCGTCGCCGAGGTCCCGCTCGGCGGCACCGCGGTCGGCACCGGCATCAACACGCCGAAGGGGTTCCCGCAGCAGGTGATCGCCCAGCTGGCCGACGACACCGGTCTGCCGATCACCGAGGCCCTCGACCACTTCGAGGCGCAGGGCGCACGCGATGCGCTCGTCGAGGCGTCCGGTGCCCTCAAGGTCATCGCGGTCAGCCTGACGAAGATCAACAACGACCTGCGCTGGATGGGCTCCGGTCCGAACACGGGCCTCGGCGAACTGCACATCCCCGACCTGCAGCCCGGGTCGTCGATCATGCCAGGCAAGGTCAACCCGGTCATCCCCGAGGCCACGCTCATGGTCGCCGCCCGGGTGATCGGCAACGACGCCACGGTCTCGTGGGCCGGCGCCTCGGGTGCGTTCGAGCTCAACGTCGCGATCCCCGTGATGGGCACGGCCCTGCTCGAGTCCATCCGCCTGCTCGCGAACAGCTCGCGCGTCCTCGCCGACAAGACGATCGACGGACTGCAGGCCGACCTCGAGCGTGCGCGGGCCTTCGCCGAGTCGTCGCCGTCGATCGTCACGCCGCTCAACCGCGTCATCGGGTACGAGTCGGCGGCGAAGGTCGCGAAGCACGCGGTCGCCGAGGGGATCACGGTCCGCGAGGCGGTCGTCGCCCTCGGCTTCGTCGAGCGAGGTGAGGTCTCCGAGGAGCAGCTCGACAGCGCCCTCGACGTGCTCAGCATGACCCGTCCCGCCTGACCCGCCGGCTTCCCGGCGTCGGACGGGAGGCCCGGTGCCGGTCCGCACCGCGCCTCCCGTCCGCGGGTCGGCCGCCGCTACGCCAGGTCCGGCGAGTCGAGCATCTCCGTCACGAGCGCCGCGATGGCGGAGCGCTCCGACCGCGTCAGTGTGACGTGCGCGAACAGCGGGTGCCCCTTGAGGCGCTCGATCACCGACGCGACCCCGTCGTGTCGGCCGACCCGCAGGTTGTCCCGCTGCGCGACGTCGTGGGTGAGCACCACGCGCGAGTTCTGTCCGATCCGGGACAGCATGGTGAGCAGGACGTTGCGTTCCAGGGACTGCGCCTCGTCGACGATGACGAACGCGTCGTGCAGCGACCGGCCGCGGATGTGTGTGAGCGGCAGGACCTCGAGCATGCCGCGTTCGACGACCTCGTCGAGCACGTTGTCGGAGACGAGCGCCCCGAGGGTGTCGAAGACGGCCTGTGCCCAGGGGTTCATCTTCTCGGAGGCGTCGCCCGGCAGGAACCCGAGCTCCTGCCCGCCGACGGCGTAGAGCGGCCGGAACACCATGATCTTCTTGTGCTGCTGACGTTCCAGGACGGCCTCGAGTCCGGCACACAGGGCGAGCGCCGACTTGCCGGTGCCGGCGCTGCCGCCGAGCGAGACGATGCCGATCTCCGGGTCGAGCAGCGCGTCGATCGCCAGGCGCTGCTCGGCGGAACGCCCGCGGAGCCCGAAGACCTCGCGGTCGCCACGGACGAGCGACACGGCGCCCGCCGAGTGCACCCGACCGAGGGCCGAGCCGCGCTCGGAGTGGATGACGACGCCGGTGTTGACGGGGACCCCGTCGAGTTCGGCGGTGCGGATCTCCTCGGTCTCGTAGAGGGCCGCGACCTGGTCACCGGACACCTGCAGGGTCGTGATGCCCGTGTAGCCGGTGTCGACGGCGAGTTCGGCGCGGTACTCCTCGGCGGCGAGGCCGATGGACGCCGCCTTCACCCGGAGCGGCAGGTCCTTCGAGACGACGACCACGTCGAGGCCGTCGTTCGCCAGGTTGGAGGCGACCGCGAGGATGCGTGAGTCGTTGTCGCCGAGCTGGAGCCCGGAGGGCAGGACCGACTGGTTGGAGTGGTTCAGCTCGACGCGCAGGGAGCCACCGTCACCGACCGAGACCGGGAAGTCGAGGCGCTCGTGTTCGATGCGCAGCTCGTCGAGGATCCGCAGCGCCTGCCGGGCGAAGTACCCGATCTCCGGGTCGTTGCGCTTCGACTCGAGTTCGCTGACGACCACGACGGGCAGGACCACCGCGTGCTCGTCGAACCGGAACAGGGCACGCGGATCGCTGAGCAGCACCGACGTGTCCAGCACGTACGTGCGCTGGGCGACCGGCGTGGACGAGTCCGCGGCCCGGCTGCGCGCAGCGGTGGGCTGCGGCGAGGTGGACGACGTTCCGCGAGAGACGTTCTGAGAGGTCACGACCACTCCATCCCCGGGCCGCGCTCGGCCCGGTCATGTCCTTCGACGCGGCCACTGGAGCGGTCCCGGAGCACCGACCGTGGCCGCTCCGACCGGGCGCGTTGCCCGATGTCGCCAAGCTACGACGACGGCGCGCAGGGCACCAGCGACACGCCTGATCCGGCGGTTACGGTCGTGTGTCGCCCGGCTGAACGTCCGGGAGGCGCGGGGCGGCACCGGCACGTGCCTCCCGTCAGCGCCGCGACACCACTCGGCTGACGGGGCGACGTGACCGATCGGCGGGACGGCGGTGCCAGCGGGCGGCGTCAGCCCGTCGTGGCGTACGAGACGCAGGCGTCGCGGAACATGCCGAGCGTCTCGTCGGTGGTGGACGCGAACACGGACACCCGCACCTCGCCGAGGCGGGCGGTCGCGGTGACACCGTGGTTGTGCAGCGCCGCGCTGAGCGCCGTGAGTCGGCCCTGCGTGGGTCGGAGCACGACGATGCCGGCGCGCTCCCGGGGGTCGCGGCTGGACTCCACGGGCAGCCCGAACTCGTCCGCGATCTCGATGACCCGGTCGACCCGGTCGGCGACGCGCTCCTGCACGGTGCCGACGCCGACGGCGGTGAGCCGTTCGAGGGACACGGCGAGGCGGGCCTGGGAGACGGGGTCGATCCGCGACATGGTGAAGGCCGCGGCACCGGGGCGGACGCTCGGCACGTCGGTGGGCCAGCCGGCGGTGCCGTGCGGGCCGGAGAGGGCCGGTCGGATCCGTTCGAGGGCCCGGTCGCTGAACGACGCGAAGCCGGTGCCCCACCCGGCGTGCAGCCACTTCTGGCCGCCGGTGGCGACGACGTCCGCCACCTCGTACGGGGCGTCGACGACGCCGAAGCCCTGGATGGCGTCGACGATGAGCAGGCGGTCGCCGATGACCTCCCGGATCGCGGCGAGGTCGGCGAGGTACCCGGTCCGCCAGTCGACCAGCGACAGGGCGACCGCGGTGACGTCGTCGGAGAGCCGCTCGCGGATCAGCTCGGGGGTGAGCCAGCCGGCACCCGACTCGATGACGACGGGCTGCACCCGGCCGCCGGTCGCCGAGGCGGCGCTCGCGAGCGCGAGTGGCAGCGACGGGTACTCGTCCGCGGCGACGAGGACCCCGCCCGTCAGGCCGAACGCGGTGTGCAGCAGGCCGGGCGTCGTGGCCGGCTGGGAGACGACCTGGTCCGCGCGGCGACGGACGAGCCGGGCGGCCACGGCGCGCACCCGGGCGTCCTGCTCGTCGAGCGTCTCCATCGCCCCGAAGCGCATGTGCTCCTGGATGTGGCCGAGGACGCGCTGCTCCTCGAGGACGGCGGTCTGCACGGGGCCGAACGCGGCGTGGTCGAGGTAGCCGGGCTCCTCGGCGAAGCCGGCGACGTACTCGTCGATCGTGGTCACGGGGTGCACCTTCCAGTGGGCAGAACCCTGTGAGCCTACTGGGACCCGTCCATGCGGTCGAATGCAGTCCGCGGAACGCCAGGAGCAGGAGGCCGACGCCCGGCGGGCTCGAGCGGGGATCGTTCCCTGTGGAGGGACTCAGACCGCGGCTCGTTCAGCCTCCGAACCGCCGCGACCGCAAGCCGAAGTCGCGGACCGCACGGAGGAAGTCGACCTCGCGCAGGTCCGGGTAGAACGCCTCGACGAAGTAGAACTCGCTGTGGGCGCTCTGCCAGAGCAGGAAGTCCGACAGCCGCTGCTCGCCCGAGGTGCGGATCATGAGGTCCGGGTCCGGCTGGCCCTGCGTGTACAGGTGGTCGCCGATGAGCTCGGGGGTGAGCACCTCGGCCAGGGTGTCGAGCGTGCCGCCGCCCTCGCCGTGCGACCGAACGATGCTCCGCATGGCGTCCGCGATCTCACGCCGACCGCCGTACCCGACCGCCAGGTTGATGTGCAGCCCGGTGTGGTCAGCCGTGCGCTCCTCGGCGCGCTCGAGCGCCGCGACGAGTTCCGACGGCAGACCGTCGTTCGACCCGACGTGCTGGACACGCCACGTGCGGTGGTGCGAGAGCCGCTCGGCCAGGTCGGCGATGATCCCGACGAGCTGGTCGAGCTCCTCGCCGCCACGACCCTTCAGGTTGTCGGCGGACAGCAGGTAGAGCGTGACGACCTGGATGTCGAGGTCCTCGCACCAGGACAGGAACTCGGGGATCTTCGCGGCGCCGGCCCGGTGGCCGTGCGCCGCCGTCTCGAGCCCGAGCTGCCGGGCCCACCGACGGTTCCCGTCGACGATCATCGCCACGTGCTTGGGCTTCTGCGCACCCTCGATCTGGCGACGGATGCGGTTCTGGTACGCACGGTAGAGGAGCCCACGCCCCGCCCATCCCAGCTTGCCCGTCACGCGTCGACTGTAGTGCAAGCACCCCTCGGGAGGACTCCCAGCCGCTCTTCCGTGATCCGGTCGTAGCGTCGAGGGCATGCAGTCAGACCAGGACGCGCCAGCACTCCCCCACGTCCCGTTCACGGAGGAGGCCACCGCCGCGGCCACGATCACCTCCGACGCGCCCCGTCCGGCCTGGCGGGGCTGGATCCACGCCGGCACGTTCCCGTTCGCCGTCGCGATGGGGATCGTGCTCATCTCGCTCGCGGCCACCCCGGCGGCGAAGGCGGCGAGTGCGGTGTTCATGACGACGTCGATGGTCATGTTCGGCGTCTCGGCGACCTACCACCGGTTCCCCTGGGGACCCGTCGTCAAGCGCGTGCTGAAGCGCATCGACCACACGAACATCTTCCTGCTCATCGCCGGCACGTACACGCCCGTCGCCGTCTGTGCGCTGCCGCACGCGCTCATGGTCGTGGTGCTCTGGGTGATGTGGAGCGGGGCGCTGCTCGGTGTCGCCTTCCGCGTCTTCTGGATCGGTGCGCCGCGGTGGCTGTACGTGCCGTTGTACCTGGCGCTCGGCTGCGCGGCGTTCCTCATCCTGCCGCAGCTCTTCGCGGCGAGCGTGCCGATGACCGTGCTCGTGCTCGCCGGCGGGGTGGCGTACATCCTCGGCGCGGCCGTCTACGGCTTCAAGCGCCCGGACCCCTCGCCGACGTTCTTCGGCTTCCACGAGGTCTTCCACGCCCTCACGGTCGTCGCCTTCGCCGCGCAGTGGGCCGGCATCCTCGTGATCGCGCTCGACCCCGTCCGCTGAGCCCCGCCCGGGTCGCCGCACCACACGACGGACGGGAGGCTCCCCACCAGCTGCTGGGGAGCCTCCCGTCCGTCGTGGGTCGCGTCAGCCGCGCTCGGTGTCGTCGCCGACGTCGGCGCGGCCGTCCTCGGCCGCCCGCCGGGTCGGCTCGTCGGTCGCGGCGCCGTCGGAGCGGCCGTCAGCCACCTCGGCCTCGAGGCGCTCCCGCACCTCGGCGCGGTAGCGGGTGCGGCGGATGCGGCGGGTCATGTCCAGCACGAGCAGGATCGTCACGATCGCGACGACCGCGATGGCGACGAAACCGGCGACCCCGGGAGTGACGTCGACGTCGGGGACGCCGCTCGGGCTGGGGCTGGGGGTGGCGGCCAGTACCGCGGCGATGGTGCTCACGCGTGCGCGTCCTCTTCGGATGGGATCCCTGCGAACAGGTCGGACTCGGGGAGCTCGGTGGGCACACGGGCCTCGACGAGCTGGTAGTCCTCGGTCGGCCAGACCTCGGCGAGCAGGTCGTTCGGCCAGTAGAAGAACGGGCTGTCGGGCGGCACCTGGCTCGCGTGGGCGCGGAGCGCGGCGTCCCGGGCGTCGAAGTACTCGTGCACGTCGACGTGGGTCGTGGCGAGGTCCGGCCGGTCCGCGAACCGGGCCACCCACTCCCCGAGCTGCTCGATGAGCGGGCTCTCCGGGTCACGGGCGCGGAGTGCGTCGTAGAACGCGGAGAAGCGCCGTGGGTTCATCGTGCGCTCGTAGTACAGCTTCGAGACGGACCACGCCGGACCGGCCTCCGGGTACGCGTCCGGGTCGGCGGCGTCGCGCCACGCAGCGACCGAGACCTCGTGCGTCCGGATGTGGTCGGGGTGCGGGTAGCCGCCGTTCTCGTCGTACGTGACCAGGACGTGCGGGCGGAAGCGGCGGATCACCCGGACCAGCGCCGCGGTGCTGTACTCCAGCGGGACCGTCGCGAACGTGCCGGGTCGGACCGTCTCGCCCTTCTCGGCGTCGGGCAGACCGGAGTCGTGGTAGCCGAGCCAGACGTGGTCGATACCGAGAGCTGCCTGCGCGGCGGCCATCTCGGTGCGGCGGAAGCCGGCCATGTCCCGGTGCGCCCGGGCCTTCGCCGCGTCGGGGAGCTGCTCGTTGAGGATGTCGCCGGCCTCGCCCCCGGTGCACGAGACGACGAGGACCTGCGCGCCGTCGGCCACGTACTTCGCCGCCGTGGCCGCGCCCTTGCTCGACTCGTCGTCGGGGTGGGCGTGCACGGCGAGCAGACGATGGGGCACAGCGTTCCTCCACTGCTCACGGACCTGGGGTCGCGGGTGGCGCACGGCGAGCGTGAACTACCCTGGGATCAGGATAATCACCCCGGGAGCCCCGAACTGTCCGATCAGCACCACGCCCCAGCAGCAGGGCCAGCAGCAGCCGGCAGCGCAGGCCTCGACGACCGCGCAGCGCTCGACGACCGCTACGGTCGGAACGCCGACACCCGCCGTCGCGGGAAGCTGCTCGGGATCGTCATCGCGGTCGCGATCGCCGTGGTGTTCGCCGTCTGGGTGATCTGGGCCGGCCCCGGGCAGACCGACCACGGGCTCGACACCGACGACGTCGGGTACGAGGTGGTGTCGGACCACGAGGTCGTCGTGCACACCCAGCTGGCGGTCGACCCCGGGACGAGCGTCGAGTGCGCGGTCCAGGCGCTCGACAAGGCGTACACGATCGTCGGCTGGCGGGTCGTGACGGTCCCCGCGGACGACCAGCGCAGCCGCTCGATCTCGACGCCGGTGAACACCACGACGCGTGCCGTCACCGGCTTGATCCACTCGTGCTGGGTTCCCTAGACTGCTCGGAATCACGATTCGAGACCGGCCGCCGGCCGGTCTCGATTCTTTTGCGCCACACGCCGTGACCGGTCCTGACCGTCCCGGCCGAAGGGAAACGACATGAGCAACGACACGCAGGGCACCTGGCTGACCCAGGAGGCGTTCGACCGTCTCACCGCCGAGCTCGAGCAGCTCACCGGCCCGGCCCGCATCGAGATCGCGAGCCGCATCGAGGCCGCGCGTGAAGAGGGCGACCTCAAGGAGAACGGTGGCTACCACGCCGCCAAGGACGAGCAGGGCAAGATCGAGGCCCGCATCCGCTCCCTCACCGAGCTCCTCAAGCACGCCACCGTCACCGAGGCCGAGTTCGACGGCACCGTCGAGCCGGGCACGGTCGTCACCGCCACCATCGCGGGCGACCCCTCGACCTTCCTCGTCGGCAACCGCGAGATCGTCGCCGAGGGCTCCGACCTCACCGTCTACAGCCCGGTGAGCCCCGTCGGTGCCGCGATCGTCGGCCTCCGCGCGGGTGAGAAGACGATGTACACCGCACCGAACGGCAAGGAGATCGCCGTCGAGGTGACGAAGGTCGAGCGCTACGAGCCGTAGCGCTCGCTCAGCGTGCGGGCAGGGCGTTCCAGACCTCGGCCCAGACCGCCTCGAACCCCACGGGGTCGGTCCTGCCCGCACGGAGCTCGTCCTCTCCGGACGACAGCGCGCCGAGGGCCACGGCCATCAGTCGGGCGTCACCGTGCACCTCCGGTCGGCCGTTGCCGTGGAACGTCGTCACGGTGAGCGCCCGGACGAGTGGCCGCACCCGACGCGTCGCCCACCGCAGCACGAGGAACCCCAGCGCGTACCCGACCAGGCCGACCACCGCCCCGAGCGCGGGTGCAGCGGTCCACGTCACCGCCACGACGCCGGTGAGGACCAGTCCGGCGAGGGGCCACGAATGCGCCGCCCGGAGCAGCGCGCGCTCGCGCCGGTCGGTGCCCGGCGGGTAGACCACGAGCGTGCGGGTCGCCCACATCGTCCGGCCGACCGGGCGGACGTCGAGCCGACCCCAGCGGTGCGGTCCGTCGACGACCCGGGTCCGGACCGCGCCGACGACGGTCACCGGGACGCTCCGGTGACCGGCACGACCGCCGCCACCTCGCGGTGCGTGAGCGCTCGGCGGCACGGGAAGCACACGAGGTCCCCGACCGCGACGTCGGCCGGCACCACGAGCACGGCGGCGTCTCCGGCGGCGGGGTACGCCTCGGTCGCGGCTCCGACACCCGGGAGGGCCATGACCACGGCCGCCGTCCGGGGCGCGGTCGAGCGGCGTCCGATGAGCCGTGCCTCGTCCAGCACCGCGCAGTCGGGCAGCACGGCGTCGAGTTCGAGCACGAGCCCGGTCGGTGTCCGGCGCACGCCCGTCACCGCCGCGACCGCGACGCTCATCCCCCGCGGTGTCCAGTCACGGGGACGGTAGCGGGGCGGTGACTCCTCGGCCGTGTGCACGCACGGTGTCCCCGCCACGTCGGCGAGACGTGACATCGACACGGCGCTGACCCGGACGTCATCGCAGGTCGGCTCGGTGTGTACGGGCCAGGCCGCCGCGTCGAGCGGGTCGGGGATCGTCGCCCGGAGCGACGGGAGGATCGCGGTGAGGGTCATGCCGACGAGCCTCACTCCCGTGGCGCCCGTCGGCGCTGCTCCTCACGGGTCGCTGACGCCCCGCCGGCCGATCCGTGCACGCCGCTGACGCTCCGGCGAGCGGCGACCGGTCAGTTCGTGAGCTGCTCCGGACGGAAGCCGGCCTCCTGCAGTCGGGCCATCACCTCGTCGGCGTGGCCGGGGCCGCGCGCCTCGATCGACAGGTCGAGTGCGACCTCGCTGATGACGAGTCCCTGGCCGTGACGGGTGTGCAGGACCTCGACGACGTTCGCGCCGGCGTCCGAGATGATCTGCGAGACGCGGGCGAGCTGCCCGGGACGGTCCGGCAGCATGATGCGGATGCCGATGTACCGGGACGCGGCGACCAGGCCGCGTGTGATGATCCGCTCCATCATGAGCGGGTCGATGTTGCCACCGCTCAGCAGCACCACGGTCCGCCCGGTGTCGTGCACCGCGCCGGACATGATGGCGGCGACCCCGACGGCCCCGGCAGCCTCCACCACGAGCTTCGCGCGCTCGAGGAGCACGAGCAGTGCCCGTGCGACGTCGTCGTCGGAGACCGTGACGATGTCGTCGACGAGGTCGCGGATGATCGGGAAGTTCATGTCGCCCGGACGGGCCACGGCGATCCCGTCCGCGATGGTCGGCGTCGTCGTGATCGTCACCGGCTCCCCCGCCTCGATCGACGACGGGTAGGCCGCGGCGTTCTCGGCCTGCACGCCGATCACCCGGATGTCACGACCGAGGCGCTCGGCCATCCCCTTCACGGCGATCGCGATGCCGGAGATGACGCCGCCACCACCGATCGGCACGACGACGGTGTCGACGTCGGGCACCTGGTCGAGCATCTCGAGGCCGAGCGTGCCCTGACCCGCGATGACCGCGGGGTGGTCGAACGGCGGGATGAAGACCGCTCCGGTCCGGGCGGCGAAGTCCTTGGCGGCCGAGAGCGCCTCCTCCACCGAGTGCCCGCGGAGCACGACGTCGGCCCCGTACCGGCGCGTGGCCTGCAGCTTCGGCAGGGCGACGCCGACGGGGGTGAAGATCGTGGCGGGGATGCCGAGCTCGCGTGCGGCGAACGCGACCCCCTGCGCGTGGTTGCCGGCGCTGGCGGCGACGACCCCGGCCTCCCGCTGCTCCGGGGACAGCGTCGACAGCCGGTTGTAGGCGCCGCGCACCTTGTACGCACCGGTGCGCTGCAGGTTCTCGCACTTGAGGTGCACGGGCGAACCGAGCAGCCCTTCGAGGAACTTCGACGTCTCCATCGGGGTGACCCGTGCGACTCCGGCGATCGTCTCGCGCGCGGCCTCGATGTCGGCGAGCGTCGGGATCGGGGGCGCAGTCGTGTCGGTCACGGTCCCATCATCCTCGGTCACGGCGCGGTCGGGTGCCACGTGACGCTCAGTTGGTGCTGGCGGTACCGGGCTCCGCCGCGGGCTGGGCATCGCTGCCCGGTGCCGGCACGTCGTCGCCGACCTGGTGACGGCGCCGTCGGAGGAGCTGGATCCGGCCGTGCTGGCCACGCTTCGGGGTGGCCTCGAGCACGTGGTCGGAGTCGAGCCCGCGCCACCGGCCGCTGGCGATCGTCGTCACCATGGCGTTGAGCGTCGCGATCAGCGGGACCGCGAAGAACGCCCCGGCGATGCCGGCCAGCCCGGAGGCCGCGGTCACGCCGAGCACGACCGCGAGCGGGTGCACCTTGACCGCGTTGCCCATCACGAGCGGCTGCAGGATGTGCCCCTCGATCTGCTGGACGAGCAGGACGACCGCGAGCACCAGGACCGCCGCGAGCGGACCGTTGAAGATCAGCGCGACGAAGACCGCCAGGAAGCCGGTGACGATCGCACCGACGACGGGGATGAACGCACCGAGGAACACGATCGCGGCGATCGGGATGATGAGCGGCATGCCGCCGAAGAACAGGCCGACGATGAACGCGCCGAGTCCGATGCCGACGGCGTCGACGAACGCCACGAAGATCTGCACGCGGATGAAGCTCGTCAGGGTGATCCAGCCCGCGACGCCCGCCCCGTCCACGGTGGCCCGGGCCTTGCGTGGGAAGAGCCGCACGGTCCAGCGCCAGACGTTCTTGCCGTCGACGAGCAGGAAGATCGTGGTGAACAGGATGATGAAGAGCGCCTCGAACACGTGCGTCGCGCTCGACCCGGCGCTCGCGACCCCGGACAGGATCGTCCCGGTGTTGTCCTGCACCCACTTCGTCGCCTCGTTGATCCAGGTGTCCACGTCCGCCTGTGAGATCCCGAACCCGGAGGTGAGCACGAACTCCCGGACGTTGGCGAACTGGGACACGGTGCGGTCCCGGAGCGAGGGGTAGGACGCGATGATCTGGTCGATGACGAGCCAGAGCAGGCCCGTCACCGCGGCGAGTCCCGCGAGCAGGCTGAGGACGATGGCCAGCCACTTCGGCACGTGGTGGCGTTGCAGCCAGTTCGAGACCGGCACGAGCAGCGCGGAGATCACGATGCCGATGAGGAAGGGGATGAGGATGTCGCTGAACACCGTCATCAGCCAGACGAAGAGCGCGATCACGCCCGCGACGACGAGCACCCGCCACGAGAACGCGCCCGCGATGCGCATGCCGATCGGCACCGAGTCCTCGACCACGGGGTCGGGATGCGTCTTCTTTCCCCAAGCCATGCGCACACTGTATCCACGGCGTGCCGGGCGAGTACCGGACGCGGCATGTGTCCGGCGACGGAACGCTGTCGGCCGCGCTCGGTAGCGTTCCCCCATGGTCAGGACCACGCTCTCCGCCGCCGAGGCCCGCCGTGTCGCCCTGGCTGCCCAGGGGTTCGGTCGAGCCCGCCCCGAGCCGGTCTCGGCACGGACGGTGTCCGCGGGCGCAGCCCGGCTGGGCCTGCTGCAGATCGACTCCGTCAACGTCTTCGAGCGCAGCCACTACCTGCCGCTGTTCGCCCGGCTCGGCGCCTACGACAAGGGGGCCCTGGACCGGTTGACCCTCACGCAGCGCAGCCCGTGGCTCGAGTACTGGGCGCACGAGGCCGCGTTCGTCCCACGCGACGACCTCCGCCTGTTCCGGTGGCGGATGGACGCGTACCGGGAGCGCGATGCGACACGACCGAACCGGGTGGCCGGGGTCGAGCGCACCGCGCGGGTCCGTGACGAGCTCCTGACGATGCTCGCGGCCGAGGGCCCGATGCCGGCGAGCGCGGTCGAGCACGAGTCGAACGTCCGACGCGGTCCCTGGTGGGGGTGGAGCGACGTCAAGCACGGTCTGGAGCAGCTCTTCCGCTGGGGTGACGTCGTCAGTGCGGGCCGCGCGGGCTTCGAGCGGGTGTACGCGTTGCCGGACCAGGTGTTGCCGACCGGGTACTTCGCGACCGCGCCGGGTCGAGCCGACGCCGTTCGGGAACTCGTGCGCCGGTCGGCCCGCGCTGTCGGCGTCGGTACCCGGGCGGACCTGGCGGACCACCACCGGTTGCGTGCGGACGACACCGCCGCGGCGATCATCGAGCTCCAGGACGCCGGGGAACTCGTCCCGGTCACGGTCGAGGGCTGGCGGGACCCGGCGTGGATGCACGTCGACGCCCGGGTGCCCCGACGGATCGACGCCGATGCGGTGCTCAGCCCGTTCGACCCCGTCGTGTGGTTCCGCCCGCGCGCCGAGCGACTCTTCGGCTTCCACTACCGGATCGAGATCTACACACCGGCACCGAAGCGGGTGTTCGGCTACTACGTCCTGCCGGTACTGCAGGACGACGCACTCATGGGTCGCGTCGACCTCAAGAGCGACCGGCAGCGCGGCGTGCTCCACGTCCGCACCGCGTGGCACGAGCCCGGCTCGGTGGTGGACGTCGGCCGGCTGGCGGCGCTGCTGCGTCGGACCGCGGCATGGCAGGGGCTCGGGGACATCGAGGTCACCGACCGCGGCACGGCGGCACCGGCACTGGCCGCAGCGCTGGGCGTCCGCCCGCGCTGAGCCGTCCGGGTGGCCGGCCGCGGATCGCCGTCAGAACTGCACGCGCGGGGGCTCGGCGATCGCGGCCGGTTCGGCGGTCTCGAAGAACGGCGCCGGGCCGACGCCGCGGCTCTTCGCGAACGTCGACGTGGGGAACGATTTCACCTTGGTGTTGAGTTCGCGGACGCCGCCGTTGTAGTGCCGGCGGGCGGACTGGATCTTGTCCTCGGTGGAGACGAGCTGCGACTGGAGCTCGAGGAACGCCTGGCTCGACTGGAGCTGCGGGTAGTGCTCCGCGACGGCGAAGACGCCCTTGAGCGCCTTCTGCATGTGTCCCTCCGCGGAGGAGGCCGCGACGGCGTCCCCGGCGGCGAGCGTCTCGGTGCGGGCGTCGGTCACCGCAGCGAACACGGACTTCTCGTGCGAGGCGTACCCCTGCACGGTGCTGACGATGGTCGGGATGAGCTCGGCACGCTGCTGCAGCTGCTCCGCGATCTCCGACCACGCGCTGTCCACCCGACCCTGCAACGCCACCAGGGACTTGTGACTGACCCAGAGCCAGATCCCGATCACCACGAGGACGACGACCACCACGCCGATCACGATGAGTGTCGTGACGAGTCCGGTGTCCATTCGGGCGTACTCCTTTGCGCGTCGGGTCGCGGTCGTGCCGGGCCCCTGCGGGTCCGTCGGGTCGGACCAGGACGGTCCGGATCGATCTTACCGAGCAGGTCCGGACGCCTTCGCCGGGGACCGATGTTCACGGGCGATTCCCGAGTGCCGCACACCGGGTTCGCGGGCGCTGTCCGGCGGAGACGTCGATCGAGCGCGGAACCGAACCGGTCACCGCGCGGGGTGTTGACCCCGGCGTCCGGATCACGTGGGATGGACCGGATGGACACGGCAGGGGACGACGTGGGACAGCGGGACGGCAGGGGTGACGTCTCCCGTCGTCGACCGCGGACGACCCCGGGCGGTGCCGGCAGACGCGGCCGGAGCACGAGCGGCAGCGTCGCCCGCCTGCTCGTCGTGACCGCCGGACTCGTCCTCGGGCCGCTCGTCCTCCTGCCGCTCGACGCCGTCCCCGCGGTGGCTGCCACGTCGACCCTCCCCGGCGCCGGCACGAGCCCGGCACCGACCCAGCCGCCCACCTTCGCGAACCCGGTGCCGGCGCCGGGCGCCCCGAGTCCCTCGCCGACCCGGACGCCGGTCGCCCCTCCGTCGAGCGGTGCCCCGACGGCCCCCACGATCACCGACCCTGGTGACATCACGACCGACCTCGCACGCTTCTCGGGACGCGCCACCCCCGGCCACGGTGTCCGCGTCGCCGACCCCGCCGTCCCCTCGGCCTCGGTCTGCCGGACGACCACCAGACCCGACGGGACGTGGTCGTGCGTCGGGACCGTGCACTCCGGTCCGGCCCAGGTCTTCACCGTCCTCGACACGACGACGTCCTCCCTCCCGAGCGTCGACGCAGCCCCGTCGGACGTCATCGTGCCGCCGGTCGTCGCGACGCGACAGCCGACCACGGGTGCCGTCGCCGGCACCGGGCGGGCCGGTGCGACCGTGACGGTGACCCGCGCCGGGAGCCCCGCGGTGCGCACCGCGACGGTCGGCCCCACCGGCACCTGGCACGTCTCGTGGGGTGTCGGCCCCGGTGCGCCGGCGGACGGCACCTTCACCGTCACGGCCACCCAGACCGCCAGCACGGCGGACGGCTACCGCTCCGACCTCCGCAGCGCGGTCTCCGCACCGAGGAGCGTCACGATCGACCGGACCCCGCCGGCGGCGCCGCGCATCAGCACGCCGGCCGCTGCCTCGCGGGTCGATGCACGCTCGCTGCGCATCGCCGGCAGCGCCGAGGCGGGCACCATCGTGACCGCCTACGTCGACGACGTGGCGGTGTGCCGCTCCGAGGTCACCACCGCCGGCTCCTGGTCGTGCCGGGTCGCGGACGTGTTGCGGCCCGGGTCGCACCGCGTCGGCGCGGGTGCGCAGGACGTGGCCGGCAACACCTCCCGGTCGGCGTCCGCGGTGACCGTCCGGGTGGGCGGTCCGTCCGCTGCGGGCTCCGGCGGACCGACCGGCGCGAGCGACGCCTCCGGAGCACCCTCGTCCGGTCGGGGTCCGACGACCGGCACCACGCCGGGAGCCGGTGCCGGGGACGGGACCGGCCGCGGTGGCGCAGCCGGCCGCGGCGCGGGGAGCGGTCCCGACGGCGGTGACGACCGGGGGTCGGCAGGCGGACTACCCGGTGGCGGGACCGACGGTGGACACGGCGGGCGGCCGGACTGGTCCGGGCCCGCGGGCGACTGGTCGATCGCCACGACCTACGACCACGCGGTGCCGACGATCCAGTCCTCGTTCTCGTGGCGCACGCTCGCGATCGCCGCCGGTGCCGCCGTGGCGTTCCTCCTGCTCGTCGCCGGTCCGGTCCGGGCCCTCGCCGGGGCCCTCCGCGTCCGGGCACCGGGCCCTGCCTCCCGGTTCACCGGCCGGAACCGGCCCCGGTCCGAGCGCACCCGCGGCGACGACGCCCTGCCGGCCTGGGCCTCCGTCGGCATCGGGGTCGCCCTCGCGGGACTGCTCGCACTGCTGAGCACCGGCATCGCGCTCGAGGCCCGGTACGTCCGCCTCGCCCTCGGCGTCGTCGCCGGGGTCGCCGTGCTCACGGCCGGCGTCGTGCTCGCCACTCGGTGGGCCGCGGGCGAGGACCGACGGGCCGTCACGTTCCGCGTCTCGCCCTGGCTCGTGCTCGCGGCGGTCGTCGCGAGCGGCCTGACCCGCGTCGCGGACCTCTCCCCCGCCCTCGTCGTCGGCGTCCTCCTCGTCCCGGTCGGACGCACGGACGTCGACACCGCAGCGATGCGGCTCGGCAACGGCGTCGCCGCCTGTGCCCGGAGCGCGACCTGGCGTTCGGTGACACTGCTCGTGATCGCGGCCGCCGGCTGGGTGCTCCACAGCGTGACCCCGAGTGCGGGCTTCGCCGGCTCGCTCGCGTCCGAGTTCGCGAGCACCCTCTGCGTCGGCGCCCTCGGCTCGCTCGTCGTGACGCTCCTCCCCCTGCGCGGCTCGGCGGGAGCCGCGCTCGCGTCCGTCTCCCGTCCGCGGTACGCGGCCCTCGCGGCGGTGGCCGTCGGGCTCGCCGCCGCGGTCTACTCCGGCCCGACCGGGACACACGTGCCGGTCGCCGCGATGGCTTCGGGCATCGCGGTCCTCGTCGTCCTCGGAGCGGCCGCGTGGGTCTGGCTCCGGCACCAGGAGCGCGCGCAGACTCCCTGATCCGGCCCCGCCGGCCCGTCAGGAGGTCGGGGCGGACCGGGCGAACAGACCGGGCAGCAGGCCGCCGATCTTCGTCCCGACGCAGAGACTGACGAAGGTCGCCAGCGGCGTCGCGAGGGCCGCTGCGTCGAAGGTCGCGACCGCGACCAGCCCGACCGTGCCGGGCACGAGCAGCAGGAACGCCGGGCGGAACGACACCGTCGCCGGGACCACCGGCACGATCCGCTCGAGGACGCGGGTCGCCACGAACAGCAGCGCAGCGGCGAGGCCGGTCGCGACGACGCTGCCGCTGAACGGCGTGAGCCACGACACCAGCGCGTAGGCGGTGACCATGACGACCACCGACGCCGCCGTGAGCCGCCAGCCGGAGCCGAACACCAGGCTGATGCCGGTCGCGAGGACCACGACGGCGACCCAGGACGCCCAGAGCGCCGGGACGGCCTCCCAGCCGGCACGGTCGGTCCCGATCCCGGCGACCTCACCGACGAGCGCCGCGGAGGTCGGATCGACACGGAGCCCGGTCACCGCGCTCCCCGCAGCGATCCCCGCGGCCATGAAGCCGAGCATGATGAGGCCCTGCATGAGCCGGGCGGAACCGGTCACGATGTCGGCGGCGGTGAGCTCGAGCAGGGCGTTCGTGATGAGGGCTCCCGGCACGAACACCGCGACCGGGGCGCACACCGCGTAGAGCGGGACGTGGTCGAACCCGGTGCCGGCGGCCACGAGTCCCACCACGGCCGTCGAGCAGAAGGCCGCGAGGAACGGGACGACGGCGACGGCCTCGCGGAAGCGCCGCAGCAGCAGACCGATCACCCCGACGAGCGCTCCGACGACGAGCGCGAGGAGGACCGCCCACCACGGGCAGCGGAACACCACGGCGAGCCCGGCCGACGTGAGCGCGTTGCCGAGCACCCACGGCAACGGGGCTGGCGGCCGGGTCCCCTGCCGGATGCTCCGGACCCGGGCGGGGATCTCGGCGAGGGCGATCGCGCCGCGCTCCAGGCCGAGCACGAGACGGTTCGCGCGGGCGGACTGGCGGAACGAGAGCTCGATGCCCTCGGCGTTGACGATGGTGGCGGCACCGGTCGCGGTCTCGCTGACGATGACGAGCGCGGGCAGCACCCCGATGGCGAGTCCGTCGCCGACCCCGGCCGAGTCGCGGGCCTTCTCGAGCGCCGAGCGGACGTCCGTGACGGAGCTGCCGGCGTCGAGGAGCAGGGCGCCGAGCGTGCCGAGCAGCATGCCGACGGGGACGGTCTCACCGTCGATGACCTCGACGTGGGCCTCGGGGCGCCGCAGCGCATCCCGGAGGTTCGTCAGCGCACTCCCGATCCCGACCACCTGGTCAGCGTAACGAGTACGCCCGGAGGGACTCGAACCCTCGGGTCTTCGTACCCCCGGAGGGACTCGAACCCTCAACTCGGCGATTTTAAGTCGCATGCCTCTACCGATTGGGCCACGGGGGCGCACGACCGCTGACGGTCGGGCCGGATCAGCCTACCGACGCACGGAGGGCGGCCACCCACTGGGTGACCGCCCTCTCGACCGCGTGTGTGCGGTGCTTACTCGGTCTTCGCCGACTCGCCGGCGCCGACGGGCTCGGCGGCCTTCGAGACGTCCTCGGCGGGCGTCGCGTAGGCGGGACCGGCAGCGCCGGCCGGCTGGCCCTCGGCCGGGGACTCCGCCGCCGGAGCGGCCTCGACGGCCGGCTTCGGGCGTGACGCCCAGGCCTCGAACGCTGCGCGCGGGGTCTCACGGTCGTCGAGGGAGGCGATGTCGCGACCCAGGAAGAAGTTCCCGACCCAGTCGCCGACGACGCGGATCTTGCGCTCCCACGAGGGCATGGCCAGGCCGTGGTAACCACGGTGGGCGCCCCAGGCGAGGAAGCCCTTCATCGAGAACTTGCCGGACTGGAAGACACCGATGCCGAGACCGAGGCCCGCGACGGCGCCGAGGTTCTCGTGCTTGTAGTCGACGGTGGCTTCGCCGCGGATCGTCGCGACGAGGTTCTTCGCCAGCTGCTTGGCCTGGCGGACCGCGTGCTGGGCGTTCGGGACGCACATGCCGCCGACGCCACCACCGGTGAGGTCCGGGACGGCCGCGACGTCACCGCAGGCCCAGGCGTCGGCGATGACCGTGCCCTCGTCGACGATGCGGAGGTCGGGCTGCACCGTGATGCGACCGCGGGGCTCGAGCGGGAAGTCGGTGCCCTTGACCATCGGGTTCGCCATGACTCCGGCGGTCCAGATGATGAGGTCGGACTCGATGACCTCGATCGACTCGTCCTTGGCCTTGAGCTGGCAGACGCCACCCACGGCCGAGGCGAGCTGCGTCTCGAGGTGCACCGTGGCACCCCGCTCGGCCAGGTTCTTGAGGACCCAGTGCGAGGTCTCGAGCGAGACCTCGGGCATGATGCGCCCCATGGCCTCGACCAGGTGGAAGTGCGTGTCCTCGAAGGCGATCTGCGGGTAGCTACTGAGCAGGTCCGAGACGAAGGAGCGGAGTTCGGCGAAGACCTCGATGCCGGCGAAACCGCCACCGACGACGACGACCGTGAGCAGACGCTGCCGCTCGGGGCCCGCGGGCAGGTTCGCCGCCTTCGCGAAGTTGGTGAGGATCTTGTCGCGGATCGCGGCGGCCTCTTCGATCGTCTTGAGGCCGATGGCCTCGTCCGCGACGCCCGGGATCGGGAAGGTGCGCGAGACGGCACCGGCCGTCATGACGATCTGGTCGTAGGACTCCTGCCACGGCTCACCGACGGCGGGGGTGATCGTCGCGGTCTTGTTCGCGTGGTCGACCCCGGTGACCTTCGCGGTGACGACGCGCGTCGTCTTGAGGTGACGGCGGTGCGAGACCACGGCGTGACGCGGTTCGATCGAGCCGGCGGCGACCTCGGGGAGGAACGGCTGGTAGGTCATGTACGGCAGCGGGTCCACCATGACGACCTCGGCTTCGCCCTGGCGAAGGTGCTTCTCGAGCTTCCATGCGGTGTAGAAGCCGGCGTAACCGCCGCCGACGACGAGGATCTTGGGCACGGGTGGTGATCTCCTTGGGGTGGTTGAGCTGCTGGGAGGCTGGTCAGGACTCGCCGCCACCCACCCCGACTCCGGCGTCTGCACCATCATCATAGGCCCGGCACTCACACCGGGAGGGCGACCAGTCCGCACGCTGCAGCGCGAGGTCGCCGATGGGGTTGACGCCGGGTCCGGCGGCGAGGGCGTGACCGACGAGCGCGTGCAGGCACTTCACCCGGGTGGGCATGCCACCAGCGCTGATGCCCGCGATCTCCTCGACGTGCTCGATCGACTCGCGGTCGTCGAGGTACGCCTGGTGCGCGCGGCGGTACTGCTCAGCGGTGTCGGGGTCCTCGAGCAGTGCGGCCAGCTCGGGCATGACCTGGTTGGCCTCGAGGGTGCTGACGGCTGCGGTGGCGGCCGGGTGGCACAGGTAGTACAGCGTCGGGAACGGGGTGCCGTTGCCGAGGCGGGGCTTCGTGGACACGACCGTCGGGTTGCCGCAGACGCAGCGAGCGGCGATGCCGATGACGTCGCGGGCGGGGCGGCCGAGCTGGGCGCTCACCACCTGCACGTCGTGCGCGGTCGGCGGGTCGAACGGAGGGGTCGTCACGGGGACGTGAGCCTACCGGACTCCGCGCGTCGGCCCTACTTCGAGGTCGAGCCGCCGTCGGTGGCGCCGCTGTCCGAGCTGCCGCTGTCCGTGGTGCCGCTGCGGCCCTCGAGTTCGTCGCTCGTGTCGTCCGACAGGCCGGACTCGAGCACGGAGGACAGCATCGACTGCACCCAGTCGACCTTCGGCGTCTGCACGGTCGAGCTGACCGGAGTACCGGAGTCGGTGGTCGGCGCGGGCGTCGCCGAGGTCCCGCCGTCCCCGCCCATCACGAGGTAGCTCTCCTCGCCCGGGTACACGTAGAGCAGTCGGTCGCGCGCCTGCGCCTCGATGTAGGCCGGGTCGTCCCAGCGTGCGACGTCGTGCTTCTTCTGCGCCACGTCGGCCTTCTGAGCCGCGACCTGGCGCTGCATGCCGGTGATCTGCTCCTGCTGCTGCACGAGCGTGCGGAGCGAGGGGGCGAGCACCACGACGAAGAGCACGATGATCGCCAGCATGAGCAGGCTGAAGCCGGAGAAGTGCAGCGACCGGTACCACGGTTGCCCGGAGGTCGCGCCCTCGGGCATCACCACGGGGACGCGGCGGACGCGGGGCTTCTGGCTGGGCACGGGACGACGATAACGCGGCCGCCGGGGCTCGGCACCCCGGCGCGCGCGCGTTGCGCAGCCTCTCAGCGACGCGGCCGGCCTGGGAACCGGCCCCGACACGCTGCCGCGTCCAACGGGCGCCTCTGAGCGGACGAGACGCCGCCGAGTGGACCGGACGCCGCTCAGCGGGCCAGACGCCGCCGGATGGGCCAGGCGCCGCCCAATGGGCCGGACGCCGCCGAGTGGGCCGGACGCCGCCGAGTTCGGCGGCGTCTCGCGCGGGAGAGGGCGTCTCGCGCCGGCAGACGCGTCTCGCACGGGAGGCCCGCCTCACCTCCCCGAGGGCCGTCTCAGCCTGCCGGGACGACGGAACGCCGCCCTCCCCGGAGGGAGGACGGCGTTCCGAGGGTGCTGGTTACAGCGATGCCGAGCGCGGGAACGCCGAGCGGCCGGCGTAGACCGCGGCGTCGCCGAGCTCTTCCTCGATGCGGAGGAGCTGGTTGTACTTCGCCACGCGGTCCGAGCGGGCCGGGGCGCCGGTCTTGATCTGACCACCGTCGACCGCGACCGCGATGTCCGCGATCGTGGTGTCCTCGGTCTCGCCGGAGCGGTGCGACAGGATCGCGGTCATGCCGTGACGGTGCGCGAGGGAGACGGCGTCGAGGGTCTCGGTCAGCGTGCCGATCTGGTTCACCTTGACGAGGATCGAGTTGCCGGCCTGCTCGTCGATGCCACGCTGCAGACGCGTCGGGTTCGTCACGAACAGGTCGTCGCCGACGATCTGCAGCTTCGAGCCGAGCTCGGCGGTCAGGTGGGTCCAGCCCTCCCAGTCGTCCTCGGCCAGCGGGTCCTCGATCGTGGCGAGCGGGTAGTCGCGGGCCAGGTCGACGAAGTACTGCGTGAACTCTGCGCTCGAGAGCTGCTTGCCCTCGAAGGAGTACTTGCCGTCGTGGAAGAACTCGGTGCTGGCGACGTCGAGGCCCAGCGCGATGTCCTTGCCCGGGGTGAAGCCGGCCTTCTCGATCGCCGCGAGGAGGAAGTCGAGCGCCGCGCGGTTGGAGGCGAGCTCCGGTGCGAAGCCGCCCTCGTCACCGAGGCCGGTCGCCAGGCCCTGCTTCTTCAGCTCGCCCTTGAGGGCGTGGTAGGTCTCGACACCCCAGCGCAGGGCCTCCGAGAAGGACTCCGCGCCGTAGGGCACCAGGAAGAACTCCTGGATGTCGACGTTGGTGTCGGCGTGCGCGCCACCGTTGACGACGTTCATGAGCGGGACGGGCAGCGTGTGCGCGTTCGGGCCGCCGAGGTAGCGGAACAGCGGCAGGTCGACCGAGTCGGCCGCGGCGCGGGCCACGGCGAGCGAGGCGCCGAGGATGGCGTTCGCGCCGAGGCGGGACTTGTTCTCGGTGCCGTCGAGCTCGATGAGTGCGGCGTCGACGAGGCGCTGGTCTGTGGCGTCGAAGCCCTCGAGCGCCGGGCCGATCTCGTCGAGCACCGCCTCGACGGCCTTGAGGACGCCCTTGCCGCCGTAGCGGGAGTCGTCGCCGTCGCGCAGCTCGTACGCTTCGAAGGCGCCGGTGGAGGCACCGGACGGGACGAGGGCGCGCGAGACGACACCGTCGTCGAGGAGGACCTCGACCTCGACCGTCGGGTTGCCTCGGGAATCGAGGACTTCGCGTGCGCCTACGGCATCGATCACTGCCACGGGGTACTCCCTGTCGTTGGGTTGTTGTGGTTGCGTGGTCGATCCTAGCGACGCCGGTCGGGCTCGACGGCGGGCTGTGGATGACCGGCGGGCGTCCGTCAGGCGAGCGGACGGAACTCGACGCCCTCGAGCGTCTCGGTGTCGGCGCCCACGGAGGCGAACGCGCCGAACCCCTGCTCCGCGAGCCCGGCGAGCAGGTTCTTCATGTTCTTCGTACGCTTCTCGAGCCGGACGCGGTGGTGCGCGTCGAGCGCCTCGGCCTTCAACGCCGCGAGCCGGACCGGATCGACGTCCTTGTCGTAGACCAGCACGACCGCGTCGGACTCCGCCGAGCCGGGCAGCGACACGAGGTCCACGAGCCGCTCGAACCCGAGCGAGAACCCGACCGCCGGGACGTCCTGCCCCAGGAAGCGTCCGATCATGCCGTCGTAGCGTCCGCCACCGCCCAGGCTGTACCCGAAGTCGGGGTGCGCGACCTCGAAGATCGTGCCGGTGTAGTAGCCCATGCCGCGGACGAGCGTCGGGTCGAAGCGGAGGTCGACACCGGGCAGCGCCGCCCGGAGCCGCTCGAGGTCGGCGAAGGCCTCGGCGTCGAGCCACTCGGCACCACGGACACTCTCCCAGTCGGCGGACTCGAGCGCCCGGATCGTGTCGGCCGTGGCCCCGGGGTCGAGGCCGAGCGTCTGGCCGAGCTCCTCCGCGACACCGACGGCCCCGATCTTGTCGAGCTTGTCGACCGTGATGAGGGCTCGGTCGGCTGCCGACTGCTCGGTGACCCCCCACGATGCGAGGAGGGCGAGCAGGATGCGGCGGTCGTTGATGCGGATCGACGTGCCGACGATGCCGAGCGCGTCGAGTGCCGCGGTGGTCGCCCGGATGAGCTCGATCTCGGCGAGCTGCCCGGGCTCCCCGAGGACGTCGATGTCGCACTGCACGAACTGGCGGTAGCGGCCCTTCTGCGGCCGCTCGGCACGCCAGACCGGGGCGATCTGCACGGCACGGAACACGCTCGGCAGTTCGGCACGGTGCGATGCGTAGAACCGGGCGAGCGGCACGGTCAGGTCGAACCGGAGCCCGAGGTCGGCGAGGTCGAGGGGTGCAGCGGCCTCGCGCAGGTCGTCGGTGGTGAGGCCGCGGCGCATCACGGCGAAGGCGAGCTTCTCGTTGTCGCCCCCGAGCCCGGAGTGCAGACGCGCGGCGTCCTCGACGACCGGCGTCTCGATCTCGTCGAACCCGTGGCGCGCGTAGACACCGCGGATGACGCCGAGCACGTGCTCTCGCCGGGCCTTGTCGGCGGGGAGGTGGTCTCGCATGCCTCGGGGGGCAGTCACGGTCGTGGCCATGGCGTCAATCTTCGCAGAGCAGGAGCCGGGGTTGCAGCCGCCGGTGTCCGCTGATATGCTGCATCCAGAACCTCGGCCGGAACGTGCCTGATCCACATGCCGGTCGTCAGCGGGGGCGATGTGCTGCAGACGCCTCCGCGGTTCGGGCGGGATCCCCTGACGAGACGTTGCTCCCTGGTGGCGTCTCCTCCCGCTCGCGGGCGTCCTCCTTTTTCGGGTTAGGAGGACGCCCGCTCCACGTCGTCGCCGCCCCCGGGCTCGGTGGTCCCGGCGACGCCACGCTCGAGCTCCCGACCCGAAGCCTCGAGCATCGCCACGGCGGCGCGGAGACTCGCGACGGGATCGATCCCCTGCTCGTGCGCCACCGAGACCTCGGCCAACATCCCGGCTCCCCAGGCGGCATCGACCCGGGTCCCGGCCTGCGAGCCGAGCACGGCCGCAGCGACGTCCCCGGCCCCCGCAGTGCCCGCGACAGCCACGTCTCCCGCAGGACCGGTCCCGCCGGCGGCGGTCGGAGTGGCCGCGCCGTCCGCCACACCGTCGGCATCGGCAGCGACCGGCTCGTCCCCCGCAGCGGAGGCCCCCACGACGTCGAGCGCGGCCCCGTCCGTCACCGAGGCCACGGCTGCGTGCAGGTCGCCACGCTCTTCGAGCCGTTCGAACAGCTTCACCGCGCGTTCGAGCGGCGGCATCGCCCGCGGCACCCCCGTGTAGGTGCTCGTCCGCGAGGACTTCTCGGCGGCCTTCGCGGCACGCCAGACCCGGATGACGTCCTCGACCGTGTGCGCCTCCTCGTCGCCGAAGACGTGCGGGTGGCGGCGCTGCATCTTCTCGCGGACCGCCGCGGCGACGTCGTCGAGGTCGAACCGCCCCTGGCGTGCGGCGATCCCCGCGTGCAACACCACCTGGTACAGGACGTCGCCGAGTTCCTCCCGGAGTTCGTCGTCGTCCCCGTCGTCGATGGCGTCGACGAGTTCGTACGCCTCCTCCACGGCGTACCGGGCGAGGCTGGCGTGGGTCTGCTCGCGGTTCCAGACGCATCCGTGCTCGGGGTCGAGCAGGCGGTCCACGACGGCGACGAGTTCGGCAACGACAGTCATGCCGCCATGCTGCCACCCGCAGCTCCGCGTGGATCGGACACCAGGGTCGCCCCACTACGATGGGCGTCGGTGTGTCGGGAAGTCTGGTCGACGGTCCGTTCCCCGTACCCGACCACCGGGTGCCCGTTCCCCCTCGGAGCCACATGCCCTCCTTCATCCGTTCGCCTCGCTTCAGCGCGATCGCCCTCCTCTCCGCCGCCGTCCTCGGACTGATCGTCGCGAACACCGCGCTCGGCCCCGGGCTCGAGCGCGGTCTCGACTGGCACACCCCCTGGGGCGCGGTCGGCCTCGACCTGTCGATCTCCCACTGGGTCAGCGACGGCCTGCTCGCGGTCTTCTTCCTCCTGGTCGCCGTCGAACTGAAGCACGAGCTGGTCGCCGGTGAGCTCGCCAACCCGAAGACCGCCGTCGTCCCCGCCATCGCCGCCGTCGGTGGAGTGCTCGTCCCGGCGCTCGTCTACCTGCTCGTCACCGCCGGCACGCCGTACACACACGGCTGGCCGATCCCGACGGCGACGGACATCGCGTTCGCGCTCGGGGTCCTGGCCATGTTCGGGCGGGGGCTGCCCTCGACGATCCGGGTGTTCCTGCTCGCCCTCGCCGTCCTCGACGACCTCATCGCCATCGTCATCATCGCCGTCGTCTTCGCCCACGGCACCGACTTCCCGGCCCTCGGCGGCGCCGCGGTCCTGCTCGTCGTGTTCGCGCTGCTCGGTCGTCGGCTGCGGCCGGGCAGCGCCGCGCAGCCGGTCCTCATCGTCGCGATGGTCCTCATCGGCCTGGTCACCTGGTGGCTCGTGTACCGCTCCGGGGTGCACGCGACGATCGCCGGCGTGGCCCTCGGGCTGGTCCTCCCCCGTCGACCGGGCGGCACCCTGCACGAGCACGTGGAGCCGTGGTCGAACGCGATCGTCCTGCCCGTCTTCGCCTTCGTCTCGGCGGCCGTCGTCATCCCCGCCGTCGGACTCGGGGAACTCTCCCCGACGTTCTGGGCGGTCGTGCTGGCACTCCCCGTCGGCAAGGTCATCGGCATCACGCTGTTCGGTGTCGTCGCCGGTCGGCTCTTCCGCGGTCCCGGTCGGTCGACGCTCTCGTTCGGGTCGGTGGTGACCGTGGGCGTCCTCGGTGGCATCGGGTTCACGGTCTCGCTGCTCATGAACGAGCTGGCGTTCGCCGCGAACGAGGAGATCGTCGACGAGGGCGTCCTCGCGGTCCTCGTCGGGTCGGGCATCGCGATGGTCGCGTCCGCCGTCGTCGTGTCCGTGCGGGCGCGCCGGTACCGCCAGCGCCGCGAGCTGTCCGAGGCCGAAGCCACCGAGTAGCGCCGGTCCGCGCACCAGCGCGACCACCAGACGGACGGGAGGCCCGGGACGGATCCGCCGCGGGCCTCCCGTCCGTCCGGTGGTCACCGGACGACGACCGTCAGGCGGCCGGCGCCTCCGCACGGGCGGGCGCACCGTAGACCGCGGTGAGGATGCTCTCCACCCAGCTGATGAGCGCGTCGTCCGGCAGCGTCTCGCCGTGCGGCTTCGGCACCGGGATGCTCGCGGCGTCCTGCTGCGGGAACCACCGCGCGCCCGCGAACATCCGCTTGAGCCGGACCTGCGCGGAGTCGGCGAGTTCCTTGCCGGCGACCCGCAGGTTCGAGCCCATCACGACGACGTCGGACAGGCCGACCTGCTGGGCCATGCGACGGAGGCGCGAGACCTCGATGAGCGTCAGCACGGCCTGCGGCGGGGTGCCGTACCGGTCGGTCAGCTCGTCGAGGACCATGTCGATCGCCTCGGGCTGCGCGGCCGGGGCCGATGCGGCGGAGAGCTTCTGGTAGGCCTCGAGTCGGAGCCGCTCGGACTCCACGTAGTCGTCCGGGATGTGCGCGTCGACGGGGATCTCGAGCCGGAGCTCGGTCTGCCCCTCAGCGACGTCACCGCGGAACTGCGACACCGCCTCGCCGATCATCCGCAGGTACAGGTCGAACCCGACGCCCGCGATGTGCCCGGACTGCTCACCGCCGAGCAGGTTGCCGGCACCGCGGATCTCGAGGTCCTTCATCGCCACCTGCATGCCCGCACCGAGCTCGTTGTTCGCCGCGATGGTCTCGAGGCGGTCCTGCGCGGTCTCGGACAGCGGCTTGTCGGCGTCGTAGAGGAAGTACGCGTAACCCCGCTCGCGTCCACGACCGACGCGACCACGGAGCTGGTGCAGCTGTGACAGCCCGTACTTGTCCGCCTTGTCGATGATGAGCGTGTTGGCGTTCGCGATGTCCAGGCCGGTCTCGATGATCGTCGTCGACACGAGGACGTCGAACCGGCGCTCCCAGAAGTCGACCATGACCTGCTCGAGGGCCTGCTCGCCCATCTGCCCGTGCGCGACGGCGATGCGCGCATCGGGGACGACCTCGGCCAGGTGCGCTGCGACCGACTGGATGTCCTTGACGCGGTTGTGCACGTAGAACACCTGCCCCTCACGGAGCATCTCGCGCTTGATCGCCGCGGCCACCTGCAGGTCCGACTGCGGCCCGACGAACGTCAGGATCGGGTGGCGGTCCTCCGGCGGGGTCGCGAGCGTCGACATCTCACGGATCCCGGTCACCGCCATCTCGAGCGAACGCGGGATCGGCGTCGCGGACATCGCCAGCACGTCGACGTTCGTCTTGAGCTTCTTGAGCTGGTCCTTGTGCTCGACACCGAAGCGCTGCTCCTCGTCGATGATCACCAGCCCGACGTCCTTGAACTGCACGCTCTGCGACAGGATCCGGTGCGTGCCGATGACGATGTCGACGGTGCCGTCCGCGAGGCCCGCGAGCGTCTCCTTCGTCTCCTTCTCGGTCTGGAACCGGCTCAGGGCGCGCAGGTTCACCGGGAACCCGGCGAACCGCTCCTGGAACGTCTCCATGTGCTGGCGGACGAGCAGGGTCGTCGGCACGAGCACGGCGACCTGCTTGCCGTCCTGCACGGCCTTGAACGCGGCGCGGATCGCGACCTCGGTCTTGCCGTAGCCGACGTCACCGGACAGCAGCCGGTCCATCGGGATCGGGCTCTCCATGTCGCGCTTGATCTCGTCGATGGTCGTCAGCTGGTCGGCGGTCTCGGCGAACGGGAACGCCTCTTCCAGCTCGCGCTGCCACGGGGTGTCCGGGCCGAACGCGTGCCCCTTCGACGCCATGCGCGCCGAGTAGAGCTTGACGAGGTCGACCGCGATGTCCCGGACGGCCTTGCGCGCCTTCGACTTCGCCGCCGACCAGTCCGAGCCGCCCATCTTGGACAGCGTCGGGTTCTCACCGCCGACGTACCGGGAGAGCTGGTCGAGCTGGTCGGTCGGCACGAACAGCTTGTCGCCTGGGTAGTTCCGCTTCGACGGCGCGTACTCGAGCACCAGGTACTCGCGCTGCTGCTTCACGGCGTTCCGGCCGCCGGAACTGACCTCGCGACTGACGAGCTCGACGAACTTGCCGATGCCGTGGGTGGCGTGCACGACCACGTCGCCCGGCTTGAGCTGCAGCGGGTCGACGACGTTCTTGCGCCGGCTCGCGAGCTTCTTCACGGTGCGCGCGCCCTGCTGGACGCTGCGGCCGTAGAACTCGGCCTCGCTGAGGAGCGCGATGCGCGGGTCGGCGACGGCGAAGCCGTGCTCGACGCTGGCCGTCGTGACGATGGCGACACCCGGCTCGGGAGGCCCGTCCAGCGTCTCGGCGCGCGCGGCCACTCCGGCGTCCGCCAGCACCTGCACCGCACGTTCGACGAGGCCCTGGCCCTGCGCCGTCACGACGACGGCCCACTGGTCGTCGGTGAGCGCCTTGACGTGGGCGACCGCCCCGTCCGCACTGCCGGCGAAGCTCGGGATCGCCTCACCGGGGACCCGGACGTACTCACCCGCCTCGGCGACGGCATCGGCGTCGGTCAGGGGTTCGTCGGCGCCGGAGTCGAACGGCGACACCGTCCACCACGTGCGCTGCCCCCGGGTGTTCTTGAGCTGCTGGACCGTCAGGAAGTTGCCGGCGTCGAGGTCGATCGGCGCCTGTGCACCCGCCACCGCCGCGCTCCACGCCGCCTGCAGGAACTCCTGGTTCGTCTCGGCCAGGCTGTGTGCCCGACCGCTGACCCGCTCGGGCGAGAACACGGCGACGGTGGCGGCCTCCGGCAGGTACTCCGTCACCGGCACCAGCTTGTGGACGAGCGCCGGCGCGAGGGACTCCATGCCCTCGACCGGGATGCCCTCCGCCACCTTCGCGAGCATCTGCGACAGGTTCGGGAACTCGTGCAGCATCTCGCGCGCCCGCTGTCGGACGTCGTCGCTGAGGAGCAGCTCGCGCGAGGCGGTGAGCTCCACCGCGTCGAGGTCGTCGTCCGTGGACCGCTGGTCGGCCACCGAGAACGCCTTGATGCCCTCGATCTCGTCGCCGAAGAAGTCGACGCGCACGGGGTGGTCGGCGGTCGGCGGGAAGACGTCGAGGATTCCGCCGCGGACGGCGAACTCACCGCGGCGGGTGACGAGGTCGACACGGGCGTAGGCGAGGTCGACGAGTTGGGCGGCGATGGCGCCGAGGTCGTTGCCCCGCGAGCCGGTCCGCAGCACGACCGGTGCGAGTTCGGTGAGGTTGTCGGCGATCGGCTGCAGTGCTGCGCGGACGCTCGCCACGACGACGGTCGTCCGACGCTCGTCGACGGGGGCGTCCTGCCACCGCCGGAGGGCCCGGAGCGTGGCGATGCGCGTGCCGACGGTCTGGGGGCTCGGGCTGAGGCGCTCGTGCGGCAGGGTCTCCCAGGCGGGGAACTCGAGCACGTCGGCATCCGGGACCGTGCAGCTGAGGGCGTCACGGACCGCTTCGGCCTCGCGCCCGGTCGCGGTGATGACGAAGGCGCACTGGGGACCCGAGCGCTCGGCCAGCAGGGCGGCGAGCAGCGGCACGCGGAGGCCGTCGACCACCGAGAAGTCGGCGTCACGAGGAGCGGCACGGAGCGCACGATCGAAGGAGGAGGCGCGCGAGAGCGCAGGGATGATGCCCGAGATCGTCACTCACCCCATGGTACCGGCGGCCCCCGACACCGGTCGCGGCGTGCGCGACGGGCGAACAGGAGGCGCACGGCGGAGTCGGGACGGGCCTCCCGGCCGGTTCCGCGTCAGGAGCTGCCGGGCTCCAGGTCGTCCGGTGGGGGCGTCGCCTGGCTCTCGCGCGCCTGCTCGGCCGCACGGTGACCGAGGACGCGGGCCGTCCAGACGAGCGTGATGCCCATGACCGAGACGACGACGAGCGCACCCATGGCGAACGGGTTCGTCGCGAGCACCACGGCGGTCGTCATGCCGGCGCGTGGAAGCGCTGCTGGGCGGCGAGGAGACCGTCGGTCACGATCGCCTCGACCGCGTCCGCGGCGTCGGCGAGGAGGTTCGGGAGCGTCTTCTTCTCGGCCGCGGAGAAGTCACGCAGCACGTAGTCGGCCGGGTCCTGGCGACCGGGGGGACGGCCGATGCCGACCCGCACCCGGGCGAACTCGTTCGTGTTCGTCGCCTTGATGACGTCACGGATGCCGTTGTGCCCGCCGTGGCCGCCGTTGCCCTTGAGCTTCACGGAGTCGAACGGCAGGTCCAGCTCGTCGTGCACCAGGATCAGGTCCGACGGGGGCACGCTGTAGAAGCCCAGGACGGCCGAGACGGGGCCGCCGGAGGTGTTCATGAACGACCCGGGCTTCGCGAGGACGAGCTTCGGGGCTCCCGGCATCAGGCGCCCCTCGGCGACCTGGTTCGGGGTCTTGTGCTTCTTGAACGTGGCGCCCATCCGGGCTGCCAGTTCGTCGAGGACCATCTGGCCGACGTTGTGGCGGTTGCCCGCGTAGTCGGGCCCGGGGTTCCCGAGCCCGACCACGACGAACGTGCGGTCTGCCATCAGCGTCGGCCAGATGTCTTCGTGTGGTTACTCGGAGTCGGCGTCGGTGTCGACCGGCTCGGAGCCGCCCTCGGCACCGGCTTCGGCGCCGGCCTCGGCCGAGGCCTCGTCGGCGGCGTCGTCGTCAGCGGTGCCACGCGGGGTGACGATCGCGACGACGAGGGACTCGGCGTCGGTCTCGAGCTCGGCACCGGCCGGAAGCTGCAGGTCGGACGCGTGGACCTGCGCCCCGTCCTCGAGGCCCTCGACGTTCACCACGACGTGCTCGGGGATGTCGGTCGCCTCGACGAGCAACGAGACACTCGCCAGGTCCTGCACGTGGATGGTGCCGGCGAAGGACTCGCCTTCGACGACGACGGGCACGTCGACCGTGACCTTCTCGCCACGACGGACGACCACGAGGTCGATGTGCTCGATGATCTGACGCACCGGGTCACGCTGGACGTCCTTGACGAGGGCGAGCTGCGCCGCACCCTCGATGTCGAGGTCCACGACCGCGTTGGCGGTACGGACGAGGAGCATCGTCTCGTGGCCCGGCAGGCTGATGTGCTGCGGCTCGGTGCCGTGGCCGTAGACGACGGCGGGGATCTTGTCGGCGGCGCGGAGCTTGCGGGCCGCACCCTTGCCGAACTTGGTGCGGACTTCCGCCGCGAGCTTGGTGTAGTCAGCCATGATGCCTCCTGGTGTCGGGGACGACGCCGGAGTGCCGGCATCGGGGGTCTGTGGTGTTGCAACTCGAACGCGTGCACGCGTGAGGAACGTTCCCAGGTCTGGCCGGGTCTCCCACCGCGTCGATCACGGCCGCTTGCGCGGCCCTCGCCGAAGTCAGTCACCGAGTCTAGCAGGGCCTCCGGGCGTGTCGCACCGTTCCACGCTCAGCGGGCCGGCGGCAGCTCCCCCCAGGTGCAGCTGCCGACGGCCCGTCCGAGGCGTGCGCGGACGTCAGCGGACGCCTGCCGGCGCCTCCGGTGCGAGCTGCCGGATCGCCGCCGCCACCCGCCGGTTACGAGGCCGGCCCCGACGAGAGCACGTACCCGTCGAGGGGCATCGTCCACGCGGCGACGTCCTTCGTGGTCGTCGGTCGGACGGCATGGTCGACGGGCTCCGGCAGGCCGTGCAGGACGGCTCCGCCGAGACCGGCCACGACGAGGACGAGGGTGCCGGTCTTCGCGGCCCTGGTGGTGATGCGCATGGTTCCCCCTAGGCGCGGACGAGGCCGCGTTCGTGTGCGGTGATGACGACCTGGATCCGGTTCCGCAGCCCGAGCTTGGTGAGCACCGACCGGACGTGCGTCTTGACGGTGGCCTCACTGAGGAACACGGACGCGGCGATCTCCTGGTTGCTGAGCCCCTTGGCCACGAGCAGGAACACCTCGCGCTCGCGAGCGGTGAAGGCGTCGAGGATCTCGTCCCGCCGCTCGGACTCGACGAGGGTGCCCTGTGCGCGGAGGAGGTCGAGCGCCTCGGCCTCCGTCGGCGCCGGTCGTCCCTCGTGCACGTCGCGGATCGTGGCCGTGACGACCTCGGGCAGCGCGTCCTTCGTCAGGAACGCCGCCGCTCCGGCACGCAGCGCGGCGAGGACCGCGTCGTCGCGGCGGATCGTCGTGAGGGCGACGACCCGCGGCCGGTCGTCACCCTGCCGGGCGAGGCGCGCCATC
This sequence comes from Curtobacterium sp. MCBD17_021, assembly GCF_003234525.1. Classification (NCBI taxonomy): domain Bacteria; kingdom Bacillati; phylum Actinomycetota; class Actinomycetes; order Micrococcales; family Microbacteriaceae; genus Curtobacterium; species Curtobacterium sp. MCBD17_021. The sequence continues at coordinate 77,946 of NZ_QKTS01000011.1, read as the reverse complement.
GTCTCGATGCCGTTCAGGACCGGCATCCGGAGGTCGAGGAGCAGCACGTCCGGTTGCTCGGTCGCACAGAGCACGAGGGCCTCGGCACCGTCGGCGGCCGTCCCGACGCACGTCATGTCGTCCTGGGCGTCGACGAGCATCCGCATGCCCGAGGCGAAGAGTCGCTGGTCATCGACGACGGCGACGCGGATCGCCGTCATCGGGAGGCTCCGGTGACGCTCGTCCCGCCGGCACCGGTCGCATCGGCCGATCCGGCGACCGCGGGGAGATCCGCGGTCCCGTCCGCCCCACCGGGTACCGACGATCCGCCGAGCGCCGGCAACCACGCGGTCACGACGTACTCGTGCTCCTCGTCGCCGACCCCGGCACGCAGCCAACCGTCGACCAACCGTGCGCGCTCCCGCATCCCCGCCACGCCGGACCCCGGGCCGTCGAGCGCGACGAGCGGACTGCTGCCGGTGGAGGTCACGACGACCCCGAGCCCCGGCCCGCGCCAGTCGAGCACCACACGCGCGGACGCCGTCCGGCCCTGGTGTTTCAGCACGTTCGTCAGGCTCTCCTGCACGATCCGGTGCACCGCTCCCCCGGCCTCGGCTCCGATCGGCCGCGGGTCGCCGTGCTGCTCGAACACGGCCTGCATGCCGAGCTCCCGCATGTCCTCGACCAGGTGCGGGACCTCTGCCAGGCCGTGTCGGGCCTCCTGGCCGGTGCCCTGGATCCGTTCGACGAGGGCGCGGACGTCCCCGAGGGCGGTCCGGCTCACCTCGGCGATGTCCTGCAGCGCCGTGGCGGCTGGTCCGTCCCGGACCGTGAGCGCCGCGGCGCCCTGCGCCTGCGAGACGACCACGGCGAGGGAGTGCGCCAGCGAGTCGTGCACGTCCCGCGCGATGCGGGCGCGCTCCTGCTCGGCGCGGAGCTCGGCACTGGCAGCCTCCGTCTCCTGCTCCGCCTCGACGACGCGGACCCGCGCGAGCCCGACCCGCCAGGTCGCCCCGATCGCCACACCGATGGCCCAGGCGATGCCGCTCGCACCGGCGATGGCGAGGGCCAGGAAGGCGAGGTCGGACCGGGTGCCGGACATCGAGCCGGTCCACGAGGCCCAGACGTCCTGGTCGGCGACGCTGGGGACGACCATCGCCCAGGCAGCAGCGGCGCTGGCGACACCCAGGGCCGGGATCGCGAGCCAGCGGAGCACACCGGAGCGCCCGGCACCGATGATGCCGACCACGATCGCGATGACGAGGTACTCCGGCCAGGTCGTGTCGCGGGGACGGTCGAGCAGCCGGAGCGCCTGCAGGACGGGGACGACGACGACCAGACCGAGACTCGTCGACGGCATCCAGTTCGCGAGGCCGATCGCGACGGCGAAGGCGGACACGACGAGGACGTGTCCGGTGAGGTCGCCGCGACCGGCCTCGGCGACGATCCACAGTGCGAGGTACACCGCGCCGGCCACCGGGGCCACGAGGTGCCGGAGCCACCGGCGGAGGAAGAGGAGCATGCCGCCGAGCGTAGGGCGGGGGTCACGCCGGGAGCGAGCGACGGTGGCCGCTTTCATCCGAGTGGATGAGCGGTCGGGTCAGGAGCCGTCGCGACGGCGGCGACGGGCGGCGACGAGGGCTTCACGGGCGCGGTCGCTCGCGGCCTCGGCGTCGTCACGCTCCTGCCCGAGCCGTTCGGCCTCCGCGTCGAGGTCGGCCCGCTCCTGGTCGAGGGCGGCGAGCTGTCGCTCGAGGTCGCGACGGCGACGGTCGAGGTCGGCGCGTCGGTCCTCGACGTCCTCGAGAGCGGACTCCGCCTGGTCGAGAGCGGCATCGGCCTGCCGGGAGGCACGTCGCGCTGCCGCCTCGGCCTCGCGCGCGGCACGGCGCTCGGCTACGGGGTCGCGCTGGTCGTCGTCGTGGGCCGGCGCGTCGGGCTCGGCAGGACCATCCGGTTCACCAGGAGCGTCCGGTTCGGCCGGAGCATTCGGCTCGTCAGGAGCATCCGGCTCGTCAGGCACTGCCCGCTCGTCGTCTGCGCGACCGCGCCCCGCGGGGCGGCGTGCACCGCGCCTCCCGGCCGTGATCGGGATGGGAGGCGCGTCGCTGCCGGACCACGCGTCCGGGACGGCGTCCGGGACGGCGAGCGCGTCGGTCAGGTCGACGTCCTCGAACCCGACGCTCTCGAGGGGCCGCAGGAGGAGGCCCGATCGGATCGCGGCGCCGGCGTGCGGGTCGGCCATGCCGGCCTCGATGGTCGCGCGGACCTGCTCGAGCACGGCCGGTGTCGGCGGGTGCCCGGCTGCGGCTGCCCGGTCGGCGCCGGTGTCGGCGAGCGCCGCCACGACCTGTGACCGCTGCTTCCGGAGTGTCGCGATCTGCTGCGGGTCCGCGGAGGCCTGCGCCTGCCGGAGGGCGGGACCGAGGTCGACGGCGTCGTCGAGGGCGTCCTCGGAGGCGAGCAGGTCGACGATCCATGCGGCCGGCGCGGGCTTCTTCAGTTTCCCGATCGCGGCCGCGAGCTCCCGGTCGTCCTTCCGGGCCGCTCGTTGCCGTGCCGTCCGCGCGGCCACGAAGTCGCCCGGAGCGGCGCGCAACAGATTGCGGGCGACGTCGGCGAGCGCTGCGGGGTCCACATCACCACTCTGCCCGTCGGGCACGGTGCGGCGTCCGAGAACAGCTCACCAGTCGTGCACGGTGCCGTCCGCCAGGCGGTTGAACGGCAGGTACGCCTGCTCGTACGGGTACTTCCCGGCCTCGTCGACGTCGAGCGAGACCCCGATGCCCGGCTCGTCACCGGGGTGCAGGTACCCGTCGGTGAACGTGGCCGTCTGCTGGAACACCTGGTTCGTCCTCGGACCGTGCTGCATGTACTCCTGGATCCCGAAGTTGTGGATGGCGAGGCCGAGGTGCATCTGGGCCGCCATCCCCACCGGCGAGATGTCGGTCGGCCCGTGGAACCCGGACTTCACCTGGTACATCGCGGCGTAGTCCATCGTCTTCCGTAGCGGGGTCACGCCGCCCATGTGGGTGACGGCGCCGCGGACGTAGTCGATGAGCTGGTCGCGGATGAGGTCCTTGAAGTCCCAGATCGTGTTGAAGACCTCACCGATGGCGAGCGGTGTCGTGGTGTGCCGCCGGACGAGTCGGAGCGCTTCCTGGTTCTCGGCGGGGGTGCAGTCCTCGAGCCAGAACAGGTCGTACGGCTCGAGGGACTTGCCGAGCTTGGCGGCCTGGATCGGGGTCATCCGGTGGTGTCCGTCGTGCAGGAGGGGCAGCTCCGGCCCGAACTCGTTCCGGACGGCTTCGAACACCGTCGGCAGGTGCCGGAGGTAGGCGCGGGTGTCCCAGTCCTCCATCGCCGGGAACGCACCGCGCTGTGCGGGCTCGAAGTCGTACCGGACACCCGCGTTGCCTTCGGTGGTGCGGTTCGACGCGATCCCGTAGATGCTCTCGAGCCCGGGGACGCCGGTCTGGACGCGGATCGACCGGTACCCCTCGGCCTGGTGGGCGCGGATGGAGTCGAACAACTCCGGCAGCTCCTTGCCGGAGGCGTGGCCGTAGGCCATGAGCCCGGTCCGCGAGGCACCACCGAGCAACTGGTACAGCGGCATGCCGGCCGCCTTCGCCTTGATGTCCCAGAGCGCCATGTCGACGGCGGCGATCGCGGCCATGGTGACCGGTCCTCGGCGCCAGTAGGACGAGCGGTAGAGGAACTGCCAGGCGTCCTCGATGCGGCTGGCGTCGCGGCCGACGAGCAGCGGCACGACGTGCTCCGACAGGTAGGCGGCGACGGCGAGTTCGCGACCGTTCAGGGTCGCGTCGCCGAGGCCCGTGACGCCGTCGGCGGTCGTCAGCTTGAACGTGACGAAGTTCCGGTCCGGGCTGGTGACGATGACCTCGGCACGGTCGACGAGCTGTCCGCGGTCCGTGCTCGCCCAGGTGTCCGGCCTGGAGGCTGTGCCTCCGCCCGCAGAGCGGGCGTCGGTCGCACCGGGGGTCGGGTTCGCGGGATCGGTCACGGCGTTGCTCCTCCTCGAGGTGGGCACGGCGCTCCTCCGCGGCGGTGCGGGAGCGTCCGACGTCCACCTGTCGAGCCTGCACCGGCGGCGGCCGTGTGTCCATCGTCAGCAGCCGGCTCGAGGCGCGCTCAACCCCGACGCACGGCGGGTGTCAGGTGTCCGACGATGCTCGGGACGTCGTCGAGCCGTCCCTCTGCGATCGCGACGATGATGGTATCGAACTGGTGTCTCCGGTCATCCGGTCCATCCGGGAGTGACGAGGCCGGTCTCGTAGGCGAAGACCACGAGTTGGGCGCGGTCGCGAGCGCCGAGCTTGATCATCGCCCGGGACACATGGGTCTTCGTGGTGGCCGGGCTGACGAACAGGCGCTCGGCGATCTCGGCGTTCGTCAACCCGCTCGCCACCAGGCGCATGACCTGTCGTTCGCGGTCCGTCAGGGCGCCGAGCTCAGGGGCGAGCGCCGCCGGCTTCGCGTGCGCGGCGTACGCCTCGACGAGGGAACGGGTCGGTCCGGGCGACAGCAACGACTCCCCCGCGACCACGGTGCGGATCGCCCGGAGGAGTTCGCCGGGCTCGGTGTCCTTCACGAGGAACCCGGCAGCCCCACCACGGATCGCCTCGAAGACGGTGTCGTCCTCCTCGAAGGTCGTGAGCACCACGACGTGCACCGCGGCGAGCGCGGGGTCCTCGGAGATCCGCCTCGTCGCGACGAGGCCGTCGGTCCCCGGCATGCGGATGTCCATGAGCACGACGTCGGGCAGCTCCCGTGCGGCGACTGCGACGGCCGCGTCACCGTCGGACGCCTCACCGACGACCTGCATCCCGGGCTCGGCCGAGATGAGCGCGCGGAGTCCGGCCCGGATGAGTCCCTGGTCGTCCACCAACACCACCCGGATCGGGTCGGGCGTGGTGGTGGTCGCGGGCATGCTCATCCGTCCGTCTCCTGCTCTCCGATCGTGGGGCGTGCGGGTTCGCCGATCGGCAGGCGAGCCCTGACCGACCACCCGCCGTCGGGCGTCGGTCCGACCGCGAGGGTGCCACCGGCGGCCGCGGCCCGCTCGTGCATCCCGACGAGGCCGTTGCCCCGACTGCTGCCGCTGCTGCGGGTCGACCGCGCGGCCTCGGTGTCCGGGCCGACCACGCGCGCGGGACGGGACGAGGCACGGTGCCCTCGGTGCGCCTCCGCTGCTCGGGGAGCACCGGTGACGGTCGAGACCCTCGGGACGTCGGTCACCGTGATGTCGACGATCTCGGCACCCACGCCGACGACGACCGTGGCGCGGTGGTCAGCGGCGTGCTTCATGACGTTCGTGACCGACTCCTGCACGATGCGGAACGCGTTGCGCGAGACGACACCGGCGACGCCGTCCAGCGGGCCGTCGAGGTGCAGCGTCACGTCCACTCCGGCCGCGCGGGCTCGGTCGACCAGGTCGGGGACACGGTCGAGGCCGGCGACCGGCGCGCGGTCGGAGGTGCCCGACGGCGCGTCGACAGCACGGAGCACGCCGAGGATCGTCCGGAGTTCGACCAGCGCCTGCTTGCTGGAGTCTCGGATGCTCAGCAGCGACTCCCGCGTCTGTTCCGGGAGTTCCGCGCCGAGGTGCAGGGCCACCCCCGCCTGCAGGTTGATGAGCGACATGCTGTGGGCGACCGAGTCGTGGAGTTCCCGAGCGATGCGGACCCGTTCGGCACCGGCCCGCTGCTGCTCCGCCGCGAGCCGGGCACGACGGGCGTCAGCGGCGCGGACGAGCCGCACCCGGACGAGCTCGGTGACGGCGATCGTGACCGTCAGCCACGCCAGGCAGAGCGTCGTCGTGGTGACGGTCGGGAAGGGCGCGCGCCCGGTCAGGGTGTCCGCCGAGGGCAGGACGACCTGGGCGACCGCGGCGGCGACGTAGACCGGGACGCGGTGTCCGCGGAACCAGGCGTTGGCGAGCGCCATCGTCAGCGCCGCGACGAACGGACCCCGCGGGCTGACGACCAGGGCGTAGCCGATCGTGGTACCGAGGGTCAGGGCCAGGACCACGACCGGCCATCGCCAGCGGAAGGGCAGGACGACGATCCCGCTCACGAGCAGCACCCATGCCAGGGGCCCGAGGAACACCGGTTCGACGCCGTCCCCCAGGCGTTGCGTCCACGGTGGTCCGCCGTCGACACCACCGGGTCCGACCCCGGTGGCCAACCGGGTGGCGACGACCGTCCCGACGAGCTGCACGAGCGCGACCGGCAGCACCCGCCCCACGCGGGCGAACCGGCGTCCGCCCACGGGGCGGTCGTCGGAGCGGGTGTCGGTGGTCATGCAGCGAGCCTACGGTCGGCCCTCCCCCGGGACATCGCGCACCGGGAGCGCCTGTGGACTACGCCCGAGGGAGTAGTCGCCTGTGGAGGGACGGGCGAGGGTACACCGGCGGGAGCAGGCGGGAGTGGGCTCGCCCGGCGGACGCGCGTCGGGCCTCCCGGGCGGCAGCCTTGTCGTGTCGCGACCGCGGCACGAACACCGACCTCGGAGGGTCCCATGCTCACCACACTCGCTGCCACCGCTCCGTACTGGCACGGCGGAGCACCGTCGCACGGCTTCCCCGTGTTCCCCGTGCTCCTGCTCCTGCTCGTCGTCGGAGCGCTCGTCTTCGGAGTCCTACGCCGTGGTGCCGGACGGGCGCTCGCCGACGCGCGGTCGGTGCTCGCCGACCGGTTCGCGCGCGGCGAGATCGACGCCGAGGAGTACCGCGCCCGCCGATCGGAACTCAGCCGGAAGTAGACACGACGGTCAGACCGTCCAGCACGGGACGCTCAGGGCAGGACCGCGAGGATCGCGGCGACCGTCTCGTCGACGGACCCGCGGATCGGGACGGCGGCCGAGGCCTCGTCCGACTCCGGGCGCTCGAGCGTCGCGAACTGCGAGTCGAGCAGCGAGTTCGGCATGTACTCGTGGTGTCGGTGGCGCTGTCGCTCCGCGATGAGGTCACGTGAGCCGTCGAGGAAGGCGATGAAGAGACCCGGCGCGTCCTCGCGGAGGCGGTCGCGGTAGACGCGCTTGAGGGCCGAGTTCGCCATCACGCAACGAGAGCCGGAGGCCTGGACGTCGGCGATCCGGGACGAGCACGCGTCGAGCCACGGCCGCCGGTCCTCGTCCGTGAGGGGGACGCCGTCGCGCATCTTGTCGACGTTGGACTGCGGGTGGAGCGCGTCGGCGTCGACGAACTCCGCGGCTTCCCCGCGGGCGACGAGCGCCTGCGTCAGGGCTTCGCCGACGGTGGACTTGCCGGAGCCGGAGACCCCCATCACGAGCACGGGCGGGAGGACGGTCGCATCGGCCATGCACCCACAGTACGAACCAGGAGGACCGCCGTACCCAGGATGCGGAAGACCTGGATGAGCACATCGGGGGCTGCATAGATTGGCCGTGGCCGTCAGGACACGAAGGAGTCGACGTGGCAGACAACAAGGAACAGGCGAACATCGGGGTCATCGGCCTCGCAGTGATGGGCTCGAACCTGGCGCGGAACCTCGCGTCACGAGAGGGCAACACCGTCGCGGTCTACAACCGCACCTACGCCCGCACCGAAGAGCTCATGAACGAGCACGGCGACATGGGCTTCATCGCGTCCGAGGACATCGACGGTTTCGTCGCCTCGCTGTCGAAGCCGCGGACCGCGATCATCATGGTCCAGGCCGGCAAGGGCACCGACGCGGTGGTCTCGCAGCTCGCCGAACGGTTCGAGCCGGGCGACATCATCGTCGACGGCGGCAACGCGAACTTCCACGACACCATCCGCCGCGAGCACGACCTGCGTGAGAAGGGCCTCAACTTCGTCGGCACCGGCATCTCGGGCGGCGAAGAGGGCGCGCTGCACGGGCCGTCGATCATGCCGGGCGGATCGGACGAGGCCTGGGAGACGCTCGGGCCGATCCTGAAGTCGATCGCGGCCGTCGCCGAGGGTGAGCCCTGTGTGACGCACGTCGGGACCGACGGTGCCGGGCACTTCGTGAAGATGGTGCACAACGGCATCGAGTACGCCGACATGCAGCTCATCGCGGAGTCCTACGACCTGCTCCGCCGCGTCGGCGGGTACAGCGTCGACCAGCTCGTCGACGTGTTCGACGAGTGGAACAAGGGCGACCTCGAGTCCTACCTGATCGAGATCACCGGTGAGGTCCTCAAGCAGCAGGACGCCGACACCGGCAAGCCGCTCGTCGACGTCATCCGCGACGCCGCCGGCTCGAAGGGCACCGGCGTCTGGACCGTGCAGAACGCGGTCGGCCTCGGCATCCCCGTCTCCGGCATCGGCGAGGCGGTGTTCGCCCGCGCGGTGTCATCGAGGTCGTCGCAGCGCGCCGCGGTCCAGAAGTCGGTGCAGAACCGTCCGTCGATCGTCGAAGTGCCCGACACCTTCGCCGACGACGTCCGAGCGGCGCTCTACGCGTCGAAGGTCGTCGCGTACGCGCAGGGCTTCGACCTCATCATCGCGGGGGCGAAGGAGTACGGCTGGGACATCGCCCTCGGCGACATGGCGAAGATCTGGCGCGGCGGCTGCATCATCCGCGCGCAGTTCCTCAACCGCATCGTCGAGGCGTACGACGAGAACCCCGAGCTCGAGTCGCTGCTGGTCGACCCGTACTTCGCGAACGCCGTCGCCGAGGGTGAAGCAGCCTGGCGTCGCATCGTCGGGATCGCGGCCGCGTCGGGGATCCCGGCACCCGGTTTCTCGTCCGCGCTGTCGTACTTCGACTCGCTCGCGTCCGAGCGACTGCCCGCTGCGCTCATCCAGGGACAGCGTGACTTCTTCGGGGCGCACACCTACCAGCGCATCGACAAGGACGGCACGTTCCACACCCTGTGGTCCGAGGACGACCGTCGTGAGGTCGAACAGGAGCCGTCCACCCACTGAGCGGACGGGTGCGCTGGGCCCGGGACTGCTCGGGTCCGCCGGAACAGCGGGCTCCGTCGCTGACGGGGCCCGCTGCCCCGGGCATCGACCTCAGGCGACGATGCGTTCCCGGGCGAGCCGGGCGAGCAGCCCGTCGAGACGGTCGCCCGGACCGAGCAACCGGTCGGACCCCGGTGCCGCGCGGACGAAGAACGTCGCGACGGCGGTGGTGTCGTCGGCCCGGACGTAGTGGAGCGCAAGGGCAGGAGCAGTGCGTCGACCGGCGCCCGGCACGAGGACCTCCTCGACCCCGACGTGCATGACCCGGCTCCAGCGGATGACGAGCAACCGCGTCGCCCGGCGCTCGTCGAGTTCCCACATCGAGGCCTCCGTCGCGCCGAACGCCCACGTCACGCGGTCGGACAGGGGCACCTCGGGCCGGACGGCCTCGATCGTCCCACGAAGTTCCTGGGTCGGGCTCGCGGGCACCGACCAGACAGTGGGGTCGATGCGTCGTACCGCGAGGGCGAGGACGTCGTCCTCACGACGACGGCCGACGCTGCGGGCCCGGACGACAGCGATGACGACGACCGCCACGCCGACGGTGACGGCGATCGCCTCGGCGACACCGAACGCACGCAGGTCCGCGTCCGGGTCGACCGTGACGACGACGACGCGGACGGTGAGGAGCGCAGCCCAGACCGCGACGACCGCCCACCGCAGCGCGAGGAGTCGACCCGCGGAGGTCCAGCCGTGCCAGCCCCGGGCGCGACCAGGGCCGGGCACACGGTCGGGTCGCATCGGCACCCTGCGATCCTGTCACGGCACCAGCACGATGCACCTCGCTCCCGGATGAACGGTCTGGCGGGACCCCGTCCGACGCCTGGTTCCCAGCACCACTGACCTACGATCCGAACGTGACCGAGCCAGACCCGCGCCTCCTCCCGCACCGCAGGTGGGCCGCAGCGCTCGTCGGCGTCATCGCGATGCTCGCTTTCCTCGCCGTGGCCGAGCTCGGCGCACTGGTCCTCGGTGGCGCGGGCAGCCCCCTGGTCGCGGTCGGTTCAGCCGTCATCGACCTCGCTCCCCGGGCGGCGAAGGACCTGATGGTTTCGCTGTTCGGCACCGGCGACAAGGTCGCACTGTTCGTCCTCATGACCGTCGTCCTGGTGGCGGTCACGGCCGGCGCGGGCGTACTCGAACGCCGCCACCCGCCGTACGGAGCGCTCGTCTTCGCCGCCGGCGGTGTCCTCGCGCTCCTCGCGGTCACGACCCGTGCCGGGAGCGGCACCCTCGACGGCGCTCCCACGGTCGCCGGTGTCGCTGCCGCCGTGGTGGTGCTGCGCCTCCTGCTGCAGCGCCTGCACCGGTGGGAGGACGCGCGTGCCGTCCCCACCGCCGATCCCGACCGGGCCGGGGCGGTCGGACGGCGGTCCTTCATCGCGTGGACGGTGACGACCGCAGCGGTCGCGGCGGTGGTGGGAGGGGCCTCCCGGATCGGGTCGGCCTCCCTGCAGGCAGCAGCCGCGGTCCGCCGGGCCGTGCGCCTGCCGGAGCCCGCGACGGCTGCCGCTCCCGTCCCGAGCGGTGCTGCTCTCGACGTCGAGGGGATCACCCCGTACGTCACGCCGAACGCCGACTTCTACCGCATCGACACCGCGCTCCGCGTCCCCGCCGTCGACCCCGCCGACTGGTCGCTCAGGATCACGGGTGAGGTCGAGGAGGACATCGAACTCACCTGGGACGAGCTGCTCGCGCTCCCCCTCGAGGAGCACATGGCGACGCTGAGCTGCGTGTCGAACGAGGTCGGCGGGGACCTCATCGGCAACGCGCTGTGGCTCGGCTACCCGATCCGCTCGCTCCTGGCACGCGCTCGGCCCCGCGCCGGGGCGGACATGGTGCTGTCCCGCAGCGTCGACGGCTTCACGGCCGGCACCCCGCTCGACGTCCTGCAGGACGAGGGGACGGACGCGCTCCTGGCGGTCGGCATGAACGGCGACCCGCTGCCCGCCGAGCACGGCTTCCCCGCACGGCTGGTCGTCCCCGGACTGTTCGGCTACGTGTCCGCGACGAAGTGGGTGACCGAACTCGAGGTGACGCGGTTCTCCCGAGCGCAGGGGTACTGGACGCCGCGAGGCTGGTCCGAACGCGGTCCGGTCAAGCTCGAGTCCCGCATCGACACCCCGGCCGACGGCGCGTCGGTGTCCGTCGGCGACCGGGTCCCGATCGCGGGTGTCGCCTGGCAGCCGCACACCGGGGTGAAGGCCGTGCAGGTCAAGGTGGGTGACGCGGACTGGCAGGACGCCGAGCTGGCGGACTCGGTCTCCGCCGACACGTGGCGGCAGTGGGTCTACCGCTGGACGGCGACGGAGGGGCGGCACGACGTGCAGGTCCGGGCTGTCAGCTCGGACGGCGAGGTGCAGACGAGCGTGCAGCGGCCGCCGGCACCGAACGGTGCGACCGGGTGGCACGGCGTCACCGTCACGGCGTCCTGACGCGAACCTCGTCGCCGCCGTCACGACGGCCGTGGCAGTCGCGACGGCCACGACCTCGGGGTGGGAGCGACACGGCGGCCTGCGCTCAGGCGGGCAGGGTCGCGACGACGCAGGTCCCGTCGACCTCGTCGTCCCGTGCGAGCTCCACGGCGAACCCGGTCGCGCGGAACAGGTCCGCGGAGACCGGCGCCTGCTCACCCGACACCTCGATGACCACCGACCCGCCGGGCCGCACCCACTCGGCAGCGCCGGCAGCGATCCGCCGGTGGAGGTCGAGTCCGTCGACACCGCCGTCGAGCGCGACCCGGCGCTCGTGCTCCCGGGCCTCGGGCGGCATCGTCGCGATGGCGTCGGTGGGCACGTAGGGGGCGTTCACGGCGAGGACGTCCACGACACCGCGGAAGCGTGTGGGCAGGGGCGCGAACAGGTCGCCGGTGACCACGATGCCCCGGTCGCCCAGGTTCTCCGCCGCCACCTCGGTGGCGTCGGGGTCGATGTCGGCCGCGACGAGGTCGAGCGCGCCCACCCGTTCGAGCAGCGCCATCGCGACGGCCCCCGCTCCGCAGCACAGGTCGACGACACGGTCGTACCGCCGGAGACGTCGGGCGGCTTCGGTCACGACGACGCGTGTACGGGCTCGGGGCACGAAGACCCCCGGGGTCACGCGGACCCGGTGTCCGTCGAAGGCCGCCCAACCGAGGACGTACTCGAGCGGCTCACCCGCGAGCCGCCGCTGCACCAGGCCGCGCAACCGGACGGCGTCACCGTCGCCGGCTGCGAGGAGCAGGTCCGCCTCGTCCTCGGCGAACACGCTCCCGCCGGCCCGGAGCCGGGCGGCGAGGGCGTCTCGCGCGGTCGGTGCCACCGTCAGCGCCGACCGATCAGGCGGCGCCGTCGAACATCGACGTCACGGAGCCGTCGTCGAACACCTCGTGGATGGCGCGGGCGATGAGCGGGGCGATCGGCAGCACCTCGAGCTTGTCCCAGCGCTTCTCGGGCGGCAGCGGCAGCGTGTCGGTGACGACGACGCGGTCGATGAACTCGCTCTGCAGCAGCTCGGTCGCCGGGTCCGAGAACACGGCATGGGTGGCGGCGACGACGACGCCCTTGGCGCCGCTGGCCTTGAGGGCTTCGGCCGCCTTGGCGATGGTGCGTCCGGTGTCGATCAGGTCGTCGACGAGCAGGCACCAGCGGCCGGAGACGTCACCGACGATCTCGTGCACGGAGACCTGGTTCGGCACGAGCGGGTCGCGACGCTTGTGGATGATCGCCAGCGGGGCGCCGAGCTTCTCGGACCAGATGTCGGCGACACGGACACGCCCCATGTCGGGCGAGACGACGGTCAGGGTCTCCGGGTCGAGCATCTCCTTGAAGCGCTCGAGCAGGACGGGCATGGCGAACAGGTGGTCGACCGGTCCGTCGAAGAAGCCCTGGATCTGCGGCGCGTGCAGGTCGACGCTCATGATGCGGTGCGCGCCCGCGGCCTTGAACAGGTCGGCGACGAGGCGGGCCGAGATCGGCTCGCGCCCGCGGCCTTTCTTGTCCTGGCGGGCGTACGGGTAGAACGGCGCGACGACGGTGATGCGCTTGGCCGAGGCACGCTTCAGCGCGTCGACCATGATGAGCTGCTCCATGAGCCACTCGTTGATCGGGGCGGTGTGCGACTGGATGACGAAGGCGTCGCACCCGCGCACCGACTCGTCGAAGCGGGCGTAGAGCTCGCCGTTGGCGAAGGTCCGGGCGTCGGTCGGGACGAGGTCGACACCGAGCTCTTCCGCGATCGCCTCTGACAGTTCCGGGTGCGCTCGCCCGGCGACCAGGACGAGTCGCTTCTGGCCGGTTGTCTTGATTCCGGACACGTGTGGTGCTCACTCCCTGACCCCGAGTGGGGGCCGATCTGACCCCGCCGGGGCCGATGTCCTGGGCTCCGATCGGGGCCCACCGCTGACGGCCGCGTGGACCGTCGAAGGTGTCATTCGCCGCGCGCGCGCCGAGCAGCCTCGGCCGCCGGGGTGCCGGGTCGGTTCTCCTCGACCCATCCCTCGGTGTTGCGCTGGGGGGCGTAGCTGATCGCGAGCGACCCGGCCGGCACGTCCTTGCGGACGGTCGTACCTGCACCGGTGTACGCCCCGTCCCCAATCCTAACCGGGGCGACGAACACGTTGTGCGACCCGGTCCGGACGTTCGAGCCCACGACGGTGCGGTGCTTGTGCACGCCGTCGTAGTTCGCCGTGATGGTGTTCGCGCCGATGTTGGAGTCCTCACCGACCTCGGCGTCGCCGATGTAGGACAGGTGCGGGACCTTGCTCCCACGGCCGATCACGGCGTTCTTCGTCTCGACGAACGTGCCGATCTTGCCGCGGTCACCGAGGACCGTGCCCGGGCGGAGGTAGGCGAATGGCCCGACCGAGGCGCCGTCCCCGATGACCGCGAGGGTGGCGTCGACCCGGTTCACGGTGGCGCCGGCACCGACCTCGGTGTCGCGGAGCGTGGAGCCCGGACCGACGACGGCTCCGGACGCGATCGCCGTCGCGCCGAGCAACTGCGTGTCGGGCAGCAGTTCGGCGTCCGGCTCGATCGAGACGTCGAGGTCGATCCACGTCGACGTCGGGTCCTGCACCGTGACACCCGCGAGCTGGTGACGGCGGACGATCCGCGCGTTGAGTTCCCTCGCGGCGTCGGACAGCTGGGCGCGGTCGTTGATGCCGGCGACCAGCCACGGGTCGGTCAGGGTGACGACGTCCACCCGGCCGCCGCGGGCGGCGATGAGCGCCGGGACGTCGGTGATGTACTTCTCGCCCTGGGCGTTGTCGGTGGTCAGCGAGGGCAGGACCGCTCGCAGGTGCGTCACGTCGAACGCGTAGATGCCGGCGTTCGTCTCGGTGACGGCGCGCTGCTCGTCGGTGGCGTCCTTGTGCTCGACGACACCGGTGAAGGCTCCGGAAGCGTCACGCAGGATCCGGCCGAGGCCGGTCGGATCGTCCTGGATGGCGCTGACGAAGGTGACGGCGTTGGACTGGCTGGTGTGCGCGTCGACGAGCCCGTGGAGGCTCTGCGCGTCGAGCAGCGGGACGTCTCCGGAGAGCACCACGACGACGCCGTCGAAGTCGGCCGGGAGGGAGCTCACCGCGACCTCGACGGCGCGGCCGGTGCCCGGGACGTCGTCCTGGTCGACCACGAGGGCGTCCGGCGCACGCTCGGTGATCTCCGCCGCGACGCGCTCGCGCTCGTGCCGCACCACGACCGCGACGTGCTCGGGCGACAGGGACTCGGCGGTCCGGAGCACGTGGGCGATGAGGGGCAGCCCGGCGAGCCGGTGCAGCACCTTGGGGAGCGAGGACTTCATGCGCGTGCCCTGCCCGGCGGCGAGGACGACGACGGCGATCCGCTGGTCGGTCATGCAACCCATCCTGGCGCACCGCTCCCCCGGCGTCCGACCGTCGCACCGATCTGTGCGGAACTCCGCGCCGCTCCCCGCTGTGGAGGAGCGGTGCCCCGGTCGCGAACGCTCGGAGGCCCGGCGCCGGTCCGCCGGACCGGCGCCGGTCCGCCGGATCGGTGCCGGGCCTCCAGGCCGAGCCTGCGTGCAGGCCGAGCCGTGCGTGCAGGCCGACCGTCAGGCCGACGTGTCCGTCAGCTCCACCTTGATCCACCCGGGCTCGCGGCGGTCGAACGCCTCGTACGCGTCGATCGCGGAGCCGATCTCCTCGTGCTCCGTGATGAGCGCGGTCGGGTCGAACTGCCCCGCGGCGACCATGTCGATGAGCGGCGGGGTGACCGAGTGGTGGTCACAGTTGCCCATCCGGATGGTGAGGTTCTTGTTCATCGCCTCGCCGATCGGGTACGACTGCGCGGTCGGTCCGTAGACGCCGATGATGCCGATCCGGCCGTACTTCGCGACCGAGGCGACCGCCCACTGCGCGACCTGCGACGGGCCGTCGCCGGGCTTCCACTGCTGCTGCTCGCCGAAACCGTCCGGGGAGGCGTCCGGGGCGACCTGCTGCACCTCGGCGTCGAAGGCCGCAGCCTGCTCGTCGGTGACTGCGGCCGGGCCCCGCTTCGGGCGCTCGGCGTCCACCCCCACCGCGTCGATGACGGCGTCGGCGCCGATCCCGTTGGTGAGGTCCAGGATCGCCTGCACCGGGTCCTCGCGGTTGTAGTCGACGATCTCGCAGTTCTGCGTGAGCGCCGCGGCCAGGCGGGTCTCCTCGCCGTCGACGACGATGACACGACCGGCGCCCTGCTTGAACGCCGACGCCGCGGCGAACTGCCCGACGATCCCGGCACCGAACACCACGACGACGTCCCCGCGGGTCACGCCCGCGAGCTCCGCTCCGAACCAGCCCGTCGGGAAGATGTCGGAGAGGAGGATCGCCTGCTCGTCGGTGACGTTCTCGGGCAGCGGGTGCATGGTGTTCTGCGCCCACGGCACCCGGACGTACTCCGCCTGCAGGCCGTTCACCGGGCCGGTGGACTCGGGCCCGCCGAAGAAGCTCGTACCGGCCTGCGGCCCGTTCGGGTTCGCCACGTCGCACTGCGCCGTCTGTCCCATCCGGCAGTACCGGCAGGCGCCACAGGAGATCGTCGAGTTGATCACGACGCGGTCGCCGGCGCTGAAGCCGCGGACGGCGTCGCCGACCTGGGTGACGACGCCGACGGCTTCGTGGCCGAGGATCGTTCCCTCCTGCATCGGCGCCATCGTCCCGCGCACGAAGTGCAGGTCGGTGCCGCAGATCGCGGAGCGGGTGATGTGCACGATCGCGTCGTGCGGGTCCTGGATGGTGGGCTCCGGGACCTCGTCGAGCCGGATGTCGCCGATGCCGTGCCAGACCACTGCCTTCATGGGGTTCCTCCTCGGTTGCCGTCGCGCCGGACGGTACGCGCGGCCGACTCCGTGCCCGCAGACGTCACGCGCCCCGCGGACACCGGGAGCATGACGACCCGGCGGAACCGAGCGGGGTGTCGTGGCCGGGGCGGAGCGGAGCGGGTCAGGCCGCGGGGCGGGGTTCGTCGCGCACGAAGGCCATGAGCACGAGTCCGGCGACGAGGACCACGACGACCCCGAGGATCCCGTACCGCGTCGACCCGCCGATCGTCACCGCGACGCCGAACAACGCCGGCGCGATGAACGACGCCGCGCGGCCGGTCGTGGCGTAGAGGCCGAACAGCTCGCCCTCGCGGCCGGGGGTCGCGAGCTTCGCCAGGTACGCCCGCGAGGACGACTGCACCGGCCCGACGAACATGCACAGCCCGAGGCCGAGCACCCAGAACGAGACCTGGGCCGAGCCGGCGAACAGCACCGCGGTGCCGAACACCGACAGTCCGACGAGCGACACCATGATGAGCGGACGGGACCCGAACCGGTCGTCGAGTCGGCCGGAGAGCACGGTCGAGATGCCCGCGACGACGTTCGCCACGATCGCGAACAGGATCACCCCGGACGGGCTGAAGCCGAACACCTGTGCGGCGATGATGCCGCCGAAGGTGAAGACGGCGCCGACCCCGTCGCGGAAGACCGCGCTGGCCAGCAGGAACGCGAGCACGTTGCGTCGCGTCCGCCAGAGCCGTGCGACGTCACGGCCGAGATCGGCGTACGCCGTCCACAGTGACCCCCGCCGCGTCGGGTCGGCGGGGGCTTCCGGTACGGCGATGAAGAGCGGGATCGAGCTGACGGCGAGCCACACGGCGGCGATGCCGATCGCTGCGCGGACGTCCCACTGCCCGCCTGCCACGGTCGCCGGCAGCTGCAGGAGTCCGCCCCGTCCGTCGACCCCGAAGTCCTGGATGCACAGCAGGAGCAGGACGACGAGGAGCACGATGCCACCGAAGTAGCCGGCAGCCCAGCCGATCGCCGACACCCGGCCGGTCTTCGGTCCGGGTGCGACCTGCCCGAGCATCGCGTTGTAGCCGACGCAGGCGATCTCGTAGGCGACCGTCCCGATGCCGATGAGTGCGGCGCCGAGGACCAGTGCGGGCTGCTCGGGCGCGACGAACACCATGCCGACGATCGAGAGGAAGACCCCGACGGTCGCGATGAGCACCGAACGCTTCCGGTGCCCGGACGTGTCCGCCAGTCGTCCGACCGCCGGGGCGACCAGTGCCACCAGGATGCCCGCGACGGTCAGTGCCGTCGAGACCACGGCGGCGTTGTGGGCGAGTTCCCGCTCCACGGCGGCGGCGGCGGCCGTGGAGGAGTCCTCGGCCGCGACGAGTGCCGGGTCCACGAAGGCCCGGCTCGCCAGGTAGGTGCTGAAGACGAACGTCGTGACGACGGCGTTGAAGGCCGCGGAACCCCAGTCCCAGAGCGCCCAGGACACGAGTGCCCGGCGTCGGGTCGGGGTCGGCGGGGCCGCGGCGGTCGTCGGCGTACCGGTCATGGCGGAACCGTAGCGCGTCCGGGTGTCCGGTCGGGGAACCGTGCGGTGCGCGCACAGCGCTCCGGCTCGGCTCGTCGACCGCGGTCAGCGGCGGAGCGTCTGCTTCGGGTACTCACCGAACCGCTCGGCGTAGGCGGCGGAGAACCGTCCGAGGTGCGCGAAGCCCCACCGGGTGGCGACCTGCCCGACCGACACCGTCCTGGGGTCCCGGGCGAGGAGCTCCTCGTGCACGCGGTCGAGGCGCACCTGCCGCAGGTAGGTCAGGGGTGAGACGCCGAACGTCCGGCGGAACGACTCCTGCACGCTGCGCACGCTGAGCCCCGCGACCCGTGCCAGGTCCGCGATGGTGATCGGGTCCTCGGGGTGGGCGTGGATGTGCTCGACGGCTGCGCGGAGCTTGGCCTGCCGGGGGTGCAGCAGTTCGGCGGGCAGCCGGTCGAGCTGTGGCGGGACGACCCGGAGGAAGGCGTCCACCGTCTGCCGCTTCGCCTCGTGCCACACGAGCGAGTCGGTACCGCCCTCGCGGAGCGCGCGGGCGAGTGTGCCGAGCGCGTCGCGCCAGTGCCGCACCGCCACGGCGTCCGGCGGTCGCAGGTGGTCGAAGCGCAGGTCGCGGGTCCCGACGTCGAAGTGCTCGGCGGCGACGTCGCGGACGAACCGACGGTCCAGGTGCACGAGCTGCTGGTCGTAGTCGGTGGCGACGAACACCACGTCGCGGTGGGCGGGGAACAGCATCGGGTTCCCGACGCGGAGCGGCACCCGGTCGCGGAGGGTGTCCGGGATCCCGGAGCCCGCGGTGAGCCAGCTCATCACCAGGTCGTCACCGGGTGCGGACGCGCCGCGGAGGAACCCGCTCATGGTGGAGCGCCGCATCGACAGCTCGGAGTCACCGACGGCCGTGTACCGGTACGAGAACTCCCCCTCGGTCCGGCGGGACAGCCACTGCTTGCCCTCGTAGATCCCGGCGAGGTCGCGGACGGCGGCGTCCGGCTCGGTCCCGGCGACCTCGAACCGGACCGGGACGACGGTGGGCTCGTCGGGGACGCCCTCGCTGGGCCCCGTCGCCGTCGACCCGCTCACCGCGCCACCCCGCTGGGGCGCGGACCAGCGCCATCTGGATACCCTTGCCTCGAGCGTGCCGGGGACCCGACCTGCGCGCCGCTGCGGGGAGAGGAGGTGAGCCGGTGAGCGACCTCGACGTCATGGGCGCCCTGACCCGGCTCGAGCACGCCTCGATCTCGTTGCGGGACCGGCTCCGCGACCGCACGGGCATCTCCGGCACGGACCTGTCGGTGCTGCAGTACGTGTGGCGCGCGAAGTCCGGTCGTCGGACGGTCCGGGTGAAGGACCTCAGCGTGCACCTCGGTCTGACGGGTCCGGCGGTGACCGGCATCATCGACCGGCTGGAACGCCAGGGCGTGCTGCAGCGGGTGCCGAACCCGGAGGACGGCCGCAGCCGCTTCATCGAGCTGACGCCCGGACAAGAGGAGGTGTTCGCGGCGGCGCTGGACGGCACCAACGAGCAGTTGCACGAACTCCTGTCCTCCTTCTCCGAACGAGAGCGCCGGCGCCTCGTCCGCATCGTGGACCGCATCGTCACGGCGCTCGACGGCGGAGTACCACCGACGTCGTAGTGCAGGCTATGGGCCGGTCCGATCGTGGACGGGGGCTTTGTCCACGCAACGCGGATGGGTAACTGCACGACCTACTTCGGCGGACGCGTCCCCGTCCGCGGTCGTACCGTCGGATGCGATCAGGACCCCTCACACGGGGGTCATGTCCGACGGGAAGGGACACCATGGGCATGTACGAGTCCGAGCCGGGCGTCGACCCGGTGCGCATCACCACCATCCGACGTCTGCGCCGCCGCTGGAAGCACGGCGAGCAGCCGACCGACGACCAGGGGCTGTTCGACGACCTCTTCGTGGGCACGACGAAGCAGCGCTGACGCACCGAGGGCGATGCGCCAGCGCGTCGCGCTGGAACCCATGACGGGAGGCCCGTGGCGGAGATCGCCACGGGCCTCCCGTCATGTCCGGGGCCGGCTCAGCCCTTGACCGCGCCCGAGGTGAGGCCGGAGACGATCGACCGGCGGAACACCAGCACGAGGATGACGATCGGCACCGTGGCCGCCACGCTCGCCGCGAAGATCTGCGCGAACGGCACCGTGAACTGTGTGCCGAAGAGGGCGATGCCGACCGGGATCGTCCGGAGCGAGTTCTCGCTGTTGAAGGTGAGCGCCATGAGGAACTCGCTCCACGAGGCGGTGAAGGTGAAGACCCCGACGGTGAACAGCCCGGGCTTCGCCATCGGCAGGATCACCGAGAGCACGGTCCGCCAGGCGCCGGCACCGTCGATCTCGGAGGCCTCCTCGATCGTCGACGGGATGCCCTGCAGGTAGTTGCGCATGATCCAGATGGCGAACGGCAGGTTGAACGCCACGTACGGCACGATGAGGCCCGGGTACGAGTTGAGCAGCCCGAGGTTCCGCTCGAGCAGGTACAGCGGGGTGAGCACCGCGATCGCCGGGAACACCGACAGCATGAGCAGCGAGGTCATGATCGCCGTCCGCCCGCGGATCCACCGTCCGGCGAGCGCGTACCCGGCCAGGAACGCCAGCGCGAGCACGATCACCGTCGTGGACACCGACACGATGACGCTGTTCACCATGTACTGCCCGAGCGCGTTGTCGCGGAAGGCCACGACGAAGTTGTCGAGCGTGAACGACACCGGGAAGGCCGTCGGCGGGGACTGCGCGATCTCGGACGACGGCTTGAACGACGTCGTCACGAGCCAGTACAGCGGCAGCGCGGTCACCACCGCGATCACGACGGCACTGACGTTGACGGCGTTGACCCACCGCCGCCATCCCTTGCGGATCCGTTGACGGGGCATCAGGCCTCGCCTCCCTTCGCCTGGTTCCGGAACGCCCGGAGGAAGAGCAGGCAGCCGGCGGCCACGA
Source organism: Curtobacterium sp. MCBD17_021 (assembly GCF_003234525.1). Classification (NCBI taxonomy): domain Bacteria; kingdom Bacillati; phylum Actinomycetota; class Actinomycetes; order Micrococcales; family Microbacteriaceae; genus Curtobacterium; species Curtobacterium sp. MCBD17_021. The sequence goes on along the minus strand of NZ_QKTS01000011.1, from coordinate 57,240 downwards.
TGAGCGCCGTGCTCGTCGCGATCGCGGCTCCCGGCCCGATGTTGATGTCCTGGAAGAGCACCTTGTAGCCCATGATCGCAAGCGACTGGGTACTCGTGCCGGGGCCGCCGTTCGTCAGCACGAACGGCAGGTCGAAGACGCCGAACGCCTGCAGGATGCGGAACAGCACGGCGATGGTCAGGGTCGGCGCGAGCTGCGGCAGCACCACGCGCCAGAACGTCTGCCACCCGTTCGCCCCGTCGAGTTCGGCGGCCTCGTAGTGGTCCTCGGAGATCTGCACGAGCCCGGCGAGCAGGATGATCGCGACGAACGGCGTCGTCTTCCAGATGTCCGCGACCATGAGTCCGGTGATCGCCGGGACGGGCTCGCCGAGGATCACCGGAGCGTCGCCGAACAGGGCGAAGAACCACGTGGCGACGCCGTAGGTGGAGTCGTAGACGTACTTCCAGAGCTGCGCGTTGACGATCGTGACGAGCGACCACGGGATGAGCATGAGCGCGAGCATCCAGCCCCGGGTGGCGCCGAGCCGCTCGAGCACGAGGGCGACGAGCATGCCGAGGACGAGCTCCACGAACACCGTCACGATCGTGTACAGGAACGTGAAGCCCAGCGCCCGGTACCAGTCGGCACTCTGCACGAGGGCGACGTAGTTGTCGAACCCGAAGCCCTGGATCGCGAAGCCGTCGTAGCCGATCTCGACGTCCGCGAAACTGAGGACGATCGAGTACACCACGGGGAAGATCGTCACCGCGGCGACGACCAGGAGGGCCGGGGCGGCGAAGCCCCAGGCGCTCCGGGCGCGCAGGCGGTCGAGACGGTTGCGCCCGCTCTGGCGAGCGACGGGGTCGGGCCGGGTCGGGCCTCCCGGACGGGTCGGTGTCCGGACGCCGGTCGCGGCGCTCACAGCGCTGCTCCCCGGAGCGCGAGGTCGATGGCGTCCGCCATCGCGCTCGTCCCGCCGTCGACAGTGCGCTGCCCGCCGAGGATGCCGTTGCCGTTCTGGTAGACCCCCTGCGAGACCTTCGGGTAGTAGGCCGTCGACGTCGGACGGGGCACGAGCGTGATGCCGGCCGCGGTGTCGTACGTCGGCCGCTGCTGGCGCTTCGCGTCGGCGCTGACGAGCGACGCGGAGCGGGCCGGCAGGACCCCGCCCTCGCGCGTGAGGAACTGCTGCGCGGTCTCGCTCGACATCCAGCGGGCGAAGGTGAGCGCCGCCGCCGGCTGCTGCGTGTGCGGGTTGATGTAGTTCCCCCATCCGCCGATCGTCGAGTGGTGGTCGTCCATCCCGTCGAAGGTCGGACGGGCGGCGAGCCCGACCTTGCCCTGGACCGCACTGTCCGGGCCGTTCGCGATGCCCCACGCGTAGGACCAGTTGCGGAGGAACGCGGCACGACCGCCGGAGAACGCGTCGTTCGTGTCCTGCTCCTGGTACGTGAGCGTCGCCCGCGGGCTGGCGCCGGAGGTGACGAGCGAACGCATGAACTCGAACGCCCGCCGGGTCTCGGAACTCGTCGTCGTCGCGTTCTCGAGGCCGTCGTCGAGGAGCGATCCGCCCGCGTCGGCCACGAACTCGGTGACGTTGCAGGTCAGCCCCTCGTACACGTCGCCCTGGAACGCGAACCCGTAGGAGACGTCCCCGGTGTCGACGAGCTTCGCGGCGGTCTCACGGACCTCCTCCCACGAACCCGGCACCTGGAAGCCGTGCTTGTCGAGCAGGTCCTTGCGGTACAGGAAGAACGACTCGTCGATGTACAGCGGGAACATGTAGTACGTGCCGTCGACGCTGGCGGCGAGCCGGAGCCCCTCGGGGAACTGCTCGAAGAACTCCTCCCCCACGAGCGTGTTCACCGGTGTCGCGAGCTTGTTCTTCGCGAACTGCCCGGGCCAGGCGACGTCGCCCAGGTACACGTCCGGGGTCGGCGACCCGGCGGCGATCTGCGTCGTCAGCGAGGTCCGGTTCGTGTCGGTGTCACTCGGGGCGCTGACGATGCGGACGCGGATGTCGGGGTGCTCCTTCTGGAACTCCGCGATGAGCCTACGACGCAGGTCCCCGCCGTCCTTCGACGCCACCTGGCCGGCCCACCAGCTGATGGTGGCGGGGCCCTCCGGCGGGTCGGTCGGCCAGTCGGCGACCTCGGTGCGCTCGGGCCGCGTGGAGCAGCCGGCGAGCAGCAGCACCCCCGTGCCTCCGAGCAGGAACAGCCTGCGGTCGATGTCCATCCGTCCTCCTTGACGTCCGGTCCGCACCCCCGGCCACCGTCTGAGCGGGCGCGCGAAGCTGTGGGCCCACTCAACCCCTGCCCACACGATCGCGCCTGGGAGTCCGCCGAGCACCATGCCGCACCTGCGTCGACGCCCTTCCGTCCCGTCCGCCCGGCGCGCCCATCGACCCCCCGGAGCCGTGCCGGACCCGGCTCGGGTTACGGTGACCGGGTGCGCGGACGACGGACGACGGAGCCAGCGCCCGACGACGCCGCCGACCGCGCACCGAGGGCCGTGGTCGTCGTGTCCCCCGACCCACGTCGACGTCCCGCCCGCGCGACCCCCTGGCGTCGAGTCCTGGTGGGGGTCGTGCTCGCGGCGGTGCTCGGCGGGACCGCGGTCGCCGCAGCCGGGACGCTCGTGTCGCAGCGGACCGCCGAACGCTTCGCCGTCGAGGACGCCAGTCGCGACACCGCGACCGTCGCCCGGATCGTCGTCGAACCCGCGCTCCGCGACGCGATCGCCGAGCCGGATGCGGACGCCGCCGAACGTCGCCAGGCGCTGGACGGCCTCGACCGCGCCGTCCGCCGTGCCACCGCGGCGAGCGCCGCCGTCCGCGTCAAGCTCTGGGCACCCGACGGGACCGTGCTCTGGTCCGATGAACCCAGACTGACGGGCGAACGGTTCACCCTGTCCGACGAGGACCTCGAAGCACTCGCCGAGGACCGGTCCGATGCCGAGGTGTCCGACCTGACCGCACCCGAGAACCGCTACGAGCGGGGGCAGGGTCCGCTCCTCGAGGCCTACCAGGCGGTCCACGTCCCCTCCGGCGCCCCGCTGCTGCTCGAGGTCTACTACCCCTACGACGCCGTGCTGGAGAGTTCGGCATCGCTGCGGACGCGTTCGCGGCGCTCGCCTTCGGCACGGTGACCGTCGTGATCGGTCTGCTCCTGCCGGTGCTCCTCTGGCTGCTGCTGCGCCTGCGCTCCGGCCAGCGGGACCGCGAGCGGCTGCTGGTCCGTGCGCTGGACGCCGAGACCGCCGAGCGCCGCCGGATCGCCGCGGACCTGCACGACGGACCGGTGCAGGACGTCGCCGGGCTCGCGTTCTCGCTCGGCGCGGTGGCGCGGGGTGCGACGGGACCGAGCGCCACAGCGCTCGACGCCGCCGCCTCGACCCTCCGCGGGGCGGTCTCCGCGCTGCGCTCGGTGATGTCGGCGGTGCAACCGGCGGCCCCGGACCGCGACGGCCTCGGTGCCGCGCTCGCCGACGCCACCGCGCGCGCCCACGCCTCCGGCATCGCCACCGTCCTGGACGTACCGGACCGGGTGGACGCCCCGCCTGCCGCACTCACGGCGGCCGTGCGGTTCGTGCGGGAGGCGGTGGCCAACACGGTGCGTCACGCCGGAGCCTCGCAGGTCGAAGTGGTCGTGCGGCGGCGCGACGCGGACCTGACGGTGCGGGTGGCCGACGACGGCGTCGGGTTCGACCCGCTGACGGTGCTCGCGACCCGGCGGGAAGGCCACCTCGGCACCACGCTGCTCCGACAGGTGGCCGAGGACTCCGGCGGGTCCCTGCACCTCCGGACCGCGCCGGGAGCCGGGACCACGTGGGAGCTCGCCCTGCCGGTGCGGGGCGACCGGTGGTGAGGGTGTTGCTCGCCGACGACCACGCTCTCGTCCGCAACGGGTTGCGTGCGGTGCTCGACACGACGGCGGACTGCACGGTGGTCGGTGAGGCCGGAACGGGCGAGGCGGCCGTCGAACTCGCTGAGGACCTGCAGCCCGACGTCGTGGTGATGGACCTGTCGATGCCGGGCGCGGGCGGGGTGGCCGCGACAGCCGCACTCGGCGAGCGGGTCCCGACGGCACGGGTGCTCGTGCTCACGACGTTCGCGGACGACGCACGGGTGCGCGCGGCGCTGACCGCCGGGGCGACCGGCTACCTGCTCAAGGACGCCGACCCCGACGACGTGGTCGTGCCGTGCGGGCGACGGCGCGGGACGAGGTGCCCCTCGACCCGCGGATCGCCCGGGGCCTCCTCCCGCGCGGTGGTGATGGTCACGGTGCCGGTGGTCCTGCCCGGACCGGAGCCGGTGGTCCCGTCCGGGCCGAGGCCGACCGGAACGCTCCGGACCTGCCCCCGCGCGAGCGCGACGTGCTGGTGCGCCTGGCCCGCGGTCTGTCGAACCGGCAGATCGCCTCGGAACTCGGCATCGCCGAACGGACCGTGAAGGTGCACGTCAGCAGCGTCTTCCGGCGGATCGGTGTCGCCGACCGGACGAGTGCGGCCCTCTGGGCCCGGGACCACGGGTGGTGATGGTGGGCGTCCGCCGTCCGGGATCCGGGTACTAGTACCAAGGTCCGATGGTGCCGTCCCGCCGGACCGGCGACGATCGTGCCCAGGGGACGCACCGCCCCCGAACACAGGAGGCACACCATGGACACCACGACCACCCACCGCGCACGCACCGCGGGTCGCCGCACGGTCGGCATCGCCGCCACCGTCATCACCGCAGCGGTCGCCGCGGTCGCCCTCGTCGGGGTCGCCCCGGCGCAGGCGTCCGGCAAGACCTCGACCGGCGGGGACTACGCCGTCACCGTCAACGGCACCACGACGAACCCCGCGGTCGGCAAGGACTTCAGGCTCCGCGACACCGCGGTGTCCGGCACGATCGCCGTCCGTGGCAAGCACAACGGATTCGACATCCGTCTCGCCGACCTCGGGGTGTACGACTACACGCTCACCGGCGCACCGGACACCCAGCGGATGGTGACGAAGCCGACCGTCGTGTTCGCCTCGAAGGTCCCGGCACTGACCGCCGCCCAGCTCGCCGGCACACGACTCTCCTCGCTCGAGGTCCGCGACGACACCCTGGTCGCGATCTTCAGCACCGGCGCCGGCAAGTTCAAGGTCCAGGCCAAGGACGGTGCACAGGGCGGCATCTTCCAGATGGAGACCGAGTTCGCCGGACCGGTGACGTTCACGCACACCCTCGGCGCCGGCCTGTTCTACTTCGTCAACCCGTACACGGGCAAGGTCAACTTCGGCGACGGCACCGCGGCGGTGACCTCGGGCAGCGGCGCGCACCAGATGCTCCTCGGCAAGGACAGCCCGCAGGTCGCGACGAAGACCTCGCAGACGGCCACCACCACGACCTGGACAGTGCAGCCGGGCGGACGCATGGGCGGGGTGCTCGGCGAGGACGCCGTCGAGCTGAGCGCGGGTGCGACGAACTGCACGAGTGACTGCCAGGCGCAGAACCAGGTCCGCGGCTCCCTGCCGGTGCCGCCGGACCCGGTGGACCCGACGCCGATCGCGTCGCGCTGACCGACGGACCGACGACCTGACGGACGGGAGGCCCGGTACCAGCTGGTACCGGGCCTCCCGTCCGTCTGGCGCCCGTCGGGTGTCGGGAGCCGTGCGTCGCGCTCCACGCGTCAGCGTGGGATGACCGAGAACATGAACTTCTTCCGCACCATGTACCAGACGAGCAGGATGAGCACCGTGTGGGTGATCGTGCCGATCCAGACGTTGCCGTAGTCGACGGGGATCGAGGCGATCACGAGCGCGAAGAACACCTGCCACACGAACACGTAGAGGCTGGCCTGTCCGAGCGGGATCCACAGCCACCCGATGACGGCGTTCACGGGCTTCCAGAACACCGTGAGGATCGCGTACGACACCGTCGCGAAGAACGCGATGTCGACCAGACGACCCCACTGCAGGTCCACGCGCTGGTACGCCGTGTTGTAGAGCTCGCGGTACATCTCGTCGGGGAAGGGCACCGGGGTGAACCCGAAGCGGTCCCCCGCCCAGACGTAGACCAGGAAAGCCGCGTACCCGCAGACCAGGACGCCGACGATGACCTTGCCGAGCCGTCCGGTCAGTGCCCGCGTGATCTGGCGTCGGTAGTACCCGAGCACGAGACCGTGCGTGAACACGACCTGCCAGATGAACAGCGGGAACACCGCGTCGAACTGGGCGTTGACCGGTTTGAACGCCGGGTTCAGCACCTGGAACATGTAGAGCGCCCAGCTGACGATGAGCAGCGCCCACCAGAACCCGCGGCGGATGACCCACATGAACACCGGGATGAACAGGCTCAGCACCACGAACAGGCCCATGATGTTGAACGGCCACGGGCCCATCTCGAGCAGCAGGAACTGCCGGATCGCGTACCAGGGCGGCGGGTAGGCGAGCAGCTGCATCGCGTTCGGGTACAGGTCGTAGATGCGGCCCTCGGCCTGCACACCGTCCGTCCCGGTGCCGCGGTCCGTGAACGTCGTGATCGCGTCCGTGTTGAGGAACGGGACGAAGCTCAGTGCGAAGACGACGAGGATCACCACGAGCGTCACGACGTACTGCTTCCGCGCGCGTCTGAACGCACCGATCGCGGAGGCCCACTCGCCGAACTTCGCGACGCCGAGCGGGTAGACCATGCCGAGGACCATGCCGGACAGGAACACGAACATCTCGGCGCCGGTGATCGCGCCCACCGCGTGCAGCGTGAGGTACGAGTACGGACCGGACACCTCGATGTGCGTGATCACCACCGCGAGGATGATGAACCCGCGGAACAGGTCGAGGCGCAGATCGCGTCCGGGCTTGCCGTCGTCCGGGTACCGCCAGCTCGGCACGAGCCGCCCGACCAGTCCGCTCAGCACGAACACGACCGCGAGGCCGGCCGCCAGCCAGACGATCCACGCCATCTGGTCGCCGCCGGTGTCGAGCTGCTGGTTGGTGGCCTCGGCGCCCTGCTGCGGGGTGACCCGGTCGGTGACGGGGCCGAAGACGAAGCGGTCGGACTCCTGCATGTCGGTGCGGAAGGACCCGGCGACCCCGGGCGCCTTCGCGAACCGCCAGTCCGCGGGCCGGTTGCCCGCTTCGGGCTCGCGGCGGATCGCGTCGACGTACGTCACACCGCGGATCTCCGGATGCTCCCGGACGGAGTCGATGACCTGCCGCCACCACCCCTGCTTGACGGGCAGTTCTGCATCCCCACGGAGCGAGTGGTCGTAGAGCGCGCCGGTGTCGAGGAGCATCGGCAGGTCCCGGCCCTCGGCGAAGCGCTCGGTGAACGTCTCCGGCTGGGGCCGTTGGTAGCCCCACGTCTCGGCGAAGCGCTGCGCGACCTCGTCGGACTCGGGCACGTCGTTCCGGGTCAGCGGGACCTCACGTCCGGCGGCCTGCGTCGCCGCCCCCTTGCCGAAGTAGAACATCGACAGTCCGACCCAGTCGACGGACGCATCGCCCGGCCAGTAGGGCAGGTACGGGTCGTCAGCCTCGGTGAGTTGCCCGTCGCCGCTCGTGTCGAGCTTGTCGGTGTCGGTCGCCGACAGGTCGGCCAGTCGCCCGGCGGAGGAGCCGAAGGGGTAGCCGGCGCCGTACGACGGCTGCCACACCATGCGGGCGTGCGAATCGCCCGCGTGCACCTGGGCCGCGAGCGCCCGGAAGGCCCGGATGAACTGCGTCGGCTGTTGCCCCCAGCGCACCCACGTGCCGTTCATCTGCGGGGCGAAGCGGACCAGCAGCTGCGTGCCGTACTGCCGGTTGATCTCCTGCAGGAGCGTGTTCGCCCGGCGTGCGTCCGCCTTCGTGAGGGTCCGGAGCGCACGGTCGGGCTCGAGGCTCACCACGAGCACGGCACCCTGCGCGGCAGCCGCGCGGGTCGCACGCAGGAGTTCCCGTTCAGCGGACCGGTCGATCGGGTACGCGACCTCGACGCCGTACATCGACGGCGTCGCGCCGAGTCGTCCCTCGTAGCCGTCCGGGGAGTCCGAGCCCCAGTCGAGGTCCGGACCGAACCAGGTCTTGCCGCTCGCGGGCTCGCGGACACCGGGCGTCACCGCCTCTGCTGGCAGTGCTCCCCCGAGCAGGAGCACGCCGAGCGTGACGAGGAGCGCGACCGCCTTCGCCGCGTGCCGCCTCAGCGAGCGCACACCAGCGTCCAGACGTTGCGGCCACCCTGGTGACTGTGCTCGAGGTGGTCGAGGGCGGCGATGGCCAGGGCGAGCCCGCGGCCTCCTTCGTCCTCCGGGTCCGCCATGGTGACCTCGCTGAGGTCGATGTCGACCGGCATGCCGTTGTCGGACAGGACCGCGACGAGGTCGTCGCCGTCCGTGCCGAGGTCGAGCAGGAACCGACGGCCCTGGCCGACGTCCGACCGGCGCGTGTGCTCGATCACGTTGGCCGCGATCTCGACGAGCGCGGTCTCGAACCGGAACCGCAGCGAGGCGTCGTCGATCGCCAGGCCCTCCCACCACGACCCGAACGTGTCCTGCACGGTGTCGAGGGACGCCGGGACCGCGGGGACGTCGATGCTGGCGTGCACGTTCACAGGGGTCCTCCGACCGTGGTCGATTCGTGGGCCAGGGGCATCTCGGCCTCGGGCCCGCGGTAGCGCACCGCACGGATGACGATGCTGAAGATGAACAGGTCGAAGACGACCCAGGCGGTGTTGACGAGCGGCGCGATGCCCTCGGCCTGCCCGGCCAGGTAGCGGATCACGATCATCACGAGTGCCGCGACCAGCGCCCCCATCGCGATGAGCTGCGGCTTGACCAGGTCCCACCGCGGTCGCGCCTCGGACTCGTCGCGCACCTTCGGCGTCACACGGAAGCCGAGGGGCTTGCCGCGGAAGACGTTCTCGAACGCACTCGTCACCGATTCGATCCACACCGGGAACAGCGCGAGGGAGTACTGCTGCCCACGCCAGGTCGGCCTGCCCGCGGCCACCACCCAGAACAGCAACTGGTTGAGCACCAGGAACGGGATGAGTCGGGCGAAGAAGTCGACGCTGTACGCCTGGACCGGCACCACGCCGAAGGACAGGCAGAGGACCGGTGCGGCGATGTAGACGACCGCGGCGAAACCCGACAGGTAGCTCCACATCGTCGAGAAGTACATGAGGCGCTGCCCGAACGACAGGCCCTTCTGCACGAGCGGGTTCTCGCGGAAGAACACCTGCATGGTGCCCTGCGCCCAGCGCAGCCGCTGCACGAGCATCGTCTGGAGGTCCTCTGGTGCCAGGCCCTTCGCGAGGATCTCGTCGTGGTACGCCGACTTCCAGCCGAGACCGTGCAGGCGCATGGCGGTCGCCATGTCCTCGGTCACCGAGATCGTCGCCAGCGGCATGATCGGCTGCGCCTCGTCGTCACGGTTCACGTCGAGCGCGCGGGTCAGCACGGCGATCGCCTCGATCGCCGCCACCGGCGACGCGTCGCGCTGCCCGAGCACGTCCAGCGCGGCGTCGTCGAGACCCGCGAAGGTGTTGGCGTCGGTCGACATCGCCGCGAGTTCCTGCAGTTCGGCGCGGACTGCGTCGAGGTCCGCCGCGGCGAACCGGAACGCGATCGCGTCGATGCCTCGCTGGAACCGGTAGGTGACGTCGCCGAGCGGCTCGCCCGCCGCGATGTCCGCCCGCGCCTGGTCGACGACGATCTCCGCGTCGTCCAGAGCGGTGAGCACGCGGGGGTCGGTCTCGGTCTCGCGCGCGCGGGCGAGGAGCTTCTTCGCGGTCTTGACCGTGCGCTGCACGCTCGTCTCGACCTCGCGGACGTACCGCGTGATGCCGAGCTGCATGAGGGCCTCCCGCCGGAGGATCGCGTTGGACCCGCAGAAGAACGCCGCGTTCCAGCCGTCCTTCGACTGCTGGATCGGCCCGTAGAACAGCGGTGCCTGGCTGCCGAGCGGGTCGGACTCCGGGACGTTCTCGAACCACTGCGGGGTCTGCACGAGCGCCATGCGCTCGTCCTTGAAGTACCCGAGCGTCCGGTCGAGGATGGCAGGGTCCGGCACCTGGTCGGCGTCGAGGATGAGCAGGAACTCGCCCTGCGTGGCGAGCAGCGCGTTGTTGAGGTTGCCGGCCTTGGCGTGACGTGGGCGGTCCACCCAGTCCTTGCCGCGCGTGATGACGCCGAGCCCCTCGGCCTCCGCCGCGGCACGCATCTCCGGACGGTTGCCGTCGTCGAGGATCCACGTCTCGTGCGGGTGGCGGATCGCCTTCGCTGCACGCGCGGTGCGCATGACGAGGTCGATCGGCTCGTTGTACGTCGTGATGAAGACGTCGACGGTGACCGGGTCCTTCGGCGGGGTCGGTGGCTCGCCGCGCTCCCGGAGCTTCCACGCCCCGAAGGCGAAGAGCACCGAGTCGATGACGCTGTACGTCTCGGCGAGGATCAGCGGCACGGCGATCCACCACGAGTGCCAGTTCACCGAGGCCACCCACCGCCACGCGATGTAGTTGATGCCGGAGACGGCAGCGAGCACGGCGACGGTCCGGACGGCGACGAGCCGGCGGCGAGGGGTGCCGACCTCGAGTCGTCGGCGGTCCCGGCGCCCGACCTCGACCGCCGTCATCGGCGTGCCCCCGGTGAACCGTGGAAGCTGTGCACGGCGTCCCCTCCTGATCCCGAAGCCCCGTGCGCGCGGTTGCCGAGCACGGGAGTGGCAGCGGGGTCGGCGGCGGTCCCGGGTCCCGTCGGTCGCTCCCCTCCGCACGACGTCGCTCCCTGGCGACGTCGGCGTGCTGTCTTGTCTACCGCAGCCAGGCGACCACTGTCAGCACCACGCCCCGATCTGGGGACGCGCGTCCCGCTCCCCGTCCCGACCCGGATCCCAGGCCTAGACTCGCCGCATGCTGTTCGGGCGAGCACGACAGAACGCGGAACCGGTCGATCTCGGGTCGCTGGAACCCTGGCGGTCCGACGCCGTCACCGCCCGGTGCGTGCCGCTGCCCATCGGCCGCAAGGGCAAGACCATCCCCGGCGTCATGCTCTTCGACGGATCGGTCTCCCCGGTGTTCGCGGTGCGTGAGGTCCAGCGGCTCGTCGACCACGACCTGAACACCGCCGAGAACGTCAACCAGCCGCCGATCGCCTTCCTCATGTGGCCGGACGACGCCGCGGACGACTCCCCTGCCGGGCGCTGGCTCCGGGACGCTCCTGGCGAGAGCCTCACGCTGCTCGTCGATCCGCTCGAGATGCCGCCGACCGTCCGGTTGCAGGGCGAGGCGCTGGCGTCGTTCCGCGAGTGGGTCCACACGCTCCCTCGCTGACCGCGGCTCAGCGGCCACGAGGCCCCGGGGATGCCCACCGGGACCGCGATGCCCACGACGGACCGGCAAGCAGCAGCGACCAGGGCCACGGCGTGACCATGCCCGCGCCCACGCCCACGCCCACGCGCACGCGCACGCGCACGCGCGAGGATCGTGCGGCGTCGGTCACCGCGGTGCGCGGCCGTTGACGAGCCAGCGCACGTGTGCTCCGAACACCGAGCCTGCAGAGCTGCACATGATCCACGGCAGCAGCGCGGCGTCCCACCCGTCGAGGACGCGGGTGAACAGCAACACCGCGCCGACGATCCCCACGACGAGGAGCAGCGACGCCGTCGCCGGGCGGAACACTGCGAAGGCGCCCGCGGTCCACACGAGACCCGCGACGAACCCCACCGCCAGGGACGGCACGAGCACGCCGGCGTGCGCGCCCGCGATGCCCACGGGGACGGCGATGCCCACGACCGAGAGGCAGGCAGCAGCGACCAGGTTCACGGCATGCTGACGCTGACCCCGCCGTGGTCTGCTCCGCGTCACGCTCCCGGGCCGGCCCCTGCGCTCAGGTCCGGCGCCTGCGCTCAGCCAACCATCGGAGATGCGCACCGAAGACCGACCCGGCGAAGCTGGCGAGGATCCACGGTGGCAGCGCCACGCTCCACCCGTCGAGCACCCGGTTGAACAGGAACATGGCAGCGAACATGGCCGCGACGAGCACGAGTCCCGACCACCCCGGCCGGAGCAAGGAGAACGCCACGACCCCGAGCAACAGCCCCCCGACGAAGCCGACCGCCAGGTACGGTGCGGCCCGTCCGGCCTGGTCCCCGACGACCATGAGCGGCACGAGGAGTCCGACGCCCGCTCCGACCACGGCGGCGATCAGCGTGACGGGGTGCTGTCGCTGGCCTCGCCACTCCTTCGTCATGGTCACTGAGGGTAGACCCCCTGGTCCTTCAGCCACGACTGCGCCGCGTCCGTCCCGACCCCGAGGCTGCCGCCGACACCCGCGGACTGCCACAGCCGAACTGCGTTGGTCGACCCGCTGAAGACGCCTTCGAAGGTCCGGATGTTCGTCTGCGCCATCTGGTTGAGCGACGCGCTCGGAGACTGCCCGCCCGGTACGGACGCTCCGACGACGCCCGTGCCGGTGTTCCACAGGACGTCGGACACCGACGTGGGCTTGCCTGCGATGAGGTTGTCCGCGGCGCCGCCGATGACGCTGCTCCCGCCGCCGAACCCGAGCGTCGCGACGCGAGCGGTCACCGAGGTGGTCGTCTGCCCGAAGCGCTGCGCGAAGGTCCCCCCGGCCGGCCCCGCCATGCTGCCGAGCGCGGAACTCGCGCCACCACCCGCCACGTGCGCGAGGAAGTCACGGTTGTTCCACTCCCCCTCGTGGTTCACGGCGTACGAGACGCCGCTGCTCGTGGCTCCGACAGCACCGTTGACCGAGGCGTTGACGGCCGCGGCACCCGCCAAGCGGCTGGTCGACGACGCTGCTGCCGCCGCCCGGCTCGCGACCATCATCCCGCCGCCGCCGACGGCACCGGTGATCCCGCCCACTGCGGTGTCCACCGCGACCTGCCCCCAGTCGACCGTGCCCTTGGTGGCCTTCTGCGACGCCGTCGAGATCGCTCCGCTGACCATCGCGCCCGACGCCGCCATGAGCGCGATGCCCGCGGGTCCCCCCACCCCGGTGAACAGCAGCGCCACGCCGATGCCGACGCCGATCGCGCCGACGACCCCGGCGGCCACGTACTCCCAGTGGCTGCCGTGCTCCGCCTGGTACGCCTGCAGGTCCGCGTCCGTCGCCGGCCGGAGCCCGAGCGGGTCGGCCGCGTGCAGCGGATCGTTCCCCGCGTACGCGTAGGGGTTCGCGGCCCACGCCGTCCCGATCACAGGCGGCAGCGGATCGACCGACAGGAAGCCGCGCGCCACCGGGTCGTACACGCGGGCGCCGAGCCACTCGAGCCCGGCGATCGCCAGACCGCCCGTGACGCTCAGGCCGACACCGGCAGGGAGGCCCGGGGGCGCGTCGGGCGCGCCCGTCGCCCCGGGACCGGCCGTCGCTCCGGACGCACGCCACGGGTCGGCGAGGTCCGTCGCCCGACACGGTCGCCACGACGGAGCAGCCCACGTGCCCCCCACCGCGGTGATGCCGCCCGCCAGACCCAGGACCGCCGTGCCGCCGATCGACGTCAGCGACGGGAGCGGGGCGGCGCTGTCCCACCAGGTCTCGGCACCGTCGACCTCGAGCGGTTCGCCGAGGACGTCCACCCGGACACGGTGCCCACCGGTCTCGACGTACGTCGCGTCCCGCTCGACCACGCCGGCGAGGTACCCGAGGTCGTCCCACGCGTACTCGGTCGTCGAGCCGTCCGACGCCGTCCGTCGGACCCGTCGCCCGAGCCCGTCCGAGAGGTACTCCACCCGTGCGCCGGTCACGACGTCGGTGCTCGCGACGAGCTGCCCGGCGGCGTCGTGCTCGTGGCGCAGGGAGGCGTCGCCGGAGCGCTCCGCGACGAGTCGTCCGGCGGCGTCGTACTCCCAGGTGGAGACGCTGCCGTCGGGACGCTCGGCGCGGACGAGCTGTCCGGCGGCGTCGTGCGTGTACGAGGTCGTGCCGTCCCCGTACACGACCGCGCGGATCCGGTCCTCGGCGTCGTGTTCGACGCGAGCGACCTCGACGCCGTCGGTCGTCGTGGTGGTGTGCGTGACGAGCCGGCCGCGCTCCCAGCTCCAGGCGTGCACGACGTCGCCCACCGCTGCCTGCACCGGTCGGCCGACCGGGTCGAGGACGAACGAGACGTCGGGCAGGTCGGCCCGCCGGACGGCGACGACCCGGCCGGCTCCGTCGCGGCGGTACACCGTCCGGGTGCCGTCGGGGTCGGTCCGGGCCCTCCTGCGGCCGTCGGCGTCGTACTCCCAGACGACGGCGCGGTCCCCCCGGCTCCGCGAGACGAGCAGCCCACGCCGGTCGTACCGGAGTTCGTGGTCGAACGCGCGACCGGCACCACCGCTGTGGTCCGTGACCACGACGCTCCGAGCCGCCCGGTCGACGCGCACCTCGGCCACCGTGCGATCGTCCACCGCCACGGTGGTCTGCCGACCGCCGTCCTCGAACGTCCACGTGGTGGTGTGCCCGTCGGGGTCGGTCTGCCCGGTCTGTCGACCGGCCGCGTCGTAGGACGCCGTCGACCTGCGGCCGAGCGGGTCCGACACGGCCACCACCCGGTCGGCCTGGTCGTACTCGTACCGGGTGACGCCGCCGAGCGGGTCGGTGACGCTCGTCACGCGCCCACGGAGGTCGTGGTCGAACCGGGTCACCCCGCCGAGTCCGTCGACGGCCTCGACGAGCTGTCCGGCGGCGTCGTACCGGAAGCGTCGCTGCCCGGACCGGACGTCCTGCGTGGCGAGGAGTCGTCCGGCGGCGTCCCAGCGCCAGCGGGACGTGCCGGCGCCCGGGGTGGTCCGCGACACCGGTCGGCCCACCGCGTCGTAGGCGGTGCGTTCGACGTCGCCGGTGGGCAAGGTCCGCGTGACGACCCGGCCGTCGGCGTCGTACCCGAGCTCCGTCCGCGCGCCGAGCGGGTCGATGCTCGCGACCGGACGGCCGCAGGCGTCGTACTCGTACGTGGTCCGGGCACCCGAGGGCTCGACGACCGCGGTCACCCGGCCGGCGAGGTCGCGTTCGAGACGGGTCAGTCCGCCCTCGCCGTCCACGAGTTCGACCGGTCGGCCGCAGCGGTCGTACGTGACGAGCTCGGCGGTGCCGTCCGCACTCGCGACCTCGACCGGTCGGCCGTACTGGTCGGAGCGCACCGTCGTGGTGCCGAACGCGTCACGGAGGGTGGCGACGCCCGTCGCCACGTCCGTGGTGCCCTCGACACGCTGGCCGGTGGGGTCGGTCACGCCGGTGAGGTCGCCGTTCCGGTCGTGGTCACGGCGCCACACCTGCCCCGTGGGGTCGACCGTCTCGCGGAGGCGGGAGAGCGGGTCGTGGACGAAGGTCCAGTGGCCGCCGTCGGGCAGGTCGAGCGCGGCGAGGTTGCCGAGGTCGTCGAAGGTCCGGGACGTGGTGCGTCCGAGCGGGTCGGTCGTGCGCTCGAGCTCGCCGTTCGTGCCGTACCCGTAGGTCGTCCGTGCGCCGGTCGGATCGGTCGTGGCGACGAGGCGGGTCCCCTCGTGCTCGAACGACCACACCGCGCCGTCCGCGTCCCGGCGGGAGGTCACCCGGCCGGCTTGGTCGTAGCGGTACTCGGTCCGCGCACCGGACGGCATCACCACGGCGGTCGGGCGTCCGGCGGGGTCGCGCTCGACCCGCATGACGTCGCCCAGGGCGTTCCGGGTGGCGACGAGCTCGCCGTGCTCGTCGTGCTCGAGCTCGACGACCACCCCGGTCGGGTCCACCGCGCGCCGCAGGAGTCCCCCCTCCCAGGTGAGTTCGCTCCGCCCGCCCTCGGGGTCGACGACGACGGAGGGGTCCCGGTCGTCGCCGACGTACTCGTAGGTGACGACGGAGCCGGTCTCGGTGACGACGGTGGTCACCCGGTCGCGTTCGTCGTACCCGTAGGTGATGTCCGCCCCTGAGGGGGTCACCGTCCGGGTGCGGCGGCCGCGGGCGTCGACCGCGTGGACCGTCACGGCTCCGGAACGGTCGGTGACGGAGACCAGGCGGCCGCGGGCGTCGTACTGCATCGACTGGCGGGCGTCGTCGGTGTCGACGACCCCGACCAGCCGACCCTTCGCGTCGGAGATCCAGGTGTTCGAGCGTCCGCCGTCCGGGTCGGACACGACGGTCACCCGACCTGGCAGGTAGGCGAACCGGACCGTGCGGCCGTGCGGGCTCACCTGCTCGACGACGCGGCGCCGTTCGTCGTAGGTGTTGCGGGCCTCGACGACACCGTCCTCGTCGACGACCGCGACGACGAGCCCCGCGTCGCCCCACTCGTACGTGCGGGTGCCGGTCGCGCCGTGGACGTGCGTGAGCCGCCCGGCCTCGTCGTAGGCGTACTCGACCCGGCGCCCGTCCGAGGCGCGGGCGACGACGACCCGTCCGTCGAGCGTCTCGACGTCGATCCAGCGCCCGCGCTCGTGGGCGAGACGCGTCAGCGCACCGTCGGCGTCCCGCTCGACGGTCACCGTCGTGCCGGGGCCGGATCCGGCTGCCAGCCAGGTGCCGGCCGGTGAGAACGCCCACCACGCCCCGGAGGAGTCACGGACGACGAGCCGGTCGTCCTCCCGCGTCAGTCGCAGGTACTCCTCCACCGCCGTGGCCCAGCCGTCCCCGTCGCGGGGGAAGCGGAGGACGCGGCCGTCGGCCTGGGTCAGGGAGGCGCCCTCGTCGTCGACGTCGAGCCGCGTCTCGAGGACGGACGCCCAGCCCGGCCCGAACAGTCCGGTACGGTCGTCGAGCGAGTTGTACATGCGGGTGAGCCGGAGCGACTCGGACGCTCCGGCGAACCCGAGGTCGAGTTCCGACTCGAGGAAGTTGCCGGTCGAGGTGTTGACGGGGTCCATCGAGTAGCCGGTGGTCGGCACCGCGCCGAACGCCTGCGGCGGCTCGATGGTCAGGCCGGAGCGCTCAGCCGAGACCCCGGCGCCCTGCAACGCGGCCGCGAGCGCCACGTCGGACACGGTCGACACCGAGCCGCTGCCCCCCGCCGCCTCGAAGGCCGAGGCGACCGTGTTCGCCCAGGACACGTCGGTCTCGTTCGCCTCGAGCCACTTGTCGATCGCGGTCGCGACACCGTGGGCGCTGATGCTCCCCCACTTGCAGCGGGAGGCGAAGTCGTCGAGCTTGCCGCGCAGCGCGGAACCACGACCGGAGAGCTGTCCGTTCAACGACGACGACCCCGTGGCGAAGGAGCGCAGGTCGTCGGGGCGAGCGGACGACGTCCCGCCGCCGCCACCACCACCGGAACCGGGCGTCGGCGTCTGTCGAGCGGTCGTGGGCGGGGTGCTCGCGTGGAACACGGGTGCCGGTTCCGCTTCCTCCGTCGGCGGCTTGTCCTCGCCGAAGAGCCAGTCGTGGCCCTGCTCGAACCAGTTGCGGGAGTCGTGCTCGGCCTGCCAGTCACGGGCGCGCTTGCGGCGGGCGTTCTCCTGCTCCGCGGCGGTCTTGAGCGTCCGGACCCATCCGGCGACCTCGCGGAGCGTCCCGGTCAGGCGCGTGGCGTCGCTGGCGGCCGTCGAGGCGTTCTGTCCGAACAGGTCGGCGAAGTGCCCGCGGAACTCCTGCGCGGCGGTGCTGACGTAGGAGGAGCGGCTGCCCGCCTGCCCGTCGATCGAGTCGGCCGAGGACGTCAGCTCGGCGATGAGCGCGTCGGCGGTGCCGTTGTCGAACTCGAGCGGTTCCGCTCCGTGCAGGTCGGCCATGATCTGTCCCCCGGTCGTCGTGCTGGTCGTTCTGGTCGTTCTGGTCGTGCTCGCCGCCGCGTCTGCCCTGCCGGCCGCGCTGGTCCTGCTGCTCGTGCTCTCCGGCTGTCAGGCTCTCCGGCGGTCAGGCACCGGTCATCGGAGACGACAGCAGCCCGGGCCGTCGAGCTCGTCGACGACCCGGGCACTGTACGAGCGGTGTTACGCGCCGCCACCCGCGGTGAAGATGTCCTGCGAGATCTTGTCGAGCTGGGTGCGGAGCTGCTCGAGCTCGGTCTTCGCCTTGTCGAGCGCAGCCTTGGTCTCCGGCCACGTCGACCCGCGGAAGTTCGCCGCGAGCGGGCCGTCCCACACGTTCGAGTCGGACAGGATGCGCCCCTGCGCATCGAGCTGCGAGATCTGGTCCGTGAACCCACCGTTCACGATGGACTGGATCTGACGGATGGCGGTCTTCGCCTGTTCGGTCGAAAGCACACGCGACATGGTGAACCCCTCTTCTCTACGTACCTGCACCCCCGCGCAGAAGATCCCCCGGAGGCTCTGACGGTGCCCACCATACCCAATCCGTGACGGCGCACACCAGGGTGCGTCCAGGAACGACGGGAGGCCCGGTACCAGTGGTACCGGGCCTCCCGTCAGCAGGTGCTCGCGTCTGCGAGCGACGGCGTCAGTCGCGCGTCTGCCGCGGCTTGCGGAACGGGCGGTCGTCACCGTGGCCGCGGTCGTCACGACCACCGCGGTCGTCACGACCACCGCGGTCGTCACGGTCGCCGTAGCGTCCGCCGTCACGGCGCGTCCCGCTGTCGCGGCGGATCGGTCCGCGGCGGTCGGGCTGGATCTCGATGAGCTTGCCGCTGATCCGGGTGTCCCGCAGTCGGTCGAGGACGTCGGAGCCCATGTCCGTCGGCAGCTCCACGATCGAGAAGTCCGGCCGGATCTGGATGGCGCCGAAGTCGTCGCGACGCAGGCCGCCCTCGTTCGCGAGGGCGCCGACGATCTGACGGGGCTCGACGCGGTGACGTCGGCCGACCTCGATGCGGTAGGCCGTCATCGGCACCGACCGGCGACGACGGTCCCCACGGTCGCCGTCGTCGTCACGTGCGGGACGGTCGTCGCGGCTGCGGCGGTCGTCGCGCTCGGCCTGCTGGCGGACGCGGTCGTCGGACGGGTCGAGGAGGAGCGGGGTGTCCCCCTGTGCGACCACGGCGAGGGCGGCGGCCACGTCGGACTCGGGGACGTCGTGGTGCTCGACGTAGTGGGCGATGATGTCGCGGAACGCCGTGATGCGCGACTGCTGCTCGAGGGCCGCGGTGATGGCGTCGTCGAAGCGGGTGAGTCGCGTCGAGTTGACGTCCTCGACGCTCGGCAGCTGCATCTGCGTGAGCGGTTGCCGCGTGGCCCGCTCGATCGCGGTGAGCAGGCGACGCTCGCGCGGGGTGACGAAGCTGATCGCGGCACCCGAACGACCGGCACGACCGGTGCGGCCGATGCGGTGCACGTAGGACTCGGTGTCGACCGGGATGTCGAAGTTCACCACGTGGGTGATGCGGTCGACGTCGAGCCCACGGGCGGCGACGTCGGTCGCGACGAGGATGTCGAGCTTGCCGGACTTCAGCTGGTTGACGGTGCGCTCACGCTGGGCCTGCGCCACGTCACCGCTGATCGCCGCTGCCGCGTACCCGCGGGCACGGAGCTTCTCGGCCAGGGTCTCGGTCTCGCTCTTGGTGCGGACGAAGATGATCATGCCCTCGAAGTCCTCGACCTCGAGGATGCGGGTGAGCGCGTCGACCTTCTGCGGGTACGACACGATCAGGTACCGCTGCGTGGTGTTCGCCGAGGTGGTCGTCTTCGCCTTGACCGTGATCTCGGCCGGGTCGTTGAGGTACTGCTTCGAGATGCGACGGATCTGCGCGGGCATCGTCGCCGAGAACAGCGCCACCTGCTTCATGTCCGGGGTCTCGGCGAGGATCGTCTCGACGTCCTCGGCGAAGCCCATCTTGAGCATCTCGTCGGCCTCGTCGAGCACGAGGTACTTCAGCTCGGACAGGTCGAGCGTGCCCTTCGCGATGTGGTCCATGATGCGGCCGGGCGTGCCCACGACGACGTCGACGCCGCGGCGCAGTGCGGACAGCTGCACGCCGTAGGCCTGGCCGCCATAGACGGGCAGGACGTGGACGTTCTTCATGTGCGACGCGTACTGCTCGAACGCCTCGCAGACCTGGAGCGCGAGCTCACGGGTCGGGGACAGCACGAGCGCCTGCGGCAGCTTCGCGCCGGACTCCATGCGGCTCAGGACGGGCAGCGCGAAGGCCGCCGTCTTGCCGGTACCGGTCTGCGCGAGGCCGACGACGTCGCGGCCCTCGAGCAGGGTGGGGATGGTGGCGGCCTGGATCGCGGAGGGGGTCTCGTACCCGATCTCCTTGACGGCCTTGAGGACGGGGTCGCTGAGCCCGAGGTCGGCGAAGGTGATCACGGGCTCCTCGTCGACTGCTTCGGTGGGGGTGTTCGTCTCGGTGCTCATAGGAGGAACGGTATCCCGTTTTCCGGCTGCACCCCAGACGGCACGGGGCGCAGCGGACGGACGGGAGGCCCGTGGCGGGGTCGCCGACGGACCTCCCGTGCGCCCCGGGGCCGACTCAGACGACCGACCAGCCGCCGTCGCTCGGCAGGACCGCTCCGTTGACGTTCGCGGAGTCGTCGCTGAGCAGCCAGGTGATGGCGGCCGCGAGCTGCTCCGGCTGGGCGACCGGCGGGATCGTGGTCTGCATGATCGGGCCGACCCGGCGAGCGGCGTACTCGCTCCGCATCGGGGCCTCGATGTTCGTGGCGACGGCGCCGGGTGCCACCGCGTTCGCGCGGATGCCCTGCGGACCGTGGAAGAAGGCGACGCTCTTGGTGTAGCCGGCGATCGCGTGCTTCGAGGACGTGTAGGCGGCACCCGCGGCGGAGGCCTTGAGCGCCGCCTCCGAGGCGACGTTGACGACCGAGCCCTTGCCGGCGGCGATCATGAGCGGCAGGACGGCGCGGGTGAGACGCATCGGGCCGGTGACGTTGACGCTGAACACGCGCTCCCAGGTGGCGTCGTCGACCTCGTCCGGCGGCAGGAACGCGTCCATGATCCCGGCGACGTTGGCGATCCCGTCGACGCGGTCGCCCGCGGCGGCCAGGAGCGCGTCGATGGTCTCGCTCGCGGCGACGTAGCCGACGACGGTCTCGACGTCGAGACCGTCGAGCTCGGTTCGCAGGTCGTCGAGGCGCTCGGCGACGACGTCCGTGGCGATGACGCGGCCGCCCTCCCGCGCGATCCGGGTCGCCGTGGCGCGCCCGATGCCAGAGCCCGCTCCGGTGACGATGATGGTGGAGCCGGCGAAGCGTCCGGCGGTGGTGTCGGTCATGGGTCTCTCCTCGCTGAGTCGCGCTGACTGCGCACCACAGTTGTAGCACTGAGTGCCGAAAGGGTGCCATGAACGATCGACCGACCGGCCGACCGCGGACGATCGACCCCGACGCGGTGTCCCTCGTGGCCCTCCGGCTGTTCGACGAGCGCGGGTACGACAGCGTTTCCATGGACGACGTGGCGGCCGAGGCCGGAGTCAGCCGACGGTCGCTCTTCCGGCTGTTCCCGACGAAGGGCGCCCTGGTGTGGGGCGGACTCGACGAGTTCCGCGAACGGTTCGAGGACGCCCTGACCGACCGCCCCACCGACGAGCCCGCTGCCACGGCACTCCGCGCGGCCTACCGGGTCGCCGCGACGTTCCCCACCGACGCCCTCGAGGTGACGCGACGGCGGCTCCGGGTGATCGGGGCGAACCCGAGCCTGCGACAGGAGGGGGCCTTCTTCGTCACCGAACTCGAGCACACCCTCGTCGCCTTCGTCGCCGCCCGTGACGGCGTGCCGGAGGACGACCTCGGCGTCCAGGTGCGGTGCGCGGTGTTCGCGGCGGCGGCCGACGCGGCGCTCACGTGGTGGGCCCGGCACGGCGAGGGCGGGCCGGAGGAGGTCGTCGACGGGGTGCTGGCCGAGCTGGGCTGAGCAGCCGGAGCCACCGACCGCTCACTGCCCCTGCGCGGCCCCGGCAGCCTCGTCTCCCGCCCCGAGCACCTCGGCCGCCCGGTCGTTGAAGCGGGCCAGCAGTCGCGCCAGGTCGCGCAGTTCGTCGCCGTCGAACACGCTCGTGACGTCGTCGAACACCGCGTCCCCCTGTGCATCGAGCTCGTCGAGCAGCGCCCGGCCGGCCGGAGCGAGGGCGAGGAGGGCCGCGCGACCATCGGCGGGGTCCGGCGTCGTCCGGATGTAGCCCGCCTCGACGAGCCCGGCCACCCGACGGCTGACGACGGGGCGGGACAGGCCGGTGCGCTCCGCGACGACGGTCGACCGCGCCGCACCGAGCCGCTCGACGGCGCGCAGGATCACCCGCGCGGTGGGGTCGAGCCCGCCGGACTGCTCGATGAGCACGGTGCGGAGGGTCTGCCGCACCCACAGCCGGTCGAGCTGGCGGCGGAGCAGTCGTTCGGCCTCGGGGCGATCGTCCTGGGACACGCCGTCATCGTACGGTGCGCGGAGATGGTTGCTTCCAGAACGCAACGGATGTAAAGTTGCGGAGCCTGCAAGGTTTCAGGTTGCGCAGCGGCCCTTCCCGTGGCCCCCGCACCCGCCTCGCCTCCGCCCGACGACGCACTCGCCGTCCGGCACGTCGAACCAGAAGGACCCGCATTGTCAACAGTCACCGCACCGACGCCGGTGCCGGGCCGGAGCGCCGCCACGCCCGGTGCACCCGGTCAGCAACCCCTGATGACCCACCGTCAGATCCTGCTCGTCATCTACGGCCTGATGGCGGGCATGTTCCTGTCCTCGCTCGGACAGACCGTCTTCGGCACGGCGATCCGCACCATCGGTGACGACCTGCACGGGCTCGACCAGCAGGCCTGGGTCACCACGGCGTACCTCATCACCTCGACGATCGCGACGCCGATCTACGGCAAGCTCTCCGACATCTTCGGGCGCCGTCCGCTCTACATCTTCGGCATCGTGGTGTTCATCGTCGGTGCCGTGCTGTCGTCGATGTCCACCTCGATGCTCATGCTCGCGGCCTTCCGCGCCGTGCAGGGCATCGGTGCCGGAGCGCTCATGTCCCTGCCGCTGGCGATCATGGGCGACATCCTCGCCCCGCGTGAACGCGCCAAGTACCAGGGGTACTTCCTCGCCGTCTTCGGCATCTCCTCGGTCATCGGTCCGCTCATCGGCGGGCTGCTCGCCGGCGCGTCCGAGATCCTCTTCATCACCGGCTGGCGCTGGGTGCTCCTCATCAACGTGCCGATCGGCGTCGCCGCGCTCGTCATGGTGATCGTCTTCCTGCACCTGCCGAAGGTGCACGACACCAAGGACAAGCCGGTCGTCGACTGGTGGGGCGCGACCTCGGTCATCGTCACCCTCGTCCCGCTGCTCCTCGTCGCCGAACAGGGCCGCACGTGGGGCTGGGGCTCCGCGGCCGCCGTCGCGTGCTACGTCATCGGCGCCGTCGGCCTCGTCGCGCTCCTGCTCATCGAGTCGAAGATGGGCGATGCGGCGATCATCCCGCTGAAGCTCTTCCGCTCGGGCACGTTCTCGATGGCGACCGTCATCGGGTTCCTCGTCGGCTTCGCGATGTTCGGTGCCATGCTGACCATCCCGCTGTACCTGCAGATCGTCGTCGGCCTCAGCCCGACCGAGTCCGGCTTCGCCACGTTGCCCCTCGTCGGTGGCCTCATGATCGCCTCGATCGTGTCGGGCCAGATCGTCGCGCGGGTCGGTCGCTACCGGGTGTTCCCCGTCATCGGCACCGCGCTCGTCTCGGCCGGCTACGTCGTGCTGACGTTCATGACGATCGACAAGCCGCTCTGGTTCCTCATGATCGGCATGTTCCTCATCGGGCTCGGGCTCGGCTCCGTCATGCAGTCCCTGACCCTCGCGTCGCAGGGCTCGGTCGAGGCCCGGGACATGGGCGTCGCGACCAGCTCTGCGACCTTCTTCCGCCAGATCGGTGGCACGCTCGGCACCGCGGTGCTGCTGTCGATCCTGTTCTCGGTGATGCCCGCCAACATCGTGCACGCCACCGCGGACAAGGCCGACCTGACCGATGCACTCGACGCGGCGCTCAACCCGACCGTCGCCAGCGCGAAGGCGAACCAGGGCGTCATGGACCAGATCTGGAACCCGATCGTCGA
Source organism: Curtobacterium sp. MCBD17_021 (assembly GCF_003234525.1). Taxonomy (NCBI): domain Bacteria; kingdom Bacillati; phylum Actinomycetota; class Actinomycetes; order Micrococcales; family Microbacteriaceae; genus Curtobacterium; species Curtobacterium sp. MCBD17_021. The sequence goes on along the minus strand of NZ_QKTS01000011.1, from coordinate 33,407 downwards.
CCCGATCCAGGACAGCATCGACTCCGGGCTCGCCCGCGGCACCACCGCCGCGAAGCAGGCCGCCGACCAGGCCGTCACCCAGCAGGTCACCGCCGCCGTCCAAGCGCAGGTCGCCGCCGGCACGATCCCGGCGGCAGCCGCCGAGACCGTGATCGCCCAGCAGGTCGCCGACGCCACCCCGCAGGCCGAGGCCACCGCCCTCGCAACGGCCGCCGACCAGGCGCACGCCAGCGTCGTCGACGGACGGCTCGCGGTCGACTGGACGGACGCCGGACAGCGCACCTACTGGGTCCACCAGGTCGTCCCGGACCTGGTCGAGCAGATCGACGAGGGCGCGAACGACGACTCGAGCGCCTCGGCCACGAACGACACCTCGTTCCTGACCGGTGCCGACGCCCGTCTGACCCGCCCGTTCATGGCCGGCTTCAACGCCTCGTCCGTGACGATCTACTGGGTCGGACTCGGCGTGATCCTGCTCGCGTTCGTGCTCACCTGGTTCTTCAAGGTGCCGCCGCTGCGTCAGCGCTCGGCCCTGCAGGAGCAGGCGGACCTGTCCGCGCAGGCGCAGCTCGAGTCCGAAGCCGGTCTGGCCGCTGCCGAGGCCGGGTCCTTCACCGGTCCGATGACCGGTTCCACGCCGACCCAGCGTCGGTGACCATCCGGGCCGTCCGCTCGACCACGAGCGGACGGCCCGCCGTCGTCTCCCCCCAACGGAGGTCGCACCGTGCCCACCACGGCAACACCCGCACAGCACGCCGACACCGGCGGATCGTCCGACACCACACGGTCCGGCAGCGTCCGCCCCGGCAGCACCGGACCCTGCACGCTCCGGGAACGCAAGAAGCAGCAGACCCGTCAGGCGATCCACGACGCCGCACTCACCCGGATCACCGAGCAGGGTCTCGACGGCGTCACGGTCGAGCAGATCTGCGCGGACGCCGACGTCTCCCCCAGGACGTTCTTCAACTACTTCTCGTCGAAGGCCCACGCGGCCATCGGGCTCGACACCGTCGAGGTCCCCGACGCCGTCCGTGAGCGCTTCGCGACGGCTGACGGTCGGCTCATCGACGACGTCTGCGAGCTGGTCGCCGACACCGTCCCGCTCTCGGCGGACCGCGCCCGCGCCAAGGAACTCCTCGTCCGGCGCCCCGAGATGACGTCGATGGTGATGCGGTGGATGGCCGAGTCCCGTCAGGCCCTCATCGCGGTCGTCACCACCCGGACCGACGAGGACACCGCCCGCACCGCCGTCGCCCTCGTCATGTCCGCGCTGTCCGAGGCCGCGCACCGTTTCAGTGTGCAGTCCCAGGCCGACCTCGCCGCCCGCCTCCGCGCCCTCGTCGGCGAGATGGTCGCGCTCGCCACGGCCGCGCCGCAGCAGCAGCAGCAGCAGCAGCCCGAGTAGCCGGACGGGAGGCCCGGGACGGCCCCGACCCGGGCCTCCCGTCCGGCGCCGGTGACGCTCCAGGGACCGGGACGGGTCTCAGGACCGCCGGTCCGGCCAGTCCCCGCCAGCGCGCCGGAGCGCTCGGAGCTCGCGGAGGAAGGCTGTCGGTGTCGTGCCCCGCTCCTCCTTGAAGAGCTGCTGCAGGCGGCGCGGCCGGAGGCCGGCCGCCGCGGCGATGTCCGCCACCGAGCACGGCCCGTCCAGGTGCGCCTCGATGTACTCCACCGGGCGCCGGATCCGCCACGACGAGCGACCGTCGGACCGTTGCGACGTCGACGCCCGGAGCGTCGCCGACGGGTCCTCGCCGTGACGGGCGCGGTAGGCGACCGCGAACCGGCTCGGGTTCGTGAAGCGCCACTTCCGCGCGACCTCGAGCACGCTGTTCGGGGACGCTCCCCGGAGGAGCTCCCGGCGCACCTCGTCGAGCCGCTGGTCGCGGAGGAACCCGTTCGGAGTGACCCCGAGCGTCCGGGCGAAGACCTCCTGCAGGCCGCGCTCGCTCAGCCCCGCCGCCGCCGCGATGGCCGGGACCGAGGGCCGGTCACGCGCGTGCTCCTCGACGAACGCGATGGCGTCACGGAGACGACTCGCGGTCGGGACGTCGTCGCCCCGGTCGCGGAGCGGGAAGGTGTCGAGGACGACGGTCGCGAGCCGACGGTTCAGCGCCGTCCGCATCGGCCCACGTACCCGGTCGTCCATGAGCGTCGGGCTGACCTCGCCCAGCAGGCGACGCAGCGGTCCGTGGCGGGCGACCCGCTCGTCCTGCTGGTCGAACAGCACCGGCCCGTCCGGCATCCGGTACCCGAGCTCGGCCGCGGTCTTCCGGAGGAACGCGTCGGAGATGTGCACGCCGTTGTAGACGGTGTCCTCGGACGCGAAGCGGTACGCCTCGGACGCCGACGCGATGTAGGGGCTCCCCGGCTCGACCACCCGGGACCGGTCCGCGAAGTGCATCTCGAGGCGGCCTTGCTGGAGCCAGAACAGCACGTGGTCGTCCCGCGGCCCGATCACCCCGCCACGACGACCGCCGTGCGCGTTCATCGTCCGCAGGGTCAGGTCGGCGTCGCCGATGAGGAAGTACTCGAAGCGGGTGCCCTCGGTCGCGAAGGTGTCGGTGACCGTCGAGGTGGCGTCCGTGAGTCCCTGTCCGGGGTACTCCGACCGGAAGATCGCCGTGTAGTCCGATCCGCCGACGTCCGTGAACCGCTGTTTGCGGAACCCGTTGTCGTCGTCGATCGGTGGCACCCGGCCATCATCGCATCCGGGGTCCACCCGGCGGCCGACCGTCATCCGCTCAGGGACGGTCGGGAGCGGTCAGCTGCGGATGAGCGGTGCCCAGAACGCGTCCGGGCCGTCCTGCTGCACGGCGTCCCCCTCGAACCGGAAGCCGTAGCCGCGGACGAACTCCGCGGCGGCGGCGAGTTCGTCGACCCCGTCGTCCTGGGAACGGTCGAAGAGGTGGATCCCGTGGCCCATGGCGACACCGCTGTCACTCACGATCGTGAGGTCCCAGCGGCCCTCCTCTGCGCGTTCGACACGGACGACGGCGGCCTGGTCTGCGGTGAAGTCGGACATGCCGTCCAGCCTACGCACGCGGCCCGGCGGCGGTGCGCCTGGCAACGGGGCCGCCGCACGCGGTCCGGGTGCGCAACGTCGGGTCAGACGCCCGCGAAGAAGACGGCGTAGGTGGACTCGCGGGAGTACGTCGACGGGACACCGTGTCCGCTGCGCGCATCGGCAGCACCCTGACTGCTCGTGAGGAGGGCGGGTCAGACGGTCCGGCGACGGCGCAGCGTCACCGACGGCGGCTCACCGAAGGTCGCCGCGTAGGTCCCCGAGAACCGCCCGAGGTGCCCGACGCCCCACCCGAGGGCGACCTGTGCGACCGTCGTGACGTCGGGGTCGGCCGCGGTGAGTTCGGCCCGGACCCGGTGCAACCGCACCTGCCGGAGGAAGTGCATCGGCGACGCACCGGTGTGCCGACGGAACGACGCCTGCAGGGACCGCACGGCGACCCCGGCGGCCTCGCTGACGTCGGTGATCGTGATCGGTCGCCGAGCGTTCGCGACCATCCACTCCTGGGCGATCCGCATCGTCGCCGGACCGTCGCTCAGGAGTCCGGACGGCGCGACGGGAGCAGCTCGGAAGGTGTCGACGACGGCCTCGGCGACGGTCGTGTTCAGTGTGGTCCGGCGGTCACGGTCGGTGCGCGGGTCGAGCAGCGCTGCCGCTGCTCCCGCGATCACCGTGCGCAGACGGTGCAGGGCGTCAGGGTCCGGGTCGCGCGCGAAGCGCAGCGGTGCCGGAAGGTCGCCCTCCCGCGCGGCGGCGACGGACTCGAGGAAGGACCGGTCGAAGCGGATGACGTGCTGGGCGGTCGGAGCGGCGTCGAACGCGAACGCGCGCCCCGCCGGGTACATCACGGGTACGCCGGGCTGCATCTCGATCGGGTCCGCCGACCCGGTGTCGAGCCGGATCCCGGGTGCCGACGCCCAGGCGAGCACGTAGTCGTCGCCGGGTTCGATCGTGCCCCAGCGGCGCGCTGCCACCGACGACGTGCCGACGGTGACGTCGTCGTCGCCGACCGCTCGGTAGCGCCAGGAGAACCCCTCGGCCGCGGGCTCGCCGATGTGGATGTCGTGGCTCGAGTAGACGCCTTCGTAGAACGCGACCGCTTCATCGATGGCGAAGCCGCGGTGGTCGACGTGCACGAGGGGTTGTTCGACGGAGTCCATGCACCGTCAGCCTGACGCGCACCACCGACAGTCGCAGCCGGGCGGGCAGCATCACCGGAGCGGGTCCGCCCCGGACGCAGACGAGCCCCGCACCTGACGGTGCGGGGCTCGTCGTCTCGGCGGCGTGCGCCGCGGGGTCGGTCAGGCGCGGGCGCCGCGGCGACCGGTGATCGCGCCCCAGATGAGCAGGACGATGATGGCGCCGACGATCGCGATGATCCACGACTGGATGCTGAAGAAGCCGTCGTAGCCCACGTTGAAGATCAGCCCGCCGAGCCAACCGCCGATGAGGGCGCCGATGACACCGAGGACGAGCGTGGCGATCCAGCCGCCACCCTGGCGACCGGGGAGGATCAGCTTGGCGATGGCGCCGGCGATGAGGCCGAGGAGGATGAAGCCGAGGAAGCTCATGAGAGTGCCTTTCGAGACGGGCACGGAGTGCCGTTGTGGTGCAGGGGTGTCACCTCGTGAGGCGACGGGGAGACCGGTACCGGCCTCCCGGACCGGACGGTCCGATCAGATGGAGTCGACCAGGCTCTCGCGGGCCTGTTCGGCGAAGAGTGCGCTCATGTCGATCGCTTCGGTGGGGGTGTCCCCGTCCACGAACGACTGCGTCGCGGGCTTCGTGTGCATCTGACGGCTCCTTCCGGGTTGCTGCGTGTACCGCTCCAGCATGCTCCTGGATCAGTAGTTAGGCAGACTACACACCTGATGGTGCGTTATGCGGATGAAATCGGGTCCCCCATCCGCGGGACGCCACGTCGGGCCGCTGCGATCGCGTCGTGACGATGACCGGGAGGCCCGTGGATTCCCGACTCAGACCGCCCGCCTCGGCTTCGAGGGTGCCGCGCGCGTGCCTCCGGTGACGGGGTACACCGTGCTGTGGACCGGGGCGATCCCGGAGGTAGGAACGACGCATGACGGCGACCGCGTTCTGCCTCCACGCCCTCGGGTCCAGCTCCGAGGAGTTCGTGGCACTGCGCGCGCGCCTCGGCGGCACCCTCGACCTGGTCGGCATCGACCTGCCGGGCTTCGGGACGAGCTCGGCGGTGACCGGCACGACCGTCGAGGAGATGGCCGAGCTCGTCGAGCGGGCGATCGGGACGAGCGGCGCGACGGAGTGCGCCCTCGTCGGCCACTCGATGGGCGGCAAGGTCGCCGCGGTGGTCGCCGACCGCACCATGAGCGGCGCGAACGGGCTGTTCGGCCTGCGGGCGGTCGTGCTCCTCGCCGCCTCCCCACTCTCCCCCGAACCGATGGAGGAGGCCCGTCGGGCGCGGATGCTCGCCTGGACGGCGGACCACGAGATCGGGCCCGACGAGGCCGCCGAGTTCGTCGACGCGAACACGGCCGACCAGTTGCCGCCCGAGCCGTACGCCACGGCCGTGCACGACGTGCAGCGTGCCGATCCGGCCGCGTGGACTGCATGGCTCCTCCGCGGCAGCCGGGAGGACTGGTCCGACACCGCCGAGCCGAACCCGGTGCCCGCACTCGTGCTCGCCGGCGCCGAGGACGGCGACCTCGGACCCGACGCCCAGCGCCGCCTGACCCTGCCGCACTGGCCGCAGGGCGAGTTCGACGTCGTCCCCGGTGCCGCCCACCTCCTGCCGTGGGAACAGCCCGACGCCGTCGCCGACCGGATCCGTTCGTTCTGGGAGCGTCGCGTCGACCACGGGCCCGTCGTCCCGACCGCGTCCGCCCGGGTGATCGCCTCGCCGCGGGTGAGCGCGAGGGCCCGCGGGGTCCTCGCAGCGCGCGCTCTGCCCGACGACCCGGCAGCGTCACCGCGTGCCCTCACCCCGGCGCAGCTCGACGTCCTCCGCGCCGTCGCCCGTGTGGTCGTGCCGCAGCACGGTGACCGGGGGATCGACCTGGCACTCCGCGTCGACGCGCAGCTCGCCGCGGGAGATGGTGACGGCTGGCGCCGGGACGGGCTGCCGGCCGACCAGGACGCCTACCGGGCTGCCCTCGACACCCTCGCACCGGAAGCGGCCGTCTCCGACGAGCACCTCGCCGACGTGCTCGACGCGATCGACGCCGGTGGGTACACGCCCGCCGCCGGAACCCTCGACGTCGGGCAGCTCCGCGCGTGGTCGGAGGACGCCGGCGTCGACCTCGTCCGACAGTGGCTCGCACACCCGGCGACGATGGCCGGGATCGACTACGACGGCTTCGCCAACGGCGGGGACGGGGTGCGCAAGCAGGGCTTCCAGCTGCTCGGAGCCGGGCAGCGCGAAGCATGGGAACCGGACGGAGTGACACGATGAGGCTCGACCACCAGCGTCGGTACGGCGAGGACGAGACCGTCGACGTGGTCGTCGTCGGGACCGGAGCGGGTGGAGCGCCCCTCCTCGCGACCCTCGCGCGCGCCGGCCTCCGGGTCGTCGCGCTCGAAGCCGGTCGCAACACCGAGCCGGGCGACCACCTGCCCGACGAGGTCGTGGCTCCGGCCGACATCAACTGGATGGAGGAGCGGATCAGCGGCGGCGGCACTCCGACCGCGTTCGGTCCGAACAACAGCGGTACCGGAGTCGGTGGGTCCACACTGCACTGGGGTGCCTTCACGCCCCGCCCGAGCGCCGACGACCTGCGCCTGGCGACGGAGTCCGGGTACGGTTACGACTGGCCGGTCGACCACGCCGAACTCGTCCGCTCCATCGAGCAGGTCGAGCACGACGTGGGTGTCGCAGGCCCGGAACACTACCCGTGGGACCCCGCCCGGCGGTACTCGATGCGTCCGCCCGGTCGGAACGCCTCGTCCGACATGATGGTGCGCGGTGCAACGGCGGCCGGGATCACCGCGACGGACGCGCCCGTCGCCCTGACCACCGAGGACCGCCACCAGGAGCACCACGGGCTCCGGCACGCCTGCGTCTCGTGCGGCTCGTGCCACCAGGGCTGCCGGAACGGGGCGAAGGTGTCGATGGACACCACGTACCTGCCCGCCGCCGTGGCGTTCGGCGCCGAGATCCGCCCGGAGTCCTTCGTGCACGGCATCGAGCTCGACGCCCGCGGCGAGGTCGGGGCGGTCGTCTACCGTCAGGACGGCCGTGACCACCGCCAGCGCACCCGAGCACTCGTCCTCGCCGCCGGCGGGGTCGAGACGCCGCGTCTGCTGCTGCACACCGGGATCGCGAACAGCAGTGGGCAGGTCGGGCGGAACTTCACCGCGCACGGTGCGACCCAGGTCTGGGCGCGGTTCGACGAGTCGATGCGGTCCTACCGCGGGTACCCGTCCTCGATCATCAGCGAGGACTTCGTCCGGCCCACCGACGCGGACTTCGCCGGCGGGTACCTCATCCAGAGCCTCGGCGTGCAGCCGCTCACCTTCGCCACGTCCCTGGTGCGGGGCGGCGGGCTCCGTGGTGCTGCCCTGGTCGCGGCGATGCGCGACTACCCGTACATGGCCGGTGTCGGCATCAACGCCGAGTGCCTGCCGTACGAGGACAACCGGCTCGTGCTCGGGGACGAGGTCGACGAGCACGGGGTCCGCAAGGCGACCGTCACCTTCACGCCCGGCGCCAACGAGGAGGCCATCCGTCGGCATGCGGTCCGCTCCATGACCGCGATCGTCGAGGCAGCGGGCGGTCAGGACGTCCGGGTGCTGGAGCGGACCGCGCACACCATCGGCACGGCTCGCATGGGCACGCACGGCGACAGCTCGGTGGTCGACGCCGCCGGTCGCTCGTGGGACGTCCCGAACCTCTGGATCGCGGACAACTCGGTGTTCCCGAGTGCGGTCATCGCCAACCCGGCCCTGACGATCATGGCGCTGTCCCTCCGGACCGCGGAACGCATGCTGCGCGGAGACGCGGCTGCCGACCGCAGCGCCGGAAGGGCCGTGGCCGCCTGAGCCGAGCCGGCCTGCGGACGGACGGGAGGCCTCGACGCGACGTGCGTGGAGCCTCCCGTCCACCAACGTGGAGCCAGCGCTCGCGTGGCAGGTATACCACCCGAGACTGCTGCGGTCAACCCCTGATCGTCTGCCGGACAGATGCGTACAGTTCCAGGCAACGCGCCCCGTCGTCCGCTCGTCTGCGAGACCGGTCAGGGCACCGCTACCAGGACAGCAGGGAGTCCGTCATGACCAGCACGCTCGACGTCGACACCAGGCGGGCACCCGGCTCGCGCCCTCGGTCATCGGTCCGGGCGGTCCGCATCGAGGCCTCGGGGACGTCGACGGACGCGGCGGTGGCGGACATCGGTCGGCTCTACGACGGCCGGGAGTGGACGGCGCGAGCCACCGACCACCCCTTCGCGTACCGGTACAGCGCCGTCGGCGACCGTGACGTCACGCTCCGCCGGTCGCAGATCGGTGGGTTCATCCGCGGGGTCGTCCCCCGTTCCGAGGACTACATCGTGCAGTGGATCACGAGCGGCCACGGGGTCCCGGACGTCGTGCAGGACCGCGTCCCGCTGCAGATCGACGTACCGATGCTCCTCCCGACCGGCCGCGACTTCCTGTTCGAGTACCAGGACCACGACCAGCGGCTGGTGCACCTGTCCCGCCGACTCGTGCATGAGGTCGCCGACGAGCAGTTCCACACCGGCGACGTCCGGGACCTCGGCCTCGACCACCTCCGGGAACTCGACCCGGCCGCCGTGACCCAGTGGCGGAACGGCCTGGCGCTGCTCTCCCGCGAACTCCGCACGGGCGGCGTCGACACCCTCCTCTGGCACACCCTGACCCGCGGCACCGCCGCAGCGTTCCTCCGGATGTACCCGCCGACCGTCACGGCCCTGCCGCCCGCCGTGCTCCTGCCCCGACGCGCCCGCCTCCGCGCCGCCGTCGAGTACGTCCACGAGCACGTCGCCGAACCGATGAGCGTCTCGGACATCGCCGGAGCCGCGGGCCTCAGCGTCCGGGCCACGCAGGAGGCGTTCCAGCGCCACCTCGACCAGACACCGATGACGTACCTGCTCCGGACCCGGCTCGAGCACGTGCGCCGTGACCTGCTGCAGGCGGACCCCACGACGACCTCGGTCCAGGCCGTCGCCCGCCGGTGGGGATTCGCGCACCTCGGCCGGTTCTCCGCGGCCTACCGGGACGAGTTCGGCGAGTACCCGCGCGCGACCCTCCGCAGCTGACGTGGCAGCGGGCCCGGCGCTCCACGCGCCGGGCCCGCCCCGTGCGCACTACCGCGCCGATCGCACCGTGCTCACCCGAAGGTGCTCGAAGGTGCTCGTCGACCCGGCACCGCCGAGCGAGATGAGCCCGATCCGCGGGGTCGACCCGAGGTCCGCCGTCCACGTCCCGCCGCGCACGAAGCGCCGACCGTCGACGCTCGTGTACGCCGTGTAGCGGTGTTCCCCGTCGACGACCCGGTGCACGATGCGGAGCGTGGTGGCGTCCCCGACCGGACCGACGACCATGTTGCCGTAGCTCGGCGCCCCCTCCGGCTGCCCGCTGACCTGCTTGCCGAACTCGGTCTGCCGGGTGTTGAAGATCGAGTTCGACACCAGTCGGACGTAGTTCCCGTCGTCGCCGTACACGACGAGCCCGCCCTGCCGGTAGTTGAAGGTGTCACCGGTCGACGGAGTGTCCATCCGCACCCGGGTCTCCACCACGTAGTCCCCCGTCGGCGCCGGCTCGGTCAGCACCGAGGCGAGCGGGGTCTGCGGCGGGTGCAGGTCGGCGGCCTGGGTCCGCCACCGGAACGCGCCGCCGGAGACCCCGTACGTGGCGGGGTCGGGCTGCCGGGTCCACGTGAGCGTCGGCGGGAGGGCCCCGCCGTCGAACTCGGTGGACAGCGACCGGATCGGCCGCGCCGGGGCGTCGACCGGGGCGAGCCGCGGCCGGTACGCCGACCGCTGCCCGGGCTGTGCCGCCGGAGCCGGCTCGACCGAGTCCGAGGGGCCAGCTCCCCCGCGGACCACCGGCCACCCACCGACCCAGTCGATCGGGTCGATGAGGGCCGGGCGCTTCGTGTACCCGGTCTGCCCGGCGTAGTACGGGTCGGTCCGGTCGACGGCGTGGTAGATCATCCAGTCCTGGCCGGCGAAGTCGGTGACGACGGTGTTGTGACCGGTGCCCACCCAGCGGTTGCCGTTCTGCGCGAGGAGGGGCGAGCCACCCACCCGGGTGTCGGTGATCGCCACCCCGTCACGGTCCCGGAACGGTCCGAGCGGGCTCTTCGAGCGGGCGACGAAGACGCCGTACCCGGTCAGCGAGCCGTTGCAGCAGTTCGTCGCCGAGCCCATGTAGTACCACCAGCCACCGTGCCGCATGAGGTACGACCCCTCGTAGCGGTTGTCGATCGCGATCTGACGCTCGGTCTCCGGCCGTGAGCGCAGGCCGTCGGCCGTGAGCTGCCGCACGTGCACCCCGCCGAAGTAGCTGCCGAAGTACAGGTAGGTGCGGCCGGAGTCGGTGATGACCTCGGGGTCGAACGACCAGCGGAAGCCGTCGCCGTTCGGCGCCGTCTGCGGTGCCACGACCGGGCCGCCGGAGTCCGTCCAGGGACCGGTCGGGCTGCTGCTCGTCGCGACGCCGATCGCCGATCCGCCGCCGGTCGGGCCGGTCGCCGAGGGGGTGTCCGACGCCGTGTAGTAGAGGAACCAGGTGCCCGGCCTCCCGTGCGCTCCGGCGCGGTACACGACGTCCGGGGCCCAGATGCCGTTCGCCGCACCGACCCACGCGGGCTTGGTGTCGAAGGCGTCCCCGACGTACGTCCAGTTCGTCAGGTCGGTCGACCGGTAGGTCGGGACGCTGTGCTGCACGAGCGCACCGTCGGGCTTCTGCTCCGTCTCCGTCAGCGCGTCGGTCGTGCAGTACAGGTACCAGTTCCGGTCGCGTCCGGCGCCGTGGAGGGCGGTCGGGTCGGCGCAGCTCGCGGCCGTCTCACCGTCCGGGAGGCGCAGCGCCATCGGGTTCCGGTGCGTCGCCGTCGGCGCGTGACCGCGCGCGGTGATCGTCGGCGCGGCACCGGCCGCCGCAGCGGCGGGTGGTGCGGGAGCGGCGGAGGGTGCGGCGGTCGCGGGCCCGGCCAGGGCCTGCGCCCCGACGATGCTCACGGCCGCGAGGGTGATCGCGATGGTTCGGCGCACGGGACAGCCTCTCGTCGTTGAGGAGGTGGTGATCGCGAGCGTAGCCCCGCCCCGCTCCCGTCGCCAGGGTCCGGTCGCGATCGGTACCGCGGACCGGACCGGAGGCTCGCTGCCAGCTGGTGACGAGCCTCCAGTCCGTGCGGGCCGGCGGGTAGAACAGGATCATGACGCGACGCAGCCCCGGCCACCCCTCCCCCGTGCAGCCCGGCCCCGGCCAGGAATCCGTCTGGGACTACCCACGACCACCGCGGGTCGAGCGGACCGGTGCTCGGGTCGTCGTGCGCCTGGGCGGACGGGTCATCGCCGACACCACCGGAGCCGTCCGCGTCCTCGAGACCAGCCACCCGCCCGTCTACTACCTGCCGATCGCCGACTTCGCGCCCGACGCCCTCGTCCCGACAACGGGGTCGAGCATGTGCGAGTTCAAGGGCAGCGCCTCGTACTTCGACGTGCACGGCGGGGACGAGGTCGTGCCGCGCGGTGCTTGGACCTACCGGACGCCGTGGGCAGGGTACGGCGAGCTGCACGACCACGTGGCGGTGTACCCGTCACGGATGGACTCGTGCGAGGTCGCCGGCGAGACCGTGCGGGCGCAGGCGGGCGACTTCTACGGAGGCTGGATCACGGCCGACGTCGTCGGGCCGTTCAAGGGCGAACCCGGGACCCTCGGGTGGTGAACCCGGCTCCGCTGCCCTCGGGCACCACCAGACGCCGGGTCGAGCTGCGGCTCCGGAAGCCCTGGTTCGCGTGGGGTGCGCGGCCGACGGTCACCGTGGATGGCGTGGGGAACCCGGCGCAGTGGGGCACCGGGACGTGGGCCCTGCCGGACGGGCGCGCCGTGGAGTTCGGCGTCTACGGCATCAACCGGGGCTGGCGGTTCGGCGCGGCGTCGGTGCGGGTCGAGGCGGCGGCTGCCGGTGCCGGTGCCGGTGCCGGTGCCGGTGCCGGTGCCGTGCTCGAGTACCGGGCGGGTCTGCTGCCGTTCGGACGCGGGACCCTGGTGGTCGTGCCCGGGTGACGGCGGCCGCCGGCGCAGTCGCAGTCGCAGTCGCAGTCGCAGTCGAGGACGCGCCCCACACCCGCCTCAGCGCCGGTCGGGCGCCGCGTCGGTCGAACGCCGACGTGCGTCAGGCGCGCTCGGCCCGTCGGTCGAGGGCGGTCCTCGTCCGCTCGGTGAGGTCGGCCACGAACTCGCGGTGCTCGGGCTCGAGCAGGTCGTCGGCTGCGGGCTCGGCCAGCACGCCGATGCCCGGACCGAGCACGATCTCGACGGTGATCGGGACCCCGGCGATGTCGACCGCGGGGACGGCGACCAGGTCGCTGCCGCCGGTCCGGCCGAGCGCCACGGCGTAGTGCATGACCGCGGTCGCCGCTGTCGTGCTGGTGAGGACGGAGGTCAGTCCGTAGACGACGTACTTCATGGGGAACCGGTTCTGACCAGTTCGATGCGCGCTCGGCGGAGGCCGGCGGGGTGTGGGCGGGTGGACTCCACCGGGAGGCGGAGCACCCGCAACCGGAGGCAGGGCAACGGTCTCGTCGGGAACGCACGCATCGGGATGGTCCGTACACGCGCAACGCTACACGGCACCGAGCACGGCGCGGACGCGGGGTCCGAGCGGTGCGGACGCCGGACGACCCGATGTCCTCCGGACGGGAGGCGCGGGGCGGGCGACTCCGCGCCTCCCGTCCGGGCTCGACCCGCCGGAGCGGTCAGCTGCCGTCCGTCTCGAGCGCTGCGGTCAGCTTGACGATGACGTCGGCCGCGTCCGCGAGGACCGCCCGCTCCTCGGGCGTGAGCACCCGCTCGGCCGCCGCGAGGACGCGCTCCGATCGGCGCGTCCGCAGTTCCTCGATGGTCACCCGACCGGCGTCCGTCAGCGAGATGAGCACGCCGCGGGCGTCGGCAGGGTCCGGGGTCCGCTCGACGAGCCCCTGGGCTTCGAGGTCGGCGACCGTCACACGCATCGTCTGGTGTCGTACACGCCGGAGGCGTGCGAGGCCGGCGATGCTCTGCGCACCGTCCCGCACCAGGAAGCCGAGCACCTCGACCTGGCCCTCGGGCTCGGTCTCCGACCGGCGGACCGCGCGGGTGCTGTCGCAGATCGCGCGCCGCAGCGCGTTGGCGTCGTCGAGGGTGAAGGGGCGGAGGGCCATGGACAAAAGTGTACAGGTTCCCTGTACAGTTCCGGTCATGGAACTCACCAAGCACACCCACGCCACCGTTGCCCTCCGTGACGGTGATCGCACCCTCGTCATCGACCCGGGTGCCTACACGCCGAACTCGGCCGACCTCGTCGCCGGCACCGACGCCGTGCTCGTCACCCACGACCACCCCGACCACCTCGATGTGGACGCGCTCACCGCGGCCCTCGACGCGCAGCCGGGGCTCCGGGTCTGGGCGCCCGCGAGCGTCGTCGCCGCGCTCGGCGAGCACGACGGACGCGTCACCGCCGTCGCTGCCGGTGACACCATCCGGCCGGCCGGCTTCGACGTCACGGTGTCCGGCGGTTCCCACGCGGTCATCCACGCGGACCTCCCGCGTACGGACAACCTCGGGTACCTGGTCGACGGCCAGCTCTTCCACCCTGGCGACTCGTACGCGGCCCCCGGGGTCCCCGTCGAGACGCTGCTCGTCCCGACGTCGGGTCCGTGGGTGAAACTCGGCGAACTCGTCGACTTCGTCCGTGCGGTCCAACCCTCCCGTGCCGTGCAGATCCACGACCTCATGCTCAGCGAGGTCGGCAAGGGGTCGTTCGCGCAGTTCGCCGGGCAGCTCACCGGGGTCGAGCTCGTCACGCTGGCCGACGGGGAGACGATCACGGTCTGACGACCCGGAGCGGCGCGCGTCCGTCCCGAGAGCGACGCGCGCCGCTGGCGCGAGGTCCCTCGGACTGGGGCGGCACCACGCCGTTGACCCGCGGTGCCGTCGCTCCGTAGCGTTGCCGGCACACGACCGGAGGATCCCGATGCGCGCCATCAGCACCGCCACCACGACCGTCCGGCTTGCTGCGGCGGTCGTCGCCGTCGTCCTGCTCGCCGCGCTCCTCGTGGCGCTCCGGTCCCCGTCGGCCAGCGCCGCCCCGACGGTGCTGTCGTCGGGTCGGCCCGCCACCGCATCGTCCAGCGACTCGACCGCGCGCACGCCTGCGAAGGCGGTCGACGGGAACACCGCCACCCGCTGGGCAAGCGCCCGCACGGACTCGCAGTGGTTGCGCGTCGACCTGGGCAGCACGGCGAAGATCTCGACCATCACCCTGCGGTGGGAGGTCGCGTACGCCAAGGCCTACCGACTGCAGGTGTCGCGGGACGGCAAGACCTGGGGGACGGTGTCGAACGTGACGGCCGGCAAGGGCGGCGTCGTCCGGACGAACGTGTCGGCGACGGGGCGGTACGTGCGCATGCTCGGCATCAAGCGCGGGACCCAGCACGGGTACTCGCTCTGGGAGTTCCAGGTCACCGGGACGCCGGGTGCCCCCGTTGCTCCCGCCGCCCCGACACCGCCGCCGGCCACCGGTGTCCGGGTCACCGGTACGCAGGGTGCGTGGCAGCTGACCGTCGACGGCAAGCCGTGGCTCGTCAAGGGCGTGACCTACGGGCCCCCGAACGCCGAGGCCTCGTGGTACATGGCAGACATCGCCGGCATGGGCGTGAACACGATCCGGACGTGGGGAACCGACGCGTCCTCGGGGCAGCTGTTCGACGCCGCGAAGGCCCGCGGCATCCGGGTCGTCGCCGGACTCTGGCTGGACCAGGGCGCCGACTACGTGAACGACTCCGCGTACAAGTCGAACACGCTCGCGAGCATCACGAAGACCGTCACGAGCTACCGCGACCACGGCGGGCTCCTCATGTGGGACGTCGGCAACGAGGTCATGCTCGGCCAGGGCGAGGCGCAGCGCGTCGCCTACGCGAAGTACGTGGAACAGGTCACGAAGGCGATCCACGCCGCGGACCCCGCGCACCCGGTGACGTCGACCGACGCCACGACCGAGGCCTGGGACTACTACCGGCAGTACACGCCGAGCCTCGACCTCTACGCGGTGAACACCTACGGCGGCATCGGCTGGGTACAGCAGAAGTGGCGGGACGGCGGCTACACGAAGCCGTACCTGGTCACCGAGACCGGACCGGCCGGGTCGTGGGAGGTCCCCGCAGACGCGAACGGTGTCCCGCAGCAGCCGAGCGACACCGCCGCCGCGCGCTCGTACACCGACGCGTGGAAGGCCGTCACCGCCGCTCCCGGGGTGGCCCTCGGTGCGACGATGTTCCACTACGGCGTCGAGGACGACGAGCAGGGCGTGTGGCTGAACCTCCGCACCGGTGGTCTCAAGCGCCTGTCGTACTACGCGGTGCAACAGGCGTACGGCGGACCCGTGACCGGCAACCGACCGCCCGTCATCCAGCGGATCGCCGCATCGCCCTCGACGGGTGTCGCACCCGGGTCGACGGTGACCGTGACGGCCCCGGCAGTGGACCCGGACGGCGACGCCGTGGCCTACCGGGTGTCGGTGACGAGCCGCTGGATCAACGGCGACGGGGCGCTCCGGCCGACACCGGTGACGTCGGCGGGTGACGGGACGCTGCGCATCACCGCGCCGTCGACGGCCGGCAACTGGAAGCTCGCGGTGTACGCGATGGACGGGCACGGCAACGCGGGCATCGAGACCGTGACGGTGCGGGTGCGCTGAGCGCGGCGACGCGGGCACGCGTCGGAGCACGCATGGACCGGACGCGGTGGAAGCAGGTGGAGTGGCTTCCGGCGCCGGGGAGGCGTCGTGTCGGATGATGGGTCGGTGAACCGGACCGATCGTCTCTACGGTCTCGTGGAGGAACTGCGAGCTGTGTCGCCGCGTCCGCGAAGCGCGCGTCGTCTCGCAGAACGCTTCGAGGTGTCGGTGCGGACCATCGAGCGCGATCTCGCCGCGTTGCAGCAGTCGGGTCTGCCGATCTGGGCGGAGCCCGGCCGAACGGGTGGGTACGTCATCGACGCGTCAGCGACGCTCGGCCCGGCGGGGTTCACGCTGGATGAGGCCCTTGCGGTGCTGATCGGGCTCGGCTCGCTCCGCCACAGCCCCTTCCGGCAGTCTGCTCGGACTGCCGCCCGGAAGATGCTCGCGGTCATGCCGGACCGGGACGCGACACGTGCCAGGGCCTTCGCATCCCGGGTGCACTTCCTGGAGCGTGAAGAGGACACGGCCGCGCCGGTCGAGTTCGCAGAGGCCCTGCGAGCGGACCGTGTCGTGCAGCTGCGCTACCAGGACGCCGGCGGTGCGGAGTCCTGTCGGGACGTCGAGCCGTTGGGGTCGATCGAGAAGGGAGGGCAGTGGTACCTGGTCGCCTGGTGCCGGCTCCGACAGGGTGTGCGGGCGTTCCGCGGAGATCGGATGCTCTCGGTCAGGGTCACCGATGAACGGCCTCCGATGCGCACACTCCGCGCCGAGGACCTCGCGATCCAGTACGGACGACTCAGGTCCGTCGTCGACGACTGATCGCCATCCGACGTCTTCCACGAAACACCGACAGGACGGTGTCGCGACGACCAGCGACGCTGGTGCTTCCACCTCATCAGCGCCACTGAAGGAGCCCCATGTCGTTCGCATCCATCCGCATCGTCACCGACGACCTCGAAGGTCTCATCGCGTTCTACGAGCAGGTCACCGGCCGGCAGGCCGAGCGCCCCGCTCCGGTCTTCGCGCAGTTCAGCGGCCCCGGCGCGAACCTCGCGATCGCCAGCACCGCGACCGTCGCGATGCTCGGCGGCGCTCTCACCCCTGCCACGAACCGATCCGTGTTCATCGAGTTCGAAGTCGCTGACGTCGACGGCGACTTCGCCAAGCTCAAGCCCGAGAGCGAGGACGTCATCCTCGAACCGACCACGATGCCCTGGGGCAACCGCTCCGCACTGGTCCGTGATCCCGACGGCAACGTCGTCAACCTGTTCAGCAAGCCGACCACCGGCTAGGCGGAGAGCCTCACAGCAACCGCCGCAGCACACCGCGATGTCCGATCGGGTCGTCGCCCAGACCGCGCGCCGCACCCGCCCTCCGTCAGCAGCGTGGAGCAGCGAGGTCGTTCGATCGCCGCCCTACACGTCGGCGGTGCTCATGGACGCCCGGGCACACCGCCTCAGCGCGGCAGCCGCGGCACCGCGTCGAGCAGCGCCCGGGTGTAGTCCGACCGCGGCGACGCCAGGACCGCACCGGTGTCGCCCTGCTCCTCGACCCGACCTCCGCGGAGGACCACGGTCGCCGTGCAGAGTCGGGCGACCACCGCGAGGTCGTGCGACACGAGCACGATCGTCATCCCGTGCTCCTCGGCGAGCCGCTCGAACAACTCGAGGACGGTGACCCGGGTCGTCAGGTCGAGTGCGCTCACCGGTTCGTCGGCCACCAGCACCCGTGGGCCGGACACGACCGCGCGGGCGATGGCGATGCGCTGCCGCTGTCCGCCCGAGAACTCGTGCGGGTACCGCCGACCGGCATCGGCACCGAGCCCGACGTCCTGCAACGCGGCGGCGACCCGGTCGGACGCCTCCGACCCCGACGCCACCTGGAGGGAGCGCAGCGGCTCCCCCACGATGCGGTCGACGCGCTGTCGGGGGTCGAGGGACGAGTACGGATCCTGGAACACGGGCTGCACGGCGGTCCGGAACCGGCGGAGCGCGGCACGGTCGCCGAGGTCGAGGGGCGCTCCGTCGAACGACACCGTGCCGCTGTCCGGCGCCGCGAGCCCGAGGAGCATCCGGAGCACGGTGGTCTTGCCCGCGCCGGACTCCCCCACGATGCCGAGGTGCTGACCCGGCTGCACGGCGAAGGAGACACCGTCGAGCGCCAGCCCCGCGCCGCCGCTACGGCCGGTGCCGCCGGTGCGGCGGGCACCACGGCCGGGGTACCGGAACGTGACGTCCGACAGCTCGAGCATGGCGGTCATCGCGCACCTCCGCGTCGGCCGGCGTCGAGGGCGTCCTGCAGTGCCCGGGCGCTGCCGACGAGCCGCTGCGTGTACGGGTGGGTCGGCGCGGCGATGACGTCGCGGACGGGTCCCTGCTCGACGGCACGACCGTGTTCGAGCACGAGCACGTGGTCCACCGTCCGAGCGACCACGGGCAGGTCGTGGCTGATGAACAGCAGGCCCATCCCCCGCTCGGTCACGGCCCGGTCGAGGAGGTCGAGCACCTGCGCCTGCACCGTGACGTCGAGCGCCGTGGTCGGCTCGTCCGCGATGAGGACGCGTGGCCGGCACGCGAGCGCCATCGCGATCGCGACACGCTGCCGCTGCCCGCCGGACAGCTCCCACGGGAACGACCCGGCGACGCGGTCCGGGTCGGCGAGGGCGCCGTCGGCGATCGCCTCGCGCACCGCGGCACGAAGGGCCTCCCCACGGAGTCCACGGTGCCGCCGCAGCGGCTCGGCGATCTGGTCGCCGGCACGCATGAGGGGGTCGAGCGCGGTCATCGGCTCCTGGAAGACGGGAGCGACGACTGCGCCACGGACCTCACGCAGGCTCCGCTCGCGCGCACCGAGCACCTCGACGCCACCGACCCGGACCGAGCCGCTGGCGGTCAGCCCCGTCGGCAGCAGCCCCATGACCGCGAGCGCGGTGAGCGACTTGCCACTGCCGGACTCGCCGACGATGCCGAGGCGGTCACCGACGTCGACGGAGAACGAGACACCGTCGACGAGCGGGGTGCCGTCGGCGGAGGTGATGCGGAGGTCGGTGACCTCGATGGCGGACGTCATGCGGGCCTCCCGTCCGGCTCGTCGGTGGCGGACGCGTCCGGGCCGATCGCGGTGCCGACGCCGTCACCGGCGACCGGTGCACCGGCCGGGAGGCCCGGGGCGGCACCGCGCGCCGCTCGCCGTCCACGGCGGGTCGGGTCCGCGACGTCGCGGAGCCCGTCCGCCAGCAGGTTCGCGCCGATGACCAGCACGACGAGCGCGAGGCCCGGCGCGAGGACACCGGCGGGCGCCTCGAACGCGGTCTGCTGGGCGTCCTGGAGCATCCGCCCCCAGGACGCGTTCGGCGGCGGAGCACCGAGCCCCAGGTACGACAGGCTCGCCTCGGCGAGGACGGCGAGGCCGAACTGCAGCGCGAGGTTCACCGCCAGGGTCGGCCAGATGTTCGGGAGCACGTGCTGGGTGATGATCCGCGGCCAGGCCGTCCCGGAGGTCCGCGCCGCCGTGACGTAGTCCTGGCGGAGCACCCGCCGGGCCAGGATCCGGACGAGCCGGGCGACGACCGCGGCCATGACGAGTCCGATCGCGACGATCGCCGTGCCGAGCGACGCACCGCGGGCGGCGACGAGGAGCATCGCGACGAGCAGCGTCGGGAACGCGATGACGATGTCGAGCACGGCGGACAGCGTGTCGTCGAGCCACGGTCGGGCGAACGCCGCCGCCAAGCCGATCACCGTGCCGAGGACGCCACCGACCAGGACGGCGCCGAGGCCGGTCGCGAGCGCGATGCGGGCGCCGATGAGCAGCTGCGTGGCGAGGTCGCGGCCGAGCGTGTCGGTGCCGAGCCAGTGCGCGGCACCCGGCGGGGTGAGCCGGCCGCCCGAGGTGTCGTAGAGCGAGTACGGCAGCCAGACGAGCGAGACGACCGCGGCGACGACGACCACACCGACGAGCACGATGCCCGTGGTCAGGGACACCGACCGGCGGGCGCTCATCGGTTCCCCGAGACGCTCGTGCGCAGGCGCGGGTCGACGATG
The DNA here is from genome assembly GCF_003234525.1 of Curtobacterium sp. MCBD17_021. Taxonomy (NCBI): domain Bacteria; kingdom Bacillati; phylum Actinomycetota; class Actinomycetes; order Micrococcales; family Microbacteriaceae; genus Curtobacterium; species Curtobacterium sp. MCBD17_021. The sequence continues at coordinate 13,465 of NZ_QKTS01000011.1, read as the reverse complement.
CGCTGCACGACGTCGGCGACGAAGCCGATGACGAGCACCGCGACGGTGGAGACGAGCAGGACGCCCTGGATGCTCGGGTAGTCGTGCTGCTCGATGCCGGTGATGAGCATGCTGCCCAGGCCGGGCAGGGCGAAGACGCTCTCGACGACGACCGCGCCGAGGAACGTCGACGCGAGTTCGATGCCGAGCACCGCGATCACCGGGACGACGGCCGACCGGACGCCGTGCCGGAGGAACGCGGACGCGGTGGACGCACCGAGCGCCCTGGCCGTGCGGATGTGGTCGGCGCCGAGGACGTCGAGGACCGCGCTCCGGACGTACCGTGCGATCGACGCCGTCATCACGACCGCCACGGTGATGATCGGCAGGGCGAGCGACTCGAGCGCGTCGCCCGGGTACGTCCAGTCGTCGCGGGGGAAGCCGCTCGACGGCAGCAGACCCCACTGCAGCGACACCACCTGCACGAGCAGGATGCCGATCCAGAACACCGGGACCGCGATGCCGAGCTGCGTGACGCCGGACAGCAGCACGCCGTACCAGCGGTCGGCGCGGGCCGCTGCCACGAAGCCGACGACGCAGGCCACGACGACGGCGATGCCGAACGCGATGAGGGTGAGCGGCACGGTGACGACCAGACGCTGCGCGAGGTCGGGCAGCACCGGCAGTCCGCTCGTGAAGGACGTGCCGAGGTCGAAGTGCAGCATCTGACCGATCCACTGCACGAACTGCTGCGCCAGCGGGAGGTCGGAGCCGACCTCCCGCCGGGCGGCCGCGATCTGGTCCGGCGTCGCGTTCGCGGCGAGGAGCGCGTTGGCCGGGTCGCCGGGCAGGATCCGCAGGAGCGCGAACACCACCACCAGGGCGGCCGCGAGCGAGAGCACGAGGATGCCGAGGCGACGGAGGACGTACGCGGTCATACGGGAGTGCGGATCCTGTCCGGTCGGGTGCTAGGAGACGGTGATGTCGGAGACGGGGAACTGCGAGTTCAGCCCGTTCTTCCAGTATCCCGTGACGTCCTTGTCCGACACGACGATCTGCGGGTACAGGTACAACCATGCACTCGCAGCGTCCTGCACGATCTGCTCGTTCGCCTGCTTCAGCAGGTCGGTCTGCTGGTCCTCGGACGTGGCCTGCTCGGCGTCCGTGATGTCCTTCTGGACCTGCGCATTGTCGTACCCGAAGTAGAAGTCCGGGTTGCCGTAGAAGACGACGTCGCGGTCGTTGACGTGCTCCTGCAGCGTCGCCTCGAAGTCGTGCTGCTGGTACACCTTCGTGTACCACTCGTCGGCGCTGATCGTGTTGATGTCGACGGTCACGCCGACCTTCTTCAGCGCGCTCTGCAGGTACTGCGCGACAGCCGGGTGCGGGTCGTACGACGGGGTGTCGAGCGTGAAGGAGAACCCGTCGGCGTGGCCGGACTCGGCAAGGAGTCGCTTCGCCTTCGCCGGGTCGTACGCGTTGACGCTCGTCAGGTCCTCGTACCAGGGGTCGGTCGGCGGGACCATCGAGCCGTTCACGGTGCCGTAGTCGCCCCAGATCGCCTTCAGTAGGGCCTTCCGGTCGATCGCGGCCGAGATCGCCTGGCGGAGCTTCACGTCGGTGAAGGGGCCCTCCGCGTCATTGAACGCCAGGAGTTCCTTGGTCGTGGAGTCGCCCTCGCTGACCGTGTACTTCGACTTGTCCGCGGTGAACCGGGACAGGGCGTCGGGCGACTGGATGCTCGTGACGACGTCGACCTGGCCGCTCGCGAGCGCGTTCGACAGCGTCGAGGCGCTGGTGAAGTAGTCGAACTCGACCCCGCCGTTCGCGGGCTTCTCGCCCCAGTAGCCGTCGAAGGGCTCGAGGGTGAGCGAGGAGCCGCGCTTGAACGCGCCGAGGGTGTACGGGCCGGTGCCGTCCTCCTCGGTCTTGAGGTCCTTCTCGTCGGCGGGGACGATCCAGACGTACGACAGGTTGTAGACGAACGAGATCGACCGCTCGGACAGGTGCACCACGACGGTCTCGTCGTCGGGGGTCTCGATCGACTCCACGACGGCCAGGCTCGACTTGCGGGAGGACTGCGAGTCCTCCGCGGTGACGCGCTCGATGGAGCTCTTCACGTCGGCGCTGGTGAGCTTCGCCCCGCTGTGGAACTCGACGCCCTTCCGGAGCGTGAACGTGTAGGTGAGCCCGTCGGACGACGTGTCGTACGACTCCGCCAGCAGCGGCGTCACCTCGCCGTCGTCACCGAGGCGGAACAGCCCCTCGTAGACGTTGTCCTGGAACGCCTCGTTGACGCCCTGGCCGCCGCCGTCGACGTTCGACAGGTTGGTCGGCTCGTACAGCGAACCGATCGCCACGGTGGCGTCCGCCCCGGACGACGATCCGCCGCCGGAGGACGAGCAGCCGGCGAGGGCGAGGCTGAGGGCGATGCCGGACGCGGCGAGCGCGACGATACGGGTCTTCACGGGGCTCCTGGTACTCGGGGTGGAGGTGGGGGGCTTGCAGGGTCTGGCTGTGCGGCCGGGTGACCGCGTGGCACCGGGTCCGCGCGTGCGGCCGGCGGTCGCGTGGCGCGTCAGTCGCGGTGCGCGACGTACCGCTCGCCGGCGTGGACGGGCACGTGCAGGCGGTTCTGGAACGGCGGGAGCGGGCAGTTGTACTGGTCGCTGAACCCGCACGGCGGCACGAACGCCTGGTTGAAGTCGAGGACGACGTCCGACTCCTCGCCCGTCGACGACCCGTCCGGGCGCTCGACGAACAGGAAGCGGCCTGTGCCGTAGGTCCGCTCGGACTCGTCGGTGCTGCGGTTCGTCGGGTCGCCGAACACCAGCAGCAGGGTGCCGTCGTCGTCGAAGGCGCTGAGGGTGTACTCGCGGTCACCGATCGTCGCCGTGATGTCCCCGGGGACGACGAGGTCGCGGGTGGCACCGGCGGCGTCGCGGAGGTGCTCGTACGGGATCGTCCGGCCGGGCTCGGCAGGCGTGAAGTGCGCGGTGATCCGCCACGACGGGTCGTACGGGAACACCGGGGTGTCGACGTACGAGCGGATCGCCGGGGAGTCCGCGTCCCACAGGCGGTGGCCGTGCTGCGGCGCACCGGTGTCCAGGTCGATCCGACGCACACGGGTCGCGGTGACCGTCTCCGGCTGGTCGGCGAGCGCCGCGTCGAGGTCGGGCTCCTGGCCGATCGGGAGCCACTCGGTGCGGATCAGCGCCAGGTCGCCCTGCGCGCCGGTGACCCGCTCGCGGCGGGCTGCGCGCCAGGCGTCCCAGGAGGCGGGGGCGTCGTGCGTCGTGTCGGGGTCGGTGATGCTCATCGGGGACGAGAATCGCAGAGTGGCGTTCGGTATTCCCGACACGGCGTCACACAGGGCAACACGGCCCGTGCCGCTGCGTGCTCAGACGTGCGCGGACCGGGAGTCCTCCCGCTCCCCGGTCCGCTCGGCGCGACCGGGGAGCGCGAGGGTCACGCGGAGCGCTGGAGCCGGTCCTGCTCGTCGACCGCGATCTCGACCGTGCGCGACGCGACCGGCCGGCCCAGGGCCCGGTACTCCCAGCCCGCCGCGCGGTACCGGTCCGCGTCGAGCGCGTGCCGGCCGTCGACGATCCGCCGGGTGTGCACGAGGGCGCCGAGGTCCTCCGGGTCGACGTCCCGGAACTGCTGCCACTCCGTGAGCAGCACCACGACGTCGGCGTCGATGACCGCCGCGGTCATGGACGGTGCGTACCGGAGTTCGGGACGGACGCGCGCGGCGTTCGCCATGGCCTCCGGGTCGTAGACCGTGACGATGGCGCCGGCCTCGCGGAGCATGCGGGCGACGTCGAGGGCCGGGGCGTCGCGGATGTCGTCGGAGTTCGGCTTGAACGCGGCACCGAGCGCGGCGACCTTCTTGCCGGCCAGCTCCCCGTCGGCCATCTCGGCGATCAGGTCCACGGTGCGCTGCCGTCGACGGAGGTTGATCGCGTCGACCTCGTCGAGGAAGCGCACGGCCTGGCCGACGCCGAGCTCGTCGGCGCGAGCCGAGAAGGCCCGGATGTCCTTCGGCAGGCACCCGCCACCGAAGCCGAGGCCCGGCTTGAGGAACCGCCCGCCGATGCGCGTGTCGTGCGACAGGGCGCTCGCGAGCAGGCTGACGTCGGCGCCGGTCGCCTCGCAGATCTCCGCCATCGCGTTGATGAAGGAGATCTTCGTGGCGAGGAACGAGTTGGCGGCGACCTTGACGAGCTCCGAGGTCGGCAGGTCCGCGACGACGAGGGGTGTGCCCTCGTCGAGGACCGGCCGGAAGGCCGCGCGCAGCTGCGCCTCGGCCCACGCCGACTCCACGCCGAACACCAGGCGGTCGGGGTGGAGCGTGTCCTGGACGGCGTAGCCCTCGCGCAGGAACTCGGGGTTCCAGGCCACTTCCACATCGGCACCGGCCGGGGCGACCTCACGGACGAGCTCGGCGATGCGGGCGGCGGTGCCCACCGGCACCGTCGACTTCCCGACGACGAGTGCGCGGCGGGTGATGTGGCTGGCCAGCTCACGGAACGCGCCGTCCACGAAGGTGAGGTCGGCGGCGTTCGACCCGCGCTGCTGCGGGGTGCCGACGCAGACGAAGTGCACGTCGCCGAACTCGGCGGCCTCCTGCATCGACGACGAGAACCGGAGCCGTCCGGATGCCAGCGCCTCGGCCAGCTTCTCCGGCAGGCCGGGCTCGTGGAACGGGACACGGCCGGCGACGAGGGCCTCGACCTTCGACGGGTCGACGTCGACGCCGAGGACCTCGTAGCCGAGGACGGCCATCGAGACGGCGTGGGTGGCGCCGAGGTAGCCGGTGCCGATCACGGTCAGGCGGGGCTGTTCGGCGACGGGCGGGAGGTCCCGGGTCGAGATCGGGGTGACGGATGCGGACATGGTGCACGCTCGCTTTCGGGTAGCGGGGACATGGTGTGACGGGGAGGGGCGGACGTCCCGGTGACGGGACGTCCTGAGCGCACGGGTGGTGCCGCGCGACGGGCGCGGTGCGGTCGTGGAGCTCGGAGGGCGGGGTGCGGGTCGCGGCGCGGTCAGCCCGTGCAGCTCGTGGTGCTCAGCTCGTTCGTCCCGACGACGGTGTTGTCGCAGGACACCGTGTTGCCCTCGACGGGCCGGAAGGCGAACGCCACGCCCTCGGGGTTGCCGAGGTCGACGGTGTTGTCGATGAAGGTGTTGTCGGTCCCCCAGCCCGAGAGCAGCTCATGCGTCTGGAACCCGTCGAGCGGTGAGTCGACGCCGCGGTTGCCCGAGACGGTCCAGCCGTTCCCCTTGACGTCGACCCACGAGTCGGCGTGGTTCTCGCCCTGCATGCCGGTGCCGTCGAAGGAGTTGTCGGACAGTGTCCCGCCCGTCGTCCCCTCCTTGATGTCGACGTTCTCGGCCGCCGTGTCGGAGATCGTGTTCCCAGTCACGACGTTGCGGTCGCTCCGGTCCTCCTGGCAGTCCGAGACCCGGCACCAGTTGCTCTTCGAGGACCCGACGTAGATCCCCTCCCCGAACTGGGGCTTGCGGAGCCCGGTCTTCGTGACGGCGTTCCCGCTCACGGTGTTGTCACTGCTGCCGGCGCGCAGGTGGATGCCCTCGTCACCGATCTCGGTGACGGTGATCCCCTCGACGCTGGAGTGCTGGACGCCGTCGAACATGACGCCCTTCTGCCCGTTGCGGACGGTGAACCCGGCGAGCCGCCAGTGCGACGCCCCGTCGAGGTGCAGGACGTAGCCCTTGTCGGTGGTCCCGCCGTCCAGCACGGCGTCGGCCGACCCACAGAGGGTGATCGGCTGCGCGGACGTACCCGCGGTGGAACCGGTGAAGGTGCCCGTGTAGGTGCCAGGCGCCATGGCGATGACCTGCCCCGGCGCCGCCTTCGCGAGTGCCGACGTGAGCTCCCCGGCCGTCGAGACCGTCGTGGTCGCGTCGGCGGTGCACGAGACGGCCGCGCGGCGTGCGTCCGGTGCCGAGGTCGGGGCCGTCGTCGGTGCCGTCGTCGGTGCCGTTGTCGGGACCGCTGTCGGCGCCGGGGGCGGAGTCCTCGGTCCGGTCCGGTCCGGCGGCGGCGTCCGGTCGCTGTCGGACGACGGGGCGGACGCCGCCGCGCGGGGTTCGCCGGGCGTGCTCGTCGCGACCCAGACCCCACCGACCACGACCGCGCCGAGCACCACACCGGCAGCACCGACCACCAGGTGGGAGCGGAGTCCTTGCAGAGGTGTCGCCATCGGTCAGCTCACCGTCCGTGACGAGGACGCGCCGGTGTCGGCAGCGTGGGAGCCCTGCAGTGCGGGTGCCGGCGGCAGGCCGAGCGTCGCCGGGTCGATCGCACCACGGGTGAAGCTCGAGAGCGGTGCGAGCTTGGCGTAGGGGTGCTCGCCCTGCTCGGCGCGGCGGCGGCGACGGACACCACCGACCGCAGCGACCAGCACCACCGTGAGCAGCACGAGCCAGAGCACGGTCAGGGGCTGGAAGACCGCTCGCAGCGTCACGAGCAGTGGCTTCGTCGAGTGCCACTGCACGGTCGTGTTGCCCTCCTGTGCTGCGCCGTCGGATCGGGCCAGGTCGATGGCGCTCGGGCCCGATCCACGCACCGCGTTGTCCTCGATCGCGGTGCCGGCGGACGGCCCGACCGTGGTGACGCCGTGCACCCGCGCCGCGCTGATGGTGTTGTCCGTCACCGACGACGCGGTGCTCTCGCGGAGGTACACGCCGATCTCAGCACCGTTCACCGAGTTCTCCGAGACCTCGGTCGCGGTCGGTCCGTCCAGCACGGCGATGCCGTTCTGCGCCGAGTCCTTCACGACGTTGTTGCGGATGACCACGTCGTCGGCGTCGTGCCGCACGACGATCCCCATCTCGTTGCCGGCCGCGGTCGACCCGCTGACCCGAACGTTCTTCCCCCCGATCACCTCGACTCCGTAGCGACCGTTGTCGGAACTCGTGCTGTCGGTGAGGGCGTTGTTGCCGTAGGTGGTGGTCGGCATGCCGGCGGCGTTCGGACCGGCCGCCAGGCCGCTGCCGTTCAGCGTGATCCCGTTCCGCCCGTTGTCCGTCGCCCGGACCTGGCTGAACACGATCCCCGTGGACGCCCGCGTCATCTTGACGCCGTCCATGGCGTTGCCGGTCGCCCGGACGGACGTGAACGTCGAATTCGTCACGTACCGGTGCAGCACCAGCCCGTCGATGAGGGAGCGCTTGACGGTGGCGTCCGACATCGTCACGCCGTCGGCGCTCGTCAGGAAGAGCCCGAAGGCGTTGCCGTCGAACGTGACGTGCTGCACGAGGGCCGAGACGTAACTGTAGGCGCCCGCGTTCGCCGACCCCTCCCCGGTGCTGGGGAGCGCGCCGGTCGGCAGGATGGCGTTGCCGAAGACGTCCTTCGTGGTCCGCTTCGTCTTGCCCTCCTGGTCGCCGGAGGCCCGGTCGAGGGTGGTCAGGTCGGTGCCCGTGAGTGAGACGCCGCCCGTCGTGCCGCTCCAGAAGCCGAGGTGCGAGAACGAGGCGTGCTGCAGCGTCGCGGTGCCGCCCTGCACCCGGACGTAGGCCCGTCCGTCGGAGGTCTGCTCGTCGACGGCGCCGGCCTGCGGGTCCCAGGCGTCGATCGCGACCGGTGCCTTCGCGGACCCGATGACCTGGAGTCCGCCGGCCTGCGTCACGATCGACACGAAGCCCTCGTGGTTGCTCTCCAGGTGGACGCGCAGCCCGTCCGGACTCGCCAGTCGGAGGGTGGCGCCGTTCTCGACGACGATGTTCTCGCTGAGGAGCCACGAGCCGTCCGGCTGCTTCACGAACGTCGACGGGGCGAGCTCGGTGAGGTCGTCGATCGTGTACGCGGCGCCGCGCGCCACGAGCACGAGGGTGTACGACGACCCGGTGGCGAGCCGGTACGGCTGGGACACTGCCAGCCCGCTCCAGCGCGCGGCGGACGCCAGGGCCCGCACGTTGTAGATCCGGTCGTTCTCGGCGGCGACGAGTCGCGCCTCCTTGTCCGGGTCACCCGCGTACGGCCGGCCTGCCGACACCGTCGTGCTGCCGGTCGGGGTCGCAGCGGCAGCAGCGGTGGGCGCTGCCGCCAGACCGGCGAGGACGAGGCCCGCGCCGATCGCCAGTGCCGTCGCGCCACGCAGGACCGAGGTGCGCACGGCGCTCATGCGGCCACCACCTGGTCGCCAGCGGAAGCGGAGGCCGCGACCGCGCCGGGCTGGACGACCACCCCGGGGGCCGAGCGGCGCGTCTCGGTGACGGGCTCGGGCTGCAGGGTCCGGGCCTGCTGGCCGTCGCCGCCGATCTGGTCGGCGTGCCGGGTGAGCCAGCCCTGCTTGTTCATCGTCACGAACGCGTACACCTTGATCGGGAGGGCGACAGCGATCACCACGAGGGCGAGCATCGGGAGCACCAGGAAGTCGAGCGGGTGACGCTTGAGGTTCGAGGCGCCGCGGACGGCGCGGCCGAAGAGCAACCAGCCGATCGTGAACAGGACCCCGAGCGTGCTCAACTCGAGCCGACTGAAGAGCAGGTACCACATCGTGATGCCCATCGTGACGGGCGTCAGGATGATCTGCAGCACGGTGATCTTCGTCACGAACGGCACGCGCCAGACCCAACCCTTCGCGATGGCGGTGAGGTAGGTCCGGTACGAGTTCCGGCTCCAGCGGATGCGCTGCTTGAAGAACGCCTTGCCGCTGGCCGGGAACATCGACAGTGCCTTCGCGGTCGACTGGTGCACGGTCCGGAACCCGGACGCGATCACCAACCACGTCAGCCGGCCGTCGTCACCGGCGATGCAGCGCCGACCGAGGAAGAACTCGTTCTCCAGGTTGTCGAGCACCGGCATCACGGCCGACCGACGGTACGCGGCGGTCCGACCGGACAGGATCGGGACGGCTCCGGCCGCACCCATGGCCGGGACGTAGTTGTAGTAGCGCAGGTTGACGAGCCAGTCCGCGATGATCCGCCAGATGCTCGAGTTCCGCTGGTACACGTTCTGCTGCGTACCGACGCCGCCCACGCGCTCGTCGACGAACGGCATCTGCACGGCCTCGAGCAACCCCGGCTCCCACGAGGTGTCGGAGTCCACGAGCACGAGCACGTCGTACTTCGCCCGCCGGATCCCCTCACCGAGAGCGCTGCGCTTGCCGACGTGGTGGAACAGGACCGGCTTGACGGTCGGGTCGCCGACGGCGACGATGCGCCGGTACGCGTCGGTGTCCGCGACGTCGAGCACGATGATGATCTCGTCCGGGTGCTGCTCGCGCCAGGTCTCCAGGCAACGGAGCAGGATGTCAGGGTCCTCGTGGAAGGAGGGGACGACGACCGAGGTCGACGTGCGGAACCCGTTGACGATCGGCTTCGCGCGGGCGGACAAGACCACGCGGTACACCCAGAGTGCCCACACGATGATCCCGGCGATGCCGATCGGGAAGTACTTGAGGGCTTCGTGCCCGAAGGCGGCGACGTTGTCGAGCACGACCTGGGTCGATGTCTGCGACGCGAGGAGGACGAGCGGTTGCATGAGGTTCGGGTCCTTCGTGCGGGTTCGGGTACGGGTACGGGCGGCCGCGGAGGGCAACACGGCGCAGCGTCCGGTGCAGGGCGGCACAGGAGGCGCGGAAGGCGTGCGATGGCGGAGCCGTCGGGCACACCGGCAGACGGGGTGAGGCAACGCGGCGGAGCAAGAGGGAAGATCCACGAGTCCCGCTCGACTCCGAGCGGATCGTTTCGCTGAACGTACTCGCGGGTTCGGATCCCTCACAAGGGGGGAAAACCGCACCACGGGATTGCGGGAAGCCGCATCGCCCCGGGGAGGACCACCGAGCGGATCTCTCGCGACGGCGTCGACACTGCGGTGCACGTCGACGCGCAGAAGGCCACGACGGGTGGGGTCGACTGGGGACAGGTCGCGGTCAGCGATGGGTTCAGAGCGGTCGGCAGCGAAGCTCGGTGACGAGATCCCCTTCCCGTTCGGCGGCCAGGAGATCTACCGTCTGTACGGTGGGAACGCAACGTGGATCGGTGCTTCCTGGTCGCCGACGCACCCAGGATCGGTGTCCGACCACCGTGACGTCGCCGGCCTCCCATCCGGCCTCGCCGAATCCGGGTACAGCACGAATTCGGGTCGCTTCCTCATCGAGGGCACTCTGCTCGACCCCGATGCCGCCGTCAGTGGAGTCAACCCGGAGTTCTGAAGTGAAACCGACCTACTACCTTTCGTCGATGGAAGACGACCGATTCGGTTCCGTGTTCCGGTGCGAGCTGGAGTCGAGAGTCGAACTCCCCAACGGACACCACGCTCTCATCGTCGGTTGTGACCCGCCAGCGCTCGGACAGGACCTCGGCCATCCCCAGGGGATCACTCGGCTCCTCCTCTGGAGCCGTTTCGAGGGCGACGACTTGTGGACCTTCCCGACCTTCCCGCAGTTCGTGCAGATCTGCCTCCCTGACGTTGTCGTCCCGCCCACGAGCATGCCGGCCAGCATTGCGTGGGGCGAGCTCTACGCAACCGAGGCGGACGGGACGGTGCAGTCCATGATCGAGCGCCCGCACATACCGACCCCGTGTCGGACCGGCGGAGACGTCGACGGCGTCGATCGAGAGGCCTGACATGCACGACGTCTTCTTTCTCTCGTCCATGGACAGCAAGTGGTTCTCGTCTGTCTTCCGGTGCGAGGTGGAACGACCGATCGAGCTCCCGAACGGTCACCATGCGCTGATGGTCAGCTGCGATCCGCCGGTGAACGGACAGGAACTCGGCCACCCGCTCGGCATCGGGGAGTTGTTGCTCTGGAGCCGGTTCGAGGACGAAGACCTCTGGACGTTCCCCGCCTTCCCGCACTTCGTGCAGATCTGTCTGCCTGACGTGGATCTGCGTGTCGATGCCATGCCCGCGAGCATCGCATGGGGCGAGATCTACCAGACCGAGGCAGACGCGCACGCCCATGAGATGAGCGCTCGGCCGCGCTCCTCGGCGGAGTGATCGAGTCGCTCGGCAAACGCCATCAGGTGAAGACCGATCGCGAGGTGTTCGGCTTATTCGCGGATGCCAGTGGTGGCGCGGATCGCGGATCCCAGTGCTGACGGGCGTTCCACGGGTTTTGGGATTCTGTTCCACGGCACCGCGACGTCAGCCGTTGTCGGCCGCCTTTCGAACGCGGAGCTGCGCCAGACCGGCGCCGACTCCCGCGACCGCGCTGGCAGTCAGGCCAGTCGCTATCAGCCCGGCTGCGGCCGCGATGCTGGTCATGAGCACTCTGAGATTCCCGCGTGGCTTGCGCGGTGAGTGCGCGCGGACCGCGCTTTCAAACCACGACGTTGGCACTTCGCCGATGTGCCAGTTCGCTATGCGGCTGCTCGCCTCGAGGGCGACCTTGAACACCTGGGTCTGTGTGGACGCGGCGTTCATCAGGTTCACCTGGGTGGCGAGCCACGTCGCGATCGCCCTGTCGCGTTTGGGCAGTCCAACGAGGAGTCGCGGGACAAGGAGCGCGTAGTCCAACTCTGGCTTGTGCCAGAGCCTCGCCACAGTCGGCCAAATGCGTCGCCTTGTGATTCGGTCGAGTGCGTCGAGTACTTCGAGCACGGCCGCCTCCCGCGCTTGCGACCGGCCGACGCGGATTGTCGTCACTTGCGTGTACCCGAAGAGCCCGACTGTGACGACGATGGAGATGAGCGCCGCAAGTTGTGCAGCCTTCCCGACTCCCCGCTGAGCGCCTGTCGTATAGTCCCGGTCGGAAATGGCCAGCTAAGTTGACCGGGCACGGGTACACGATCAGCAGCGGCATTGATCTGCGCCCGAGCAAGGTCGTAGTCGCCAATGCGCATCCCGACAACGGTAGTTGTGGCAGCTAGGCCCCACGCTTGCTCTGCACCCTGAACCACCTGCTCTGCAGTCAGCGGCGCAGGCACGTATCCTTCGAGCGATTCGAGGACGCGCTCTCGCGGGAAGCCCTGGAGTGGCTCAACCTTAAGTTCCGGCTCAATGTTCAATGAGGCATGTACGGAGAGCACGGACGTTGCCGCTCAGTGCCCGGTGGACAACCGTGCGGACGTCGCCGTCCCGCGGTTGCGTCACCCCGCGTTCGCGTCACCTTGACGACGGACCATGTCGGCGTAGTCACCCTCGGCGCACTCGGACTCCGCCGTCAACGCGTACCCACGCGGGTCGGCGTAGAAGTCGACGGAAGTCGTCGGACCGCCGGCGCCACGGATCCCGACGATCGGATCCGCACCGCCGCTCTGGTACCGCTCAGTGGTCACACCCCGCTGCGTCCACAGCTGTTCGACAGCGTCGACGTCAGCGTGCGGGTCGTCCCCGGCCTGACGATCGACGATGACGACCCACGAGACGCCGCCGTCGCCGTCGCCCGTCGTGCACGGGCTGAGCCCCGGACCTCCCCGGGGCGTCCAGTCCCCGCCGAGCGCCGTCGTCGAGCGGTCGACGAAAGTGGTGACGGACTGCTTCGCCTCATCGGGCGTGACCGAGGTCGCGCCCGTCTCGTTCGGTTGCACCGGTGTTCCTCCACAACTCGTCAAAAGGAGCGCCGTGGCTGCGAGGACCGCGCTCACGGCGAGGGTCTTGGGGATCATCGTTTCCTCGTCTGCGCGTGTCACAGAGTGGGCTGCCGGTGGGCGTACTGCTCATCGAACCACGTCGGCTCTGCTGGGCGCGCCGCGGTCATCCTGTCGGCCTGCCCCGTGGTGGCGTAGGCAACGTTGAGCAACGACTCAGTACCGCGATCCAGGTAGCCCGATCGCGTCTTCGTCTCGACGCCGTGGTCCGTGACTCCTTTCAGCACACCTGAGCCGTCTGCGCCGAAGGTCGTCGCACCGAACGCCGGATCGGTCGGGTCCTGGTGGTGGTCCTCGCTGTGATCCCGGCCGATGTGTGCCCATTGGTCGCCCTGGTCACGCTCGACGTAGGGCGTGACGTCACGAACTTGCCCCGAGTACACATGTACCGCATGGATGGCCGACGCCGACGAGATGTCGTCCGGGATACCCGCGGATGCGAGCGTGGTGAAGGTGTCGACGTGGACGCCCGCTTCGGTCAGGGCGATGGACGCAGTCGTCGTCCCGTACGAGTGTGCGACGACGTTCGTGGTGACGCGGTCCCCAACGCGGACTGCGTCCAGCCCGCGGAGAGCATCCGCGAGGTGCTCGGCGCCCGCCTTCGCGTAGTCGGAGTGGAGCACACCGAGGTCCGGCTCGGAGAGAGCCGGTACCGGAGGCGCCTTGTGGCCCATCCAAGCGACCACCGCCCGGTTCTTGTCCCCTTGGACGTTTGCCTGCTCGTTGTAGATGTTCTGCGAGGCATCAGCCCAGCCGGACATCTTGTCGGTGCTGGAGCCCATACCCGGCACGGCCAACGTGAGGGACTGCTGCAGGTTGAGTTGACTCGTTCGTTTAGGCCGCGAGTGCGACCTGTGGGTTGATGATCGTCTCGTACTCGACCGGGGTCAACTTCCCCAGACCACGTTGGCGT